>LGFT01000089.1 GCA_001509375.1 Methanothrix harundinacea | reverse complement strand
GCCGGCGGTATACTCCGTCCTCATTGGAGGAGAGGAGATGGAAACAACCCAGTGGCTGGTGACGCTGACGTTCAGGGTGACGGTGAGCGGTGTCCGGTCGAAGGATGATTCGGTGGATGCAGGCCTGGAGCAACTGAAGATGGGGCTCTGCAGCGGAAAGGACACCCCCGTGGAGGCGAGCGTCCGGAGGATCACGAATATCGTCGAGGAAGAGCCGGTATTTGGCGTGAAGTGGTGATTGGAGCCCGGCGTGAACCGGCAGCGCCATAGTGCGGGCGGATGAGCCCGGGGGAAAACTCTTTTCTACCTCTCCCGCCTGTTCGGCCCCATGAACGAACTTCCCGATACGATTGCCATCGATGTCGTCCTCCTGCCGCCCGGGCCGATCATGGACCTCGCTATCGGCGCGAACCGGACCCTGCTCGCCGGCAACCCGGACGGAGGGATACGCCTCGATAGAGAGAACTGCCTCCCGCATATCTCGGTCGCGATGCTCCCGGCAAGAAGCGGGGACGTCCCGGAGATCACCGCGAAGGTGGACCGGATAACCCGGCAGTGCTCCCCCATGGCCATGACCATCGACGCCGTCGCAAAACACCGTCCGGGCATGGGGGGGACCGTCTCCGCCTTCCATATCCTCCGGACAGAGATCCACCAGCTCTTTCACAAGACCGTGATGAACGCTTTAAAGCCGTATTCAGCACCTCCGGTCGGGCCTCCGATCTTCGTGGGGGAGGCGTCGGCGCCATCCGTCGACTGCCTCCTCCGGTTCCCGAAGACCTCTGCGTATGAGCGTTACTCGCCGCACATCACGCTCGGGTTCGGCGACCTTCCCGAGTTGATCCCCGGGATCGACTTTCCCGTCCGGTTCGAGGCGACGAGGGCTGCAATCTGCCACCTGGGCAGCCACTGCACCTGCCGGCGGGTCCTTGCCGAGTTTGGTCTCGGGACCGGCGAACTCACTCCCCGCCGCTAGACCGGCATGTTACAGCAGCAGTCCTTTCACGTACGGCCGTGTGCACTGGACGCACCCGGAGGAGCGGTTGAACGTCCCGGTCTCCAGGACTTCGACCGACGGGGGTTCCCGGCGCATGCGGTCTGCAAACCCCGGATCGTGCTCAGCCATCACTCGCAGAAAGATCTGCAGCGGCATGAACGGTCGGGCCTGCACCGGGACGATCTGGAAGTCCGCGTAGTCCGTATCGAGCGTCGAGTTCCGGGCGAGGCCTTCGTCGAAGTAGAGGACGACTTCCAGCTCGTGGCGCTCCTGCAGGTCTCTCAAACGATCGAGCCCGAGCCGTGCGCCGGCTGCGAGGCCGAGCGGTCCGAGTTCTTCGGGTTCCCCCGGGGAGAAGGTCTCGTATCCTGTTGCCGTCATGGTGTCACTCTCAGAGATTGGTTTCGCGGGGGATGACTTCTTTTCTCCGGCCGCCCCGGGGGCAACCGCTCCCGGACCGCCTCCCCTTCTCCGGGTTTTGCGGGAGGAAGAAAGCCTTTTCTTCCTCGCGGCTCACCGGTGCGATCGTGACGAGAGCATGACCGCCCTCCTGACGGTCCCCTCCGTGGTCCTGGTCCGGGAGGTTAGGGCCGAAACCGTCGTTGACGCCCCGCCCGGAGTCGTCTGGCAGGTGCTGACCGACTTCGTCTCCTACCCGGAGTGGAACCCGTTCATCCTCTCGGTCGAGGGGAAACCCTGGGTGGGAACACAGCTCTCGGTTGAGATCCGGCCCCCGGGAATGAAGAGCATGCGGTTTTCCCCGAGGGTGCTCCGGGTCGCAAAAGACCACGAGCTCCGGTGGGTCGGCCGGGTCCTGATTGCGGGGATCTTCGACGGAGAACACCGGTTCACCATCGCTCCCGAGGGCAATGGTTCCCGGTTCGTCCAGGCCGAGGTCTTCACGGGGCTGCTGGTGCCCGTCGTCGACCTCACCCGCACTTTCAGGGCGACGCATCTCGGGTTCCTGCAGATGAACCGGGCGCTCAAGGAGCGGGCGGAGCAGTTTACCGCCGGGAAACTTTCTTAATCGCGACATTTCCGGTATCTGCATGGACCCGCTCACGGCCCCGGAATGCCGCGGGCTGGTGGTCTCCCCCGGATCCGGCTTTTCCGGGACGGGTGCTGCTCATGAGGCTGACGGTCCTCGTGGATAACGCCCCCCCGCATCAACCGGTACTTTCTTGCGGAGCCCGTGCCCCTGTATTTCTCCGGTAGTAGATTGTAACATTTGATTGAATGAGTAGTCACTTATTTATGTGGAGGAGACGGAGATAGTACTGGATCTCCTGAGATATGCTGGAGATGTGGAGGTATTCGTTTGAGCAGGCCTGTATCGGAAGAAAAACGGAAGGCGTTGATGGAGGCAGCGATCGATCTCTTCTCGACCCAGGGGTTTCATGCAACACCGACCCAGCAGATATCGGACCGTGCCGGGGTGTCGGCAGGAACCCTCTTCCGGTACTTCCGGACAAAAGAAGACCTTATCGATTCACTCTATTCTTCCATTCACCGGGCACTCGCTGATGTGGTGGACGAGGCTATTCGCCCGGGGACCCCTGTGGAAGAACAGATCCTGAATGTCAAACGACAGGTGCTTCATTGGATGTTTGAAAATCCGAAACAGACCCTCTTCTTCGAACAGTTCACCTCCTCTCCGAATATCACCCAAAAGGCAAAAGAGATGATATCCGTCCATCTCTCTGCCCTCGATGAACTGTACCAGAGAGCTGTCTCCCGGGGAATACTGACAGGAGTCAACAGAGAGGTGTTCCTGGCAAATTTCTGGTACCCGAACTTTATGCTCATTCACCTGCATCTCTTCGGCAGACTGCAGGGTGATGTCGAAGAGACCATTGAGCAGGCGGTTGCTTCCATGTGGTCCGGAATGGCGCAGAGGCAGTGAAACGGCAGGAGCCGGTATCGGGAACATGGAACCACAGATCGCAATCGAGAGCGTCTCCACGGCCATCCGCCGGCATCAACCGACTCTCCGGGATCTGGCGGAGCAGGATACCCGGCGTAGTACCCGATCGTAATCGTTCACACGAGGGAGCATAGGACTATGGATAAACTACAGGGATACTGGAGAATGCTCCGCACGGGAGACTGGGTTAAATTTTATCCGCTCTTCCCGCTTGCCGGAGCTTTCCTCGCCGTGGGCCTCTCATCCGGCCTCATCGTGGTTTTTGTCCTGTTCTTCTGCGTCACCGCATATGGATTTGTGATCAATAATCTGTATGATGCAGAGATTGACAAAAGCCATCTAGGGAAGACGAAACAGGGAAAAAACCCGTTTGCCGAGAGGTTGATAGCGAAGGAAGAGGTCGTCGGCATGTGCGTGGCACTCGCAGGAATACCGCTCCTCGCCTCCCTCGCCATATCGAGCATGGGATTCGTCTTCACCCTTCTCTGCCTGGTTGCCCTGACGCTCTATTCGGCACCACCTATCAGGTTCAAGGATCGGTTTGCAATGGACATCATCTGCCACGGCGTGATGTTCGGCGGACTGCCGTTTCTCGCGGGGTATATCCTTGCTGGAGGCGCAATCACTGCACTCCTCTCCCTCCCTGTCGCATCGGCCCTCATCTGCACCTTACTCTGCTGCGAGGCGCTGATTGTACACGAAATCCTGGACTATCACGATGATCTGGGGACCACCTATACCACCGTTGTCGGTATCGGCCTGAGAAACGGATTTCTCCTCCTCGGCATCACTGCCGCACTCTCCGTTGCGGCGTTTGAGCTGATCTCAAGGTGGTTTGCGATCGATGTTGCCGCAACTGCCGTAATGGTTATCTTCCTTATCGGCTATCCGGTCTACGGCTGCCGAACATTGTTGGTTCCGGCCACTGGAAGGGGCTACCGTACGCTCATGAACAATCACTTATTCCGCACCCGGTGATCTCTATGATATCGGTAATCATTCCCGCACTCAATGAAGAGGCGACCATTCTCGACTGTCTGGGATCGCTTGCAGCCCAGAGCATCCCGCGGGAGACCTACGAGATCATCGTTGTCGACGGAGGATCATCTGATCGCACCTGTGAGTACGCTGCAACCGTTGCCGATCGGGTTATTTCCCAGAAGCGAACCGGGATCGGCGGTGCCCGAGGGGATGGGGCCGAAGCAGCGAACGGGGAGATCCTTGTGTTCACGGACGCAGATACGCGCCACCCCCCTGCCTGGCTGGAGACGATACAGGAAGTACTCACGACCGGCGGCTATGACGTCTGCACGGGGCCGGTCAGATTTTATAACCGGACTCTCTGTTCGTGCATCATACGGGGATGGCGGCAATATTATCTTCTGCTTCATCCGTTTGGTTTCTACTGGCTTATAGGGTCCAATTTCGCAGTAAAAACGGATGTGTATATCAGGGCGGGCGGTCACCGGGATATATCAATCCTGGAGGATTATGATCTCTCTCTGCGCATCTTCGATGCTCATGCCGAATGCATCTATGATCACCGCATCGCAGTTCTCACCTCTGCGCGCCGGATGAAGGGTACCCTCGGGTATGCGGAACTCTACCTCAGTGGATATTATCATTACTACGTCACCGGGCGTGCGGAAGGTCTCCTGAACTACCCGTATCCGCGTACCATTGCTCTTCAGCGATCTGTATTCTCCGAAGACCTGAAACTAGCCCTAAAGAAGATCAGCAATGCCTGGGGTAAAATCATCGGGTATGGGTAAGGAGAACCCGGTTGGTATGCCGGGGAGTCATAAAAATCAGGCAGGAGACCCCCGGTTTCAACCGGGGGAGGAATGCCGTCTGCCTGTCCCAGTATACTGTTGTGTTTTCCAGGTAATATAGGTTAG
>LGFT01000005.1:51573-57168 GCA_001509375.1 Methanothrix harundinacea | reverse complement strand
GGGTCGAGCTCGATCGCCCGGTTGTAGCATTCCAGAGCCTCTTGATATCGGCCCAGCTGGTGTAGGGCGGATCCCCTGTTGTTCCAGGCGTCGGCGTCGCTGGGCTCGATTTCGACCGCCCGACCGTAGCATTCCAGGGCCTCTTCGTGCTGGCCGACTCTGGTGAGGATCGTGCCCTTGTTGCATCCAGATCTCGGCGTCGAAGGGCTTGATGTTAGTCGCCCTGTGGTAACAGTAGAGAGCCTCCTCGTATCTACCGAGGCTGGTGAGGGCGAGGCCCTTGTTGTACCAGAGGTAGGGGTTGTAATTATCAAGCCCTATCGCCCGGTCGTAGCTTTTGACAGCCTCCTCATATTCACCCCTTCCGACCTGAGCGTTTCCCATCTCGGACCAATCGCCGGAAGAGAGCTCCTCCCCATGGATCGTTGATATGAAGAAAAGCAGGAAGAAGAGGACGAAGATCTTACTTGCTCTGATCCTCTTCAGATCTGGGATTTTGGCCTTTTCAAACTCCATTTCTACCCGCATCCTTGAACAATGAGCAACTTAAACATTTGATCGATCAGCGAAACTCCTCTTGGATCATCCGAAGGGGCTGGTCGGAGTTAAGCCGAATCCCGCGCGGAAGTCCGATCCGAGATCGATTCTTTCAAACTCCATGATCGTCACCGGGCTTGATGTAACATTTTTGTCGACTCTCTTGCCAATTCCTGTCGTCGAATTGAAATTTTGAAACACCGTCTCAAAGTCGAACCCGTGGCCGAAGGTGTCAAGTCTGGGTCCTGTTTCGAAATTGCCGAAGGGCCCATCTAAATTCGGCAACAAATTGTTCTCCGCTTCGGTCCCATCTTCCGAATCGTTCCCGGTTCCGTTTTTCAATGGTGCTGGCTCCTCCTTAAATTCAAGTTTCTTTACTCCGCCGATCCGCGGCCTCGTCTTCGGGGACGGCTTGGCGGATTGATCGGAGTTATTGTTCTCAGCTTGGTCTTCGATGGTTGGTATTGGGTTGAACAGATCAGCTTCTTCGCCTTGATCCGGTGCTGCGGATGGGGGCGTAGTTTCCGCCGGGTCCCACTCACCTTCAAAATCCAAAGGCTTCGGCGAAGTTTTGGAAGAGGATGGTTCGAATTTTCCTTCCATCTCCGAATATGCGGCAGAATCTGTCGCTCTGCTCTTTTCTGGCTCTGTATCGATTATCACGCTTTTGGTCGACGCCTCAGCCGGGTCAGCCTCGGCCATGTTTTCATCCTTCAAAAGCTCCGAGTCTTCAGAAGAAATCAACGGTTCTTGAGCAGAGTCGATGATCACGCTTTTGGTCGACGTCCCAGCCGGGTCGGCCTCGGCCATTTTTTCATTCCTCGAAGGCTCCAAAGCTTCGGAGAAAATGCTATCATCCGGTCGAGCGCCGATGATCGCTGGATCATTCAAAGTCTCGGAATGTGTTGATCTTCGAACGGTTTCAGCCACTGAATAACCAGAGGAGCCTATAGCCGTCTCCTTTTCAGGATCAGCTTCCAAGATTATCGATTCGGTCGAGACTTCAGCCAGTGCCGGTTCAATCTCACCGATTTCAGACGGGTCTGAAGCTCCCTGTGCGGAGATCTTTTCGGGCGCTTTGTCTATCTTGGCTGATTCAGTCAAGATTTCGGTCTGCTTCGGTCCAGTCTCATCGTTTCGGTCCTCGGATTCGGCGGATTTGGTCGATGTCGCTTCAGATGCGGTGTCAATCTCCGGCCCGCTTGAAGCTGATTCCTTCTCCGAAATCTCTGTAATATCGTTTATCTTTGAGACGTAAGTTATTGAATTTTCGTCTCCAGAAGATTCGTTGACTCCGGTGACGTTTTCGCTCGACGAAGATCTCGAAGTTGTTCCGCCGCCTCCAGAAGAGGATCGTTTGCTACTGCCGCCACCTGACGAAGCGAAGAATGTCCTGCTAGAGGAACCAAATCCGTCCTCATCGATGGTTCGGGGCTTATTGTCCAGCTTTTCGGAGGGTGGAACCACGGCAGGGCTTCTCGATGGTGAAGAAGCCACCAGATCCGAATATGTAGCATCGATTCCGCTGCCTGAGATCGGGTCGAGAGAGAGGAGATAGCCCAAGCCCGGCGTGAGGAGGACAAGCCCCAAGACCATGAAGAAACTCCAGACCCGAACCTGCTTTTTTGGGGGGACGTCAAGCCTTCTTAAAATCTCCATATCCCGCAGCTTCCGCCCTTGTCCCCTCCTGATAGCACGGATCCTATATGCGGAGTATCCCGTGATGACTGAACCTGCGATGATAGCTAGAAGGGCTAACATGGATCTCCCCCCAATTTGACCTCTTAGTTGATATATATTGTAGTTATATATCAGTTACGCATAATGCCATAAAAATACTTTTCGTCAGTTGGGGGAAAACTCTAACCTTTAAATCGACCTGACCTATTATGATCGAGGCATTTAGCATGAGAGAGGACGAGAAGTTCCAGATCATATGGGAGAACGCCCAGAAGATGCCGGAGATGGAGAAGGCGATGTTCTACGAGCTGGAGCGAAAGAAGCCTATCGTGGGACAGCTGCTGGTTTTATTCTTTTTTGCAGGAGGGGGCCTCATCTACGCCGGCAAGGCGGCCAAGGGTGCGATCCTGATGGTGGCTGATTTCGTGCTGCTCGGGACATTTCTCTCTCTTCGCGGAATCGGTCCCATCACCCCAGGTGATACCTTTGGAACTGCCGGTTTGGTCCTCATCCCGCCTATCTTGGCCCTATACGTCTATACTGCGCTGGACGTCCGAAGGAGTATGGATGAGTACAACAGGAGGCTTTACGCTACAGTTTTCGACCGATCCCCTCCATAACGGGCGTTTTTCCGAGGGCGGCGTCGGCCCGTGAGGTTGCCCCCCCAAATAATAAAAAATGTCGGCAACTGGTGGCGCGAAGCTGTGCCACCGATCGCCGGATGTTTTTCTCCTCAGACCTGTCCTCTGCTCATGCCACCTGGACGGTCACCGTATTCTCGGCGCTGCACCCGTTGACGGCGGAGCTGAGGGTGAAGGTCTTCAGCCCCGCCGATCCGAACCGCGACTGTAGCTGGTAGGTTCCCGTCGAGACCTTCCGGAGGGTGCTGCTGGTGAGGACGGCGTCAGCGGGGCTCCAGGTCAGCCTCAGGCTCGAAGGGTCGACGAGCTCTCCCGTCGGCCCATAGAACCTGGCGGTGAGGGTGTAGGGGCTGTAGGCCACCATGGCGCTGAAGTCCATAGATGCCCAGCAGCCGGTCATCGATCTTGCGGGCTGGACGAAGATGTCGCCGCCAACGGCGTCCTGGAGGACGTAGGCGACCCAGAGGAGGCCGTCGAAGGGGCTGTAGATGAGAGAGGGCCACAGTTCGTCGCCGGAAGTTCCCGTCAGAGGAACTCTCTCGATGAGGCTCCAGTCGGGGCCGAACCTCCCCAGGTAGAGGTCGCGGCTTCCCCCCTCCTGAGAGCTGTAGACCAGGTCGAACTCGCCGCTCTGGACGACGAGAGACGGGTAGTCCTGGATCGACGAGCTGGAGGTTATCCTCCTCTTCTCCAGAGAGTTGAGGCTCCGGTCGTATTTCTTGACGAAGATGTCCCGGCCTTCTGTCTCGTCGGACGCATAGGCGATGTAGAGCCTATCGTCGTCGGTCGAGTAGGCGAGGGACGGCCGGTCCTGATAGCTAGTCTCGGTGGTGACCCTCATCTTTCGGATCGGCGTCCAGGCGGAGTTGAACCGCTCGATGAAGATGTCGCCCCCGTAGGAAGATCCCGTCTCCCAGGACTGATAGGCTAGGTAGAAGTCGCCCCCAGCCCGGACGAGAGAGGGACTGTCCTGGTCGGCGGGGGAGGTGGTTATCCTCCTAGTCTCGACGAGGTTCAGGTTCCGGTCGTACTTCTTGACGAAGATATCCCAGTTCCCCGTCTCATCGGATACGTAGGCGACGTAGTAGTAGCCGTCGGAGAAGATCGCCGACGGGGTGTCCTGGTAAGCAGGATCGTCGGTGGCCGCTACCTTCTGGAGCTGGGCCCATCGGGGATCAAACCTCTTCATGAATATGTCGCCGCTGTAGAGGGAGCCCGTCTCCCAGGACTGGTAGGCGAGAAGATAGCCGTCGTCGGCAAAGATGAGGGAGGGCCTGTCCTGGATCGCGGCACCGGAGGTGAGCTGATAGACTCCCCCTGTGCTTACGAGCTGGTAGCCGCTGTAGCCGATGGCGCTGTCGTAACGGGATGCCGGCTCGTGCTTTCCATCCCGGACGTAGACGTAGAGGCTGTACTCTCCGGCGTCGCCGGGAGCCGAGGACCAGGTCCAGGAGGGGCTAGCGGTCCAGTCTTGGACCACCTGCCACGCGTTCTCCGTGGAGGGGCCCTTCATCCAGAACTTGTAGAGGAGAGGGTCTCCGTCGGGGTCCGTCGCTGACGCCGTCCAGACGATCGTCGATCCCGCCGCCTGAGGGCTTGGCCTGCTCGGCGAGAGAGCCGTCACCGTCGGAGGCCGGCTCGCTGGCGCGGGGGCTGTCAGCCGGTATCCACCGTATCCCTTGGCGCTGTCGTATCCGGACGCCGGCTCGTGCCGTCCGTCCCTGACGTAGACATAGACGTCGTAGGAGCCCGCGTCACCTGGACTCGAAGACCAGGTCCAGGTGCTGCTGGTGGACCAGTCCCTCGCCACCGTCCAGGAGTTCCCTGTGGAAGGCCCCCTCAGCCAGAACTTGTAGTAGAGGAGGTCCCTCTCGGGGTCGGATGCCGAGGCCGTCCATACTACTGTCGATCCTGCCGCCGATGGGCTAGCCCTGCTCGGCGAGAGGGCCGTCACTGTCGGTGGTTGATTGACGGGGGCGGGGGCTGTCAGCTGATATCCACCGTATCCCTTGGCGCTGTCGTACCGGGTCGGAGGCTCGTGCCGTCCGTCCCTGACGTAGACATAGACGTCGTAGGAGCCCGCGTCACCCGGACTCGAAGACCAGGTCCAGGTGCTGCTGGTGGACCAGTCCCTCGCCACCGTCCAGGAGTTCCCTGTGGAGGGCCCCCTCAGCCAGAACTTGTAGTAGAGGAGGTCCCTCTCGGGGTCGGATGCCGAGGCCGTCCATACTACTGTCGATCCTGCCGTCGATGGGCTCGATCTGCTCGGCGAGAGGGCCTTGACCACGGGCGGCTGGTTGACCGGCCTGACGACGATCAGCTGGTAGCCCTTGTACCCAGTGCAGTCGTCGTAGCGGCCCGCAGGCTGGTGTTTTCCGTCTCTGACGTAGACGCAGAAGTCGTACTGTCCAGCATCACCGGAGCTTGTCGACCATGTCCAGGTCCGGCTGGAGCTCCAATCCCTGACCACCTTCCAGATATTCCCTGTGGAGGGGCCCTTCATCCAGAACCTGTAAAGGATCTGGTCACCATCGGGATCGCTCGCCGATGCCGTCCAGGTCACCCGGGTCCCGGCGATCTGGGGACTCGCCCTGCTGGGGGTGAGGGCCGTTACCACTGGAGGCTGGTTAGATGGTGGCTGGATGGTGAACGGGATCAACTTCTCTGAGTCGAAGCTATCCGGACCAGCGTGATTTCCGTCTCGGACCCAGAAGTCGATCTCGTTGTTCCCGACGTC
>LGFT01000005.1:0-51479 GCA_001509375.1 Methanothrix harundinacea | reverse complement strand
CCTTGACCCAGAACTGGTACTGCAAAGTGTCTCCGTCGGGATCGGTAGCCACCGCCTCGAAGTTAATCGGGGTTCCTACTGTTTGTGGACTCGCCTTGTCCGAGGAGAGATCCACGGCTACCGGTGGATCGTTGGCCACCGCCGCAGAAGTCGCGAAAGCTCCAAGAACTAATAGCGTCAGAGTTAAGCGTAACGCCCTCTTGCAGCTGCTTTTGACGAAATTGCCTGAGGCGTTTTTAATTTTGGCCTCGGCGTCCTTCTTTTTTGAGGGTCCTTTCATCTCGATTACCACCCACGTTTGGATCAAAAGATTCATCCAGACAAATTCTTTCTCAGACCGAGATCGATGATTCGTGATTTTAAGTATCTATTTTTCACATCAGATTCACTTCGGGGCTGGATTCCGAGTCTCCATTTCACATGAATGAGATGTAAGTTGCGTATAGATATGTAATTTAATCAATATGTATTTCATGACAAAAAGGTTTGTCGGATGAAGTAACCCAGAAATCGAAAGAAAGCCAAGCCGGTTTGATTGAGGTACAATCGCTATCGTTTCCTCTGAGGCGAGGATCTTTGGCTTGACCTGGGCAACTTCGTTCGAATTCAGCCTTAAGCCTGAGCAGAAATATCGAAAAAACAAAAAAAGATCAGGCGAAGGGATGTTTCGCCGAATCTTTCTTCGCGAGGGCCTCTTTAACCGTCGGTTCGCCCCTCATCGCCCGCTCGATGGCGAGCTTCGTCGCCCTGTAGTTGTAATCCAAGACCTTCTTTCTGTCTTCTGCGTCCCACTCGATGAAGACCGAGACGATGACGAGCAGGTTTTCGGCCTCCGCCTCGGGAATCGTCCCCTCGGCGACGGAGTCCATAACAGCCTTGGCCACCGCGGCCTGGGCGGGGCCGAACATAAGAAGGGCCTGGCTCGCGCTGTTGATCGTCACCTTGTTCACCATGAGGGTGGCGGGCTTGGGCTGTAGGTTCGGCTCCAGCACTGCGAGAAGAGGGGTGTGGCCCATCCTCGGCGAGGCGAGGGCCGTCACAAAGGCCTGCTCCACGGCGCTCCCCTTTCTCCCGATGACGAGGTCTATGTGGGCGATCTCGGGCCCCTCTCCCACCAGCGCCTCTCCTATTAGGGCGTTTTCGAAATGATGAGTCATGTTTCTATCTCCCCGGGACTGATTTGGAGTATCAGTCTCATCTAATCTATTCGAGATGATGTTTTATATATTTTCTCTATTTTTCAGGACGCCTATTCTGACCGCTGGAGTGATAAGCCGTCAGGTCTGATGGTCTATCGATCCAAAGGGTGAGTCGATAGATGAAGAACGTCGCCTGGGCCGTCACCGGGGCAGGTCATTATCTGGCCGAGAGCGTGGCGGCGATGGAGGAGATTTCGCGAGAAAACAGGGTCTGCACCTTCGTCTCGCGAGCCGGAGAGGAGGTCGCGAGGATGTACGGCCTCTTCGATCAGCTCTCCGAGATCTCGGGAGGAGAATATCTGGAGGAGCTATTTCTTGAGCGGGAGGAGGGCGCTAGCAGCCCCAACGCCGGCCGGTTCATGATGAACAAGTATGACCTGTTAATAATCGCCCCCGCAACCGCCAACACCGTCGCCAAGATCGTCTGCGGCATCGCCGACAGCCTCCCGACGAACGCCGCGGCCCTCGCCAACAAGGGTGGAGTTCCTGTCTACGTCCTCCCCACCGACATACAGGATCGAGCAGAGACCGAGCCCCCCTACTCCATCGACAGAGATCTCTGCATGCGATGCGATCTCTGCGAGCCTCAGCAGGCCTGCCCAAAGGGCGCCATTGGGGAGCAGATCGATCTTTCGAGGTGCGACGGATGCGGCATCTGTAAGGACCTCTGCCCCTACGACGCCATAGGAAAGGTCGAGATCTCAGTCGTGACGAGACCCCTGGACAGGGAGAATATCGAGCGGATGAGGGCGATCCCCGGCTTCGTCGTTCTCGAGGGGCCCGAAGAGATCGAGCGACTGGTCTGATACGATCCGAACGGTCCTTTATTGGATGATTCTTATCGACGAGATGTAAGCTTTATCATCTACCATCCGAAATCCGAAGGCGAATATATGTCTAGGAATTCGAGGCGAGAATGTTAGTTCTGGTAGTAAATAACTATGGTCAGTTCAATCATTTGATCCACAGGAGCGTGAGGGACCTCATTCCAGCAAGAATGATATCAAACAAGACGCCATCGGAGGAGATCGAGGCCGACGGCCTGATCCTCGGCGGTGGGCCCACCCTCGAGCGGGCCGGAAACTGCTCAGAGTACCTGACGAAGCTTGAGATGCCGATCCTCGGCATCTGCCTCGGCCTTCAGGTGATGGCCGAGACCTTTGGGGGAAAGGTCGAGAAGGGGGCAGTTGGCGGGTACGCTGAGGTCGATGTCGAGGTGCTGGAGGAGGATGATATTCTGAAGGGGCTCCCACCGAGGATCAAGACCTGGGCCTCACACGCCGACCAGGTGGTCCGCCTTCCGCCGGAGTTCCGGGTTCTTGCGAGGTCTGAGGTCTGCGAGATCGAGGCGATGAGGCACGAGACGCGGCCCCTTTATGGAGTCCAGTGGCACCCCGAGGTGGTCCACACCGAGGGTGGGATTCAGCTTCTCGAAAACTTCCTTGAGGTATGTCGGGAACGGAGTTAGGGGCCGGTGAATCGAGCTGACGCCGAGGAGATGCTGGCAAATCTCCTGCTACAACTGGAGGAGGCTGAGAGCCTCTCAGCCGGGGCCATCGCTCGCGAGATCGTGCAGATCGGCTTTCGGTGCGAAAGGTGCGGCGACTGCTGCCGGGGCGAGGAGAACAGCGTCGCCCTATTCCCCTTCGAGATCAGGGAGATCATGGCCGCGGTGGGCGGCGAAGGCTGGCTGGATGTCGCCGAGCCCCCCCTGGAGGGCGAGTGGGACATCGAGGGGAACTTTCACACCCTGGAGTGGCGCCTCCGAAAAGAAGGCAGAGACTGCAAGTACTACTCGGAGGAAGGGTGCAGGATCTACAAAGCGAGGCCTCTCCTCTGCCAGACCTACCCCTTTTACCTGGAGGAGGGCCGTCTCCGCTGGTCCGACTGCCGGGGGCTCGGAGGCGAGATAGGCTTTGAGGAGGCCCAGAAGATCGCCGATCTTCTGAAAAGAAGGCAGATCGTCGAGATCAAAGAGGCGATCGATCTCATCAGAAAGTATGAAGACTTCGAGAGGGGTGAGCCCTCTCCTTACGGCATGTGCATCGTCCACGACAGCGAGGGCGTCCACGAGATCGAGTGGTCCAAGATTCCAGGGGCACTCGGGAGACGGCTTCGAAGATCTGGTAGTAGGTAAACTGTTTTTCACCGACCCTCGTCCTGGACCTCGTACTCCATGGTGCTGATGGCGTGCTTGAAGACGATGATCTTCTTCCCCTTCCCCACGTCCAGGAGCAGCTCGTAGTTGTTGTGTGACTCAAGCTTCGCTATCAGGGGCCTTCCGTCCATCAGCCTGATCGTCACCTTCTGGCCCACGGCCCTTGGGATGAACTGCTTCGGCTTTGCCGCGTCCTTTCCCGTCTCCTTCTTCGCTTCTTCCTCTCCATTGTCCAAGAACTTCATTTTTCAGCTCCTAAAGATCACGAATCGTCCAGTCGAGAAGTCTCCTTCCCTCTTCCGATCGAAAGAGGGGCGGCTCCCAGTCCTCGACTACCCGCCACCTCTTCTTCCTCCTTTCGTCCTTCCCTCTCCCTTTTCCCCTTCTCTTTCCGGCACCCTCTTCACCGCCCTCGCCCGCTTCCGCCCCTTTCTCCCGGCGAATCAGGATTCCACGCCTCTGCCAGGCCGGGCTCTTGGCGAGGTTTGTTCCCCGGCAGAAGAGCATCTCATGGATATCGGCCTCCTTCATCCCCCGCAGGCGGTTCATCGCCTCATGGGGGGCGAGGCCGTCGTCGATGAGGGCGTAAAAGCCGCTGGAGAAGACGTGGTTTCTCCAGGCTTCATCCTGCCTTTCCGCGAAGTACTCAATGATCTCGCCAGAGCAGAGGGGGATCGACCTCGCGTCCATGGCGACGGCCTTTCCGAGGCCGAGGGAGAGGTGGCCCGAGAGGGTCCCTGCCACCACCGAGTCTATCTTCTCCAGGCGGCCGTTGAAGGGCGCCTCCGAGAAGAAGAGGCTTATCTCGTCGGAGAAGGTGAAGGCGAGGGCCGGGAAAAGTCCCGACTCCTTGACGAACGCCCTTGCGGCTTCCGCCATCACTTTCGCGAAGTCGAGGTCGTAGGGCTTTTCCGCCTTCCTGAGGATTGTTCCAAACCCTCTGCCGTCGGCCCTCACCACCAGGGGGGCGCGGACCCTGAGGTCGACATAGACCTCCCGGCCGTCAGCCCTTCTTTTCATCGCTGTAAAGCATGGTGCCGAAGTGCTTGGTGATTATTATGTCCCCGACGGCGGTGACCCCTTGGTAGGGTATGATGATCCCCTTCCCCTTGAGGTCAAGGAAGGACTTGTTCACGTTTCCGAGAGCAAGGCCACTTACCTCGCCCAGATCCGGATCGAGGACCACGTCGTCGACTCTCCCGACGAAGATCCCCCTCTGGGTGTAGACATCCTGGTCCAGAAGTGCTGTAATTTCGATGCGCAAATCTCGTCCCCTCCTTTGGCGTTGTTGCTTTCATATCATAAATCTTCTGATCAGTCCGTCAGAGAAAAATGTAAAATGCCCCTTATCCACGCCTCAGGTCAAAGACATGGCCCGCGTTCGCGAGGCTTTGGCAATCGCCTCGGGGTCGCATAGACTACCGAAGCGATTCATGCCTGGATGCACGCCCACGATGATAGTCGTCAGCGAGGGCAAATGGTGAAAATTGGGAGAGGGCGTGCCTCTCCCAACACCCCCTTCAGTTATCCTCCCCTCCCTTTGGGAAGGTCTTAATCATCTCGAGTCTGGAGAAGAAAAGTTTCCCGGCGTTGGATCTTCTTTCGTCCAGTCTTGTTGCACGGCGTTGTTTTCATCTTAACTCACACCAGCTGATAGTGCAGTCCCTGACCTGGAGGTTGTCCCAGCTGTCGGGGTCGCTCGCCTTGGCGGTCCAGGTCAATTAGAACCAGCAGCTTCTGGCCCCATCAAATCCGATGAGAGGTTGTTTGCTGTGGGATGTTGATTGTACCAGCCTGAGTAACGGCCCATGTGGTATTGGGTGCTCATCCTGGCGCTGGGCGTCCAGAGGTCGTCGGCTTCGTGCGGCTCCTCCGGCCAGAAGTTGTGGTTGTAACCCTGATTATAGTGAGCTGCCTCGTCAAGCCCGGGAACCGGCATCCTGGACCATGAGAAAGATGAATGGCTAGTGATGGAGCCAGAGTTCAAGGTCTCAATCGTCACCATGCCTGCTGCAGTCGCAGAAGAAACCGCCGTAGCCAGGATAATAACAAGAAGAGAAATGGCCCCCATTATGTAAGGAAGGTTCTCTCTGACGAACGCTTCGTTCGTGAATCTCCTAGGTGACGCATCTCCCAATTCAGTCGTAACCAACACCCCATCCATGTTCAAATCATCCTCGATCTCTTATTTCGCTCAGAGACGTTTCCAACACCAGAAGCCTGCTCTGACAGATTTAAATACCTATTTTTCATATTGGGTCCCAGTTAATCGTTTTTTTGATCATATTGGGTTATGTGAACTGCCTGTGAAACTCATCTAGGCTTCTGGAGTTGGCGATAGCTAAGGTTCTAGCTATCATATCTAATTTTAAAAAGATGGGATTTACAACAGACCTCCATAACAGATGATTTTTTATACAATAGTCTTATCAGCCATTAGTCGATGAAACTTATACCTATATTAACCTCAGTTATGTTCCTCACTTTGATGGTAATGGTGGGAGAAGGATCGTACGGCCTAAAATACGATATTGGCGGTAAAGGTTTACCATTTGGTGGAGACGCTTTTCATGGCTCGCATTCTACTCGCTTAGATTATGACCAAAAAATAAGATATGTTAGGGTTGATCTTTTAGAGCCAATTTCAGTTTCAGAATTAGAAGATATTTATATACAAATAAAACCTCTTACAGAAATTGGTGTTATTTATGTGGAACTATGGTTTGATGGTGATGGTGATGGAAAGTACAGCAGCAGCAGCGATCGCGATTTAAAGCTTTATACTTCACGAGGTAATATAGACAGTCTGGGATTGGAGGTGAATGAGTGGACAGATCTCGACGCCCTAAACCTCGAATACGGAACTTCCAGAGCCCGCCCTCCAAAATTCAGACTACAGGAGTGGAGGGACCAAACTGAAACTTTAAATTTAATACGATTATATGTTAGATTTGAGACATCTTCGAAGAAATTTCCGTCGCAAGGTGCCGTCTGGCTATTCGATCACTTTAAGATTAACGACATGATCGCAAGCTTCGAGCCTAACGAGGACCCATACGAAAAGAGGGGAAAGCCCAGCATGATAAGCCAGGGCGGCAAGATAACTTACACCATAATCTACGGTAATGATCTGACGGTGCCCTTGACAAACCTGGTCATCGTGGAGGATTACGATCCTCGGATGACACTTCTTTCGGCATCGCCCCCTCCAGACCCGGGGACGAAAAACGTCTGGACGATCGGGAACCTTTCTCCTGGCAGCTATGGGCAGATCGTTCTGGTGATGAAGATGACGAAACAGAACTTCATCGCCGACGTGGACGGGAGGGTTTCTGGGAACGGCTTCGTCTCCGTCAGGCGGAGGTTCGCGACCGAGAGAAGACCCCACACAATAATCAACCAGGTCAGGATATCCTGTGACCAGTTCGAGAGGTTGGGGAGAGTCGAGACGCCGGTGAGGCCAATCGTCGGGACCACACTCAGCTTCTCAGAGCACGGGACTGGAAGCTACGAGTCGGGGGAGGTCTTAAGCTACAGGTCCAGTCGGATGAAGATGAATCGAGATTTTGACGCCGCCTGGGCCCCCTCCATCCTGAACCTCTCCTTCGGCCGCGAACTCGCCTATAATTCGAGCTGGCATGCAAGCCACCTCTGCATGGATGAGAAGAGGGGCTCGATCATAAGGGAGCAGTACCTTTACGCCGACCGTCTGAACTGCACGGGCAGAGCCACGGTCCGGAGCACCAGGCTCACCCTCGACTCTCAATCTAACCTCAGCGGGATGGCGATATTCGAGATCGAAAGCCACACAGACGATAGAGACGCCCTTTTGACGAGCGTCTTTGAGGGAAGCTACTCCCTCAGAAGCGGAAGCGAGATCTATAGATGAATGAGATGGATAAAAGACGAACAGACGGAAAAGGAGAGGTGAAGATGAAAATGCAGGAAGAAGTCAGATCACCAAATGAGCAAAAGGGACGATTGATGAGAGGGCGGAGGGAGATGCCCTCTCATCTCAATAGGAGGTCTGGCGATCTGAGTTTCCCACTCCCCTTCCCGCTGAGAGAACCTACCACCCGCTCCTTTAAATGACTATTTTTCATGTACAGTTCACGTTGGGGTCATCTGAAATCATCCCCTTATAACTTGCGAGCCTCTGATAACCGCAAGCCTATTATCCTCGAAACCGGCCTCAGGTCTTTATGGGTCTGAACGTCCCCCAGTTCATCGACGAAGCCATAGGAGAGATTCGCCGCCAGGTGGAGGGGAGAGCGGTCATCGGCCTCTCCGGGGGCGTGGACAGCTCGGTCTGCGCCTTTCTGGCCCGCGAGGCGATCGGAGACCGGCTTATCCCAGTTTACGTGGACAGCGGGCTGATGCGGCAGGGAGAATCGAAGAAGATCGCCGAAATGTTCTCTGACTTCAACCTGATCACTGTCTACGCCGAGGACCGATTTTTGAGCGCCCTCGCGGGGGTCATCGATCCCGAGGAGAAGAGGAAGGTGGTGGGAGAGACATTCATCCGGGTCTTCGAGGAGGAGGCGAGGCAAGTCGGCGCTGAGTACCTGATCCAGGGCACCATATACCCCGACCTGATCGAGTCCGAGGGGGGGATCAAGTCCCATCATAACGTCGGGGGCCTTCCCCTCAAGATGGAGTTTAAGGGGATCGTCGAGCCGCTCCGCGAACTCTACAAGGACGAGGTACGTGAAGTCGCTCGGGGCCTCTCCATGCCCACCGAGATATGCGAGCGGATGCCCTACCCCGGTCCTGGCCTCTCCGTCAGAATCCTCGGTGAGGTGACGCGAGATAAGCTCGCGGTCGTGAGAGCGGCCAACGCCATCGTCGAGGAGGAGCTGAATAGCTTTCTCCCCTGGCAGGCCTTTGCTGCGATCCTCGGCAAGGCGACGGGAGTTAAGGGGGACATCAGGGCATACGGCTACGTCGTCGCGGTGAGGGCGGTATCCTCGAGGGATGCCATGACCGCCGACGTTCTGGAGCTATCCTGGGACGTTCTCAGAAGGATATCCCATAGGATCACGGGTGAGATCCCAGAAGTTTCTAGGGTCGTCTACGACCTGACCCCCAAGCCCCCAGGAACCATCGAGTTCGAGTGAAAAAACAAGATCACAGGACGCCCTTGGTGCTGAGGACCTCCGTCCCCTCAACCCTTTTAGCCTCTTTCAGCGCAAGGCCTAGGGCTTTGAAGACGCTCTCGGCCTTGTGGTGGTCGTTCTCCCCCTCGATCCTGACGTTTAAGGTGAGGAGGCCCTCTTCGGTCAGGGCCACGAGGATCGTCTTGACATTCTGGGATGGAAGGTCCCCAATAATCTCGTTTTTGAACTTGCCTTTCATAGCCAGGTAAGGCCTTCCGGAGAAGTCCAGGGCCACCTCAGCCAGCGCCTCGTCCATGGGGACCGCCGCCGAGCCGTACCTTTTTATTCCCCTCTTCTCTCCCAGGGCCAAGGCGAGAGCCTTCCCCAAGGCGAGGCCCAGGGCCCTCGACCTCTGGGGTGAGATCCCACCTTCAGCCTTCGCACGAATGTCGATCCCGCTCATTCTCGCGAGGGCGCAAAGCATGTGGTCGAGGAATCCAGATCCAGAGTCGAGATCTCCATCTCCTTTACCGTCGACGTTCACATCGACCCTGGCCCTCGCGCCGCCGACCTCAGAAATACCCTCTCCCGTCCTCATAAGATCACCTATACGTATCCTCCACAAAACCTCGATGGTTCAGATGACCCCTCCACAAACTCTCCACGAAGCCTTCGATCAGGAACGGAGGGCGGAAAGGGCCTTTTTGAAGTCAAGCTTTCCGGTGTAAATCGCCGTACCCACCACGGCCCCTGCGGCGCCCACGTCCCGGAGGACGAGGATGTCCTCGACGGTGGAGACGCCTCCCGCAGCCACCACCGGGATCTCGACCGCCTCGATGAGCCTTCTGGTCGGCTCGGGATCGATCCCCCGGAGCCTTCCTTCGGTATCGATGTTGGTGAAGAGGATAGAGCCTGCCCCCCTCTCCTGGAATTGGAGGCCGAGCTCGATGGCCCCCTTCTCCAAATCCCTCTGCCAACCCTCAGTGGTGACCTTACCTCCTCTCACGTCGAGGGCCACCATAACTCGATCGGATCCATAGTCTGCCGCAAGGTTCTTCACCATCTCGGGTCGGGCGAGGGCCGCCGTCCCCAGGATCACTCGATCGACGCCGAGGTCGAGGATCAATTCTGCATCTTCCCGGCTCCTAACGCCGCCTCCCACCTGGACGAATAAGTCGAGGCTCTCAACGATCCTCTGAAGTATGGGGCCGTTGATCCGGACTCCCTGGATCGCCCCGTCCAGGTCGATGATATGCAAGGTCGAAGATCCCATCTCAGCCCACCGAACCGCCTGGGCCAGGGGATCGTCGAGGCTGACCACCTCGGTTCCGGGGATGCCACCGACGAGCTGGACGCATCTTCCGCCGCGGAGGTCGACGGCGGGGAAGAGATCGAAACTCATGCTGAAACCGATGTTTTTCAGCCTTATATAACCTTAAGATCTTCGGCGACGATCGAGGAGAAGAAGAGCCCGGAAAAAGGGGAAAAACAAAAAAAACTTTAAAAAACAGAAGATAATATATCCTGGCCCTCAGATAAGCTTTTTGAGGTCCAAGACGGCGATGGCTGTCAGAAGCTGGGGGTACGTTATCACCAGCTCGTTGTTCGTCTCGTCGTTTTCAGCGACCCCCCACTCGTAGTACGGAGCGTCTGGATCGAGGTTGTAGTCCACCATAGCATGGATCTCGTACTTGGTGCCGGGGTTCAAGGGCTCATTGACGGGGCTCGGCCCCAGGAACAAGAATCCCTGATAGGTTTTAACCTCGCCGGAAGCCAGCCCCTTGCAGAGGACGCCGCCTCTGGGATCTGACATTATCTCCTCGCCGGGGGAGAAGTATCTGAAGCCGTAAGCGTTGCCGTCGGTGGCCTTGCCCCATCCCCCAACGTTGAACTCCTCTTCGGTATCAGCTCCCAGGTTTGTTACTGTGATCTCCAGAGGCACCAGAACGTTTCCATCGTACGTAAAGGGAGCTGCCAAAACACTGGCCGACTCGACCGTTAGGTCGGGAAGTTCCCTCAGGGAGGCCGCCATTTCAGAGGAGATCCTGCTGTCCAGAGGCAAAGCTTTCATCTCTGTGACCACCTCTTTCTGAGCCCAGGCGGGGGCCGAACCGAGAAGTAGACATATGCCCAAAAACGCTGCCAGAATTTTATACATAACCTATCCTCCGATCTTTCATTTCTCCGAACCGTCCAAAGCCGGCTTGAGCCGTTCATCGGACTGAATAACTCTGTATGATTATTCATTTAAATTTCTGTTCATCACGTAGATGAAAGATGGATCATATCTGAATCTGAAGCGGCAAAACCAGAGGCGTAGCCGAAAGGTTCCAACGATAAATTTCTGCAGGGGGCCCACCTAAGTCCAGAACCGCTTCGTCCTGGCGTACTCCCGTTCCGCCTTCAGGATGTCTCGGTAGAAGTCAATCTCATTTCGGCGTAGGTTTCTCATCAGCCTCGCTGCCGTCTCGGGCCCCAGCCCCCGGCTCGCGAGGGTGACGGCTGCGGTCTTGCCGTAGGTGAGGACGAGGTTTGCGTTCCTGTAGACCCTCTTCGTCCTCCGCCGGTCCTCTGGGGTCTTCGACTCCTCGGGCTTTCTTACGACCCTTATCTCCTCCTCCTCCCATGGTTTGAGGGCTGCCACCATCCGCGAGCCGCAGATGGGGCACTCGGGGACCTCGGGGACGTTCTTGACCATCCGGAGGGACGTCCATTTTTTGCAGTTGACGCAGAAGAGGATCACCCGGTCGTTCATGATCCGATCTTTGAGAAGCTCGATGACGGCTCCGTCGGCCCGCTCAGGACTCGTAACGTCCCGTCCGCCCCTCCTCCCCAGAGACCCTATGGGGCTTGGGGGGGAAGTCAGGATGGAGATCTCGCCCGCCCTCACCCCCTCCGAAACTTCCCTCGCCCTACCGACGTCGAGGCGGTCGAAGAAGACCTCCCTCATCGCCTCCTGGCCGATGGGGCCATCGACGAAGAGGCCTAGGACCCGTTTTAGGCTCACAATCTCGCGATCTACATCCCGCTGGAGGGCCCCGAACTTTCGGGCCGCGTGAACCATTCTCCATGTGAAGAGGGATGTGTTCTTGAGGGTCTTCTCAAGAATCGGGCCGATGTGGTCCGGATCCGTCTCTCTGAGAAGGGCCGCCACTTCCTCGGCCATAATCGTCTTCGGAGTCTCTAGGCCGATCCTGTAGGGGTCTACGTCTAGGGCGACGCTGGTTCCAAGCCTCGCAGATAGGAGCGCGGTGATGAACCTCCCCAGGGCCTCGTTGGCCTGGTGGCCGAAGCAGGCGTTCACCGTCAGGTAGGTCCCGTCCCCCTCGACGACGATGGTCCTGTGGTCTGGGACGGGCAGATGGGCCGCGAGCTGAGACTTTATCATCTTCACGAAGGCCCTCGCCGCCTCTGGGTCCACTGGGTATTCGTCTGTTAGGAGGGCGACGGCCACTGCTTCGCCTCCTCCGGCCCCAACTTTGTCGTCCTCGCCGCCTGCTTCCGTCCCCGCCCCTCCTCCTTCTCCCACCCTTTCTTCCAGGAGCCGGGCTACCTCGGCCCTGATCTGTCCCGCCTCCTGGGCAACCTCCCAAGGGACGGGGATCTCTTCCCCGGACCAGGAGGGAATCTCACCACCCCTCTGGATCGGGGTCACCCTGATCTCCTCCTCCTCATCTGAGATCTCCACGATCTCCCAGATCTCGCCCCTGGCGACGAAGGTGGCCCCGGGCTCGGCGAAGTTGACTACGAAGGCCTCGTCCAGGGTGCCGACGGGATTTCTTCCCACCACGTCGAAGACCCTGTACCTCTTCTCGTCGGGGATCATCGAGAGGTTCTGGTAGTAGTACTGCCAGGACTTTCGCCTCCGTCGGAGGACGCCGTCCTCGAGAGAGACGAGCCAGTGATCTCGGATCTCCCCGGCCACCTCCTCCAGCTCCGGGAAGATGAGGTCCCTGAAAGGAAAGGAGCGAGTGACGATCTCAAAGCACCTAGATAGGGCGACCTCGCCGAAGTCGAGGGCTAGGCCCACGAGCTGGTTTGCGAGGACGTCTTTGGGCCTTTCGTGGGGCCTCGTCTCCTCCAGCTCGCAAAATGTCGCTCTTCTCACGATCGCCGCCGCCTCGGCGACGTCGTCGGGGCCGGTGGCGATGATCGTCCCCGCCGAGGTCTTCCCCATCCGATGGCCCGCCCTCCCCACTCTCTGGACGAGCCGAGAGACCTCCCTCGGAGAGCTGTACTGGATGACGTGGTCGACGTCACCTATATCGATCCCCAGCTCCATCGAGGATGTGCAGATGAGGCCTCGGAGGCGGCCCGCCTTGAAGGCCTCCTCGGCTTCGATCCTAGCCTCTTTGGAGAGGCTCCCATGGTGGACCCCAATCCTCTCGCCCAGTATCCGGAAGTTCGACCCCAGAACCTCGGCGGCCTGGCGGGTGTTGACGAAGACGAGGCACCTCTCCTTCCTCACAGCCTCTCGGATCATCCGGATCTGGGCTGCGAGAAGGGGGTCGCACTCCAGCTCCTTGGCGAGGGCATAGTCGCCGCTCGTCGGCTGGGGTGAAGCCACCCGGAACCGCGCCGGTCTCTCCACATCGGCCTGAACGATCCTGCACTGCCTCTTTGGCCCGGCCAGAAACTCGGCCACCACCTCCGGCGAGCCGACTGTGGCCGAGAGGCCCACTCTCTGAAACTCGCCGGCCAGTTCCACCATCCTCTCCAGGACGACTGATAGCTGTGCCCCCCTTTTTGAGGCCGCAAGCTCGTGGACTTCGTCGATGACGACGATCTTGAGAGCCCGCAGGTTCTGGCGGAGCCTTTTGCCCGTCAGCATCACCTGAAGCGTCTCCGGCGTGGTGATGAGGAGATCTGGTGGCCGGAGGGACTGGATCCTTCTTTCGGCCTGAGAGGTATCACCGTGGCGGACGGCGACGGAGACCCCAAGCTTCTGCCCCCACTCTTGGAGCCTTGAGAGCATGTCCCGATTGAGGGCCCGGAGGGGGGTGACGTAGACGGCGCGAATTCCTGATGGTCGGCCGTCAGCTTCACCGCCGCCTCGTTCCCGGCCCTCTCTCATCTTGCCTCTACCGGCCAGCTTCTCTTCGGACCGGGCTTTGTCTCGGAGGATCTTGTGGAATAAGGGGAGGGCTGCGGCCTCGGTCTTCCCAGTCCCAGTGGGGGCGATGAGGAGGACATGCTCTCCGGCCAGGATCCGGGGGATCGCCCTCTGCTGGGGGGGCGTCGGCTCCTCTATCCCCTGGCGAGCGAGCATCCCTCTGATCTCGGGCCGCAGCCTCGAAAAGGCGGTCACAAATCATAAGTTCTCAAAGGGCTAATAATAGTCTCGCGTGGAGGAGTTTTTGTGCAAGTGGCGGTTGTAGGTGCCGGAGAGTACGAGGAGACGAGGTGCAACCTCGCGCGCGAGGTGGGCCGAAAGATCGCAGAGCATGGGCACGTCCTGATCACCGGAGGTCTTGGGGGAGTGATGGAGGCGGCCTCCGAGGGCGCGAGGGAGGCTGGGGGCGTCACCGTGGGCATCCTTCCCGGGGAGAAGGAGACGGCAAACCGCTACGTATCCGTCTCCATCGGCACCGGGATGGGCCACGGGAGGAACGCGGTCATTGTCCGGAGCGCCGATGCGGTGATCGCCCTCCCCGGCCTCTATGGAACCCTCTCCGAGATCGCCCTGGCCCTGAAGATGGACAAGAAGGTGATCGACCTCGGCGACTGGAACGTCGATGGGATGCTCAAGGCCGAGAGCCCCGAGGAGGCGATCCTCCTCGCGGAGGGGAAGGCGGAAGCGAGGAAGGAGTGACCACTCGCGTGTAGCTCCTCATCCGAGTATTCGAACTTGCCACCAGATGAATTCTTAGAAGGGATCAACATGGCTCAAAAAGCAGAAGGCAAATCTCAAAAAAAATCCCGGATCGTGTCCGTATATCAGCTCAAGGTCACCCTCAAGGGTATCAGTCCTCCGATCTGGCGCAGGTTTCAGGTGACCGACGACATAACCCTCCCCAAGTTTCACCGCGTCCTTCAGGCGATCATGGGCTGGGAGGACTATCATCTACACGTTTTCGATATCGGAGGAGTTAGTTACAGTATGCCCTATTATCCTGGTGAAGTCGATCTCGACGAGATGGGGATGACGTCCGAAAAAAGGGTTAAGCTGAGCAAGCTGGCCCTCGCCGAGAAGTCTCGATTTCTCTACGAGTACGACTTAGGGGACAGCTGGATTCACGAGATCCTGGTGGAGAAGATACTGCCCCCTGACCCGGAAGTCAAATATCCGATCTGTATCGCGGGAGAAAGATCGGCTCCTCCCGAGGACTGCGGTGGCGTCTGGGACTATGAGGAGTTTGTGGAGGCGATTTCCAATCCCGACCATCCTGAGCATGAGGAGTATCTCGATTGGGTCGGCGGGAATTTCGATCCCGAGAAGTTCGATCTGGAGGCGATCAATCGGGAGCTAGGGCGGATGAAATGAGGTGGTGACGAGGGTTATTGTTGGGTTGACCATCGGCCGAGTTTCGCCTCTTTCTCGTCAGTGGTGGAGCCATTTCCTCGTCAGCTTTTTAATATATACACTACCACGACGAGGCCATGTTTAAGCACAGCTGGATTTTTGCCCTAATTCTCGTCCTCGCCGCGGCTTTCGCCTGTGGCTGCGTCGGCGAGGACGGGGCTGAAGAGTCGGCAGAGGCTAAAGAATCGCACGAAGAGAGCGCCGTGAGCGGCGAAGAAGAGGAGGTGGAGGAGGAGGAGGACTCCGCCCCGATGGAGGAGATCGAGGAGATGGAGGCCGAGGCCGAGGAGATGGCGGACCACGGCGAGGATGAAGGCGAAGATCTGGGCGAGGCCACTGTCGGCGAGGTTGAGGCTGAGAGCGGGCACTGAGTCCGAAGCCGGATCGAGCAACTCTTTTTTTTAGCGTTCCTGGCGCTAATCGTCTCTCGGAAAGATTCTTCCATTCTCCATCGATCTGCCGAGCCCCACCGGGCACGCCATCCCGTCTCTGGTGAGCACCACCATGCTGCTTGCCTCCATCTCGAGATCCCTTATCCTCTCCTCCTGAGCGAGGGAGGCCTCTTCCAGATCAGCGAGGATCTCCATCTGGTGCTCCATGTCCTTCAGCCGCGCCTCGAGGCTCACACGGAAGGTGAGGTAGCAGAAGATCAAGGTCACAAAGGCGCTGGACATCGCTCCCACCACGGCGACCATCATGGATCCCTCGTCAATCTCCACCGCCACCATATCAGCTCACCGATCACATCGTCGTTATCTAGTTCCCACCGAAGCCGGACCCCGAAGGCATCATCTTCTCGCGGAAAGACGATCACCAGCCCATGAGGTCGGTCGTTTTATATGGGAGTTGTTCGCGCGGTGCGGAAGTAATGACATTTTAAAAAGGTGCTAGGAGGAGAAGCGGATCAAAGAAGAAAAATGGAGGCCTTTGGGAGAGGGAAATGAAGGGGGATTGAAGGGACCCTCTCCCTGCCTCGATCCGATCATGGCAATGGAGGCCGCGCCCTTGGGGCTTTTGCCTCGCAACCTATCCTTCTATTCCGCCCTACAAAAGGTCGAGGCTCGCGGGGCGAAAGTATTGAGCCCTCCGGCCCGGGACTTTTCGGCTCCAAAAGCCTTAAGGGGCCTCGCGGCATGGGCGGTGTGGCATGACGATCCAAAGACCGAGAGGGACACGAGACTTCCTCCCCGAGGACTCCTTCAGGAGGGGGGCCGTCAGAAAGCGGATGCAGGGGATATTGGAGAGGTGGGGCTACCAGGAGATATCGACCCCCACCTTCGAGCACTTGGAGCTTTTCACTGCGAAGTCGGGGCCGTCGATCATCGAGGAGATCTACGCCTTCAAGGACAAGGGAGGCAGGGACCTGGCGCTGCGGCCTGAGCTGACGGCTCCGGTGATGAGGATGTATGTGAACGAGCTCCAGACGGCGCCAAAGCCCCTCCGGCTCCACTACTTCGGAAACTGCTTCCGGTACGAGCGGCCCCAGCGGGGCCGGTTTCGGGAGTTCTGGCAGCTCGGAGCGGAGCTCGTCGGAAGCGACCGGCCCGACGCCGAGGCGGAGGTGATCGCCCTCGCCACGAAGCTGATCGAGAGCTCCGGCGTCTCGGGAGACCTCCATCTCGGCTACCTCGGCCTCATCAGGGGGATGATGAGAATGATCCCCGCCTCCGAGAGGCCGGTGGTGATGAAGTTCATCGACAAGAAGGAGCGAGACCTCCTCGCCGAAAAGCTCCAGGAGATCGGGGCGGACCACCTGGGCTTAACGGAGCTGATCGACCTGAAGGGGCGACGGGCCCTCGATCGAGCGATGGAATTGGCTGATAACCTGGCCACAATGTCAGACGGCCCAGCCCCAGAAGAGACAAAGGCGGACTCCTCTGAGACCACGCCCATCGGCGCCGCCGGGGACCGCGCCACAAGGTCCGACAGGGCCGCGGCATCAGACCTGGATCTGGCCCACTTCTCGGAGCTGGTGGATCTCCTGGCGACCTATGGCACCGAGGCGACGGTGGACTTTGAGATCGTCCGGGGCCTTGAGTACTACACGGGGACGGTCTTTGAGATCTACGCAGCGGGCCTCGGCGCCCAAAATCAGATCTGCGGCGGCGGGACTTACATGCTCGCGGGCCTTCTCGGAGGGCAGGAGACGAGGTCCACGGGCTTTGGGATCGGATTTGATAGGATCATGGAGATCGTAGCCCTCGACGAGAGGCCCCCAGCTCCCGTGGCCGTCGTCTTCGTTCCGCAGGTCCGGACCGAGGCGATCATGGCGGCAAAAGAGCTTCGCGACGGCCTCGATGTTCCGGTGGTCATCGACGTCATGGGTCGGGGGCTTGGGGCCCAGCTGAAGCAGGCGAGCAGCATCGGCGCGAGCTTTGCCGTGATCATAGGTCCAAAAGAGGTCGAAGAGGGGAAGGCCACCTTGAGGGATATGTCGACGGGATCTCAGGAGAGCCTGGGCCGAAAAGAGATGATAGAGCTGCTGTTCGAAAAGACCTCCCGGTGATCTGGGATAGAAGATGCAAGGCTTGACGGTTCTGTTGGTGAGCTTTCGTCGAGGGGCATTAAGCTCCAAACTCATCCTTCATCCGCCGCCAATCGTTCGACCGATGTGGTGAGAGACGGATACGGTCTGTATCGGGATCGTTATAAGATCAGAGAAGGCCGAGGTTCTCCAGCTGGACCCGGACGATCTTGACGCCCTCCTGGCACTCGTCGGGCGACTTCCCTCCGGTCACCACCAACTTTCCAGAGCTGAATATCAGGACCACCACCTTGGGGGTCTTGATTCTGTAGACGAGGCCGGGGAACTGCTCCGGCTCGTACTCGATGTTCTCAAGGCCCAAGCCGAGGGCTATGGCGTTCAGGTTCAGATCGGTCTTGAGGTCGGCGCTGGCGACGATGTTCTGGACGTGGATCTCGGGGTTGAGATTGACGTCCTCAAACCCGATCGACTTCAGGGTCTGGGCCATGTTGGTTATCACCGTCCTCACGTCCTCGACGTTCTTCGCGCCGGTGCATACCACCTTTCCCGTGGTGAAGATCAGAAAGGCCGCTCGCGGCGCTTTGACCCTGTAGACGAGCCCTGGAAATTTCTCCTTGTTGTATTCGGCGCCCTCCAGCTCAGACTCGATCCTGATCAGATCGAATTCTTCGGCGAGCTTTGTAGAGGCGACGACGTTCTCTATATTGATGGTGGACTCCATAATCACGTCTCTCCGCTACCCCTCCTTTTTAAGGTGAGGGTATATAAAGTATTGCGGAGTTGACAGAACGCCGGAAGGAGCCCGGCATGTGCACAGAGATCTGCTCATCTCCAGGCCGAGCTCGGAGTTTTTTTTGAGGGGAAGAGACGAAGACAGAATGAATAAGACAAAAAGAGAAGCCGCCGATGGGATTCGAACCCATGACCTGCTGATATATCGGGCCGGTTGCCTTACGAATCAGCCGCTTTACCGGGCTAAGCCACGGCGGCACAGGTATACCCGGCATATTGCGGCCGTTCCCAATTTAAGCGTTGCGATCCGTCTATCGATGGCTGGCGGTCGATGATCAGGATTACGATGCCTCTGCCAGCCGCCCGACCTCCTCGGCCAGCCTCGGCAGGAATATCCCGATGTCGGTCACAAGGCCGATGGCCTGAGCCGTCCCCCGATCCATAAGCTTCGTCACAGTGGAGGGATTGATGTCGACGCAGATCGTCTTGACCCGGGAGGGAAGCAGATTTCCGGTGGCTATCGAGTGGAGCATCGTCGCCATCATGATCACCATGTCGACCCCCCGGAGGGCCTCGAACATCGCCTTCTGAGCCTCTACGGTATCGGTAATCACGTCCGGAAGGGGTCCATCGTCCCGGATCGACCCCGCCAGGACGTAGGGTATCCCCTGTCTGATGCACTCGTACATGATCCCGCCCCTTAATTTGCCGTCATCCACCGCCTGTTTGATGGAGCCGCTGGCGATCACCTCGCTGATGGCATAGATGTGGTTTCGGTGGCCTGCGGAGGTCAAATTGCCGTGGGGATCCATCCCCAGGCTCGTCCCGAAGAGCTGCCGCTCAATGTCGTGGACCGCCAGGGCGTTTCCCGCCAGGAGGACGTCAATGTACCCGTCTCGGATCAGCTCTGCCAGGGCCCCTGAGGCTCCGGTGTGGATTATGCCGGGGCCGCCCACCACGGCGATCTTCCCTCCGGCCCTCTTCGTGGCCAGGATCTCCTCAGCCAGCTGCTTCACGATCTCTCCGGAGGGCCTCTCCGAGGAGACCTCGTTGGACATGAACTCGAAGAATGTCTTCTCCCGGGGTCGCTCTGGCGGCACCACCCTCACCCCAGCGGTCCCGACGACGACCATATCTCCCTTCTCGATCTGGCCGATAGGAACACATATCGCCCGCCCCTCCTTGACGATGATTAGGCAGTCCATCTGAATGTCCTCCACCTCAAGCCAGGCACTGTGGTGCCGGACATAGGTGAGGTGGTTTGTGGTGGAGTAGAAGCCTCGAGGGACGACCCTGTCCTGGGGCGCGATCTCTAGGTGGACGTCCTCGGCCTCGATCACCCGCGCACCGAGGGGGTGGAGCGCAAGGAGGATCCTGCCCAGGTGATCGTCGTCTTCTCCCGAGATCGCGATCTTAACGTAACTCGTATCGTGCTTTCGTTTGCCCACCTGAAACGTCTTGATCTCGAACTCTCCGCCCATGCTCATTATCTTGTCCAGCGCCTTGGTGAGCGTGAGCGAATCGATAAGGTGCCCTTCCATCTCTATGTCACAGGTTTCGCTCATGGTGACCATTCCCTAAGGTCGATTCTGATCCCCTATAACCATTCCGTCTGATCCCATCCCATCATCGGATTTACCAGAGCTGCCCCTCGATGACGGACTCGGTCTTGTCGTTGGTGCTCATGACGAGTCTCTTTATCTTAACCAGGTGGCCGCCGGGACAAGATAGGGGGGGATCGAACAGGGCCCGGACCCCCATCCTTCGGAAGTGCTCTTCGAAATCCGCCGCCGTCTGGAGGTCTTTTACCATTATCTCCACCTCCTGGACGATCGGCTCCCCGGCGATCTTTGCTTCCACCGTCTCCCTCATGGGTCCTAGCATGCTTTTTCCAAGGCGAAAACACCTCTCAATAAATTCGTCCTCGCCATCGGACCATTCTGCCGCCTGGAATCCCTCGCGGACCACCCTGGAGAAGAAGAAGTCCTGACCATAGTCGTTGTAGTACCGGAAGGCGAACTCCAGATCTTTGCAGTTACTCTCGGAGCTGGTGTACTTGATGGGGCTTTTCTGGTTTTCGGGGTCCTTGATGACGACGCCCTCCCGCCCCCGGGCCCCCAGGTCCATTACGATCTCCTTTATCTCCCCGGCTGCCTCATCGAGGCCGAATTTGCCGAAGAGGGGGACGGATCTGATCCCGTACTCTTCGGCGAGGGCGTGAGTTCTCGAAGATCCGTCCATATCCCTCCTCCCCTTTCTTGATACATCGAAGAGGTAGAAGTCCATCGACTCTATTGGGTAGACCTCTTTAGGAACATAGGGGTTTTTGGGACCCGCCATCTCGCCGCATAAGACCAGGTCCGGATTATCTTTGAAGATCTCCGGGGGTATCTGATCGTTGGCCACCTCTGTGGAGTAGGGGCATATGAAGCCCCCTCTGGTGAGGGCGATTATTCTCCCATCGACACTTGCCACCCTGACGTTGTGGCCGTTCATCTTCTCCTCGACAAGAACACCGTCAGGAAAACATCTCTTGATGGCGGGCGAAAGCATCATCGCCCGCCGTATCTTAGGGTAGCCGTAGACGATCTCGTCCTCTTCGAAGACGACCGTTCCAGCCTCTATTCCGGAGACTGCCTTGTCGAACCTGAGGAGCCGGGGCGTCGGCCAATCGGAATCCCGGACCACCCGTCCGAGCATCCGTTCCATCCTCTCTGGCGATAAGCCCAGCCTCTCTGCCGCGGCCCGAAGGTTCATTTCTGCTTCGCCAGGTAGTCGAAGAAGCACCGCCTGGTCAGCATTCCCACAAGCTCGTTCTTCTGGTTTAGGACCGGTATACCTCCCAGGTCCTCCTCCAACATCTCCTTTCTCGCCTCCTCAAGGGGCGTATCGACGTAGGTCGACTTTACACCCCGGCTCATAACGTCTGAGACGAGGAGGTTTTTGACCCTGGCCTCCTGCTGACCGCCCTGGACCAAGTCTCTGAAGGCTCGAAGGGACTTTGCAACATCTCTTTCCGAAATGATGCCCACAAGTTTCCCGTTCTCCATCACCGGAAGTCTTCCTACATCCCGGTCGAGCATCACCCTCCGGACGTGAATCAACCGATCAGAGGGGGAGGCGGTCAGGGGCGTGCGCATGGCGTCGGCGGCGAGCCCCGACATTCTAAGGGCCTTGAGCATATCTTTTGGCCTCACCCAGCCGAGGATCTCATCCTCATCCATGACCACCAGAACCGAGGTCTTCTGAAGGAGGATTACGGCATCTTCTGTCTTCATATCAGGATCTACCTTGACCACCGAATCCGATGTGGCGGAGGCGACGTGAAGGGAGGTGGCGGGCATCCCCAGCCTCTGTCTGGTTCCCAAAACCCTCGCAATCTGTCTCATGGTGATGGTTCCGCCGAGCTTGCCGTCGTTGGTGACGAGAAGCCTCCGGAGATCGTGCTTCTCCATGATGTCCAGCGCGTGCGTGATCCTCTCCGATTTGTCTATGGTCACCGGTTTCGACATTATCTCCTTTACCTTCATGGTTACGACCACCTCGCCACTTCAGTGGTTATATCGCGGGTGGAGAAGAACCCCACCAACTTCTCCTCGTCTACCACCGGAAGGCCGCATATCTCCTTATCGAGGAGGATCTTGGCGGCATCAACAGCCTTCACTTCGGGGTTGGTGAACATTATCGGGTAGGACATTATGTCCTCCGCCACCAGGGGGACCTCCTTCACGTACCTGTATCCCTTCCTCCCTGCGGTGCTGTCCTTCCTCGCCATCTTGATGTTTTTCCCCTTCAGCTCGCCCTTGGAGTCGGAAATTCCAGATATGGCAAGATTGGTATGGGTTATCACCCCTACGGGAGTGGCGTTATCCTCACATACCACGACCCTGTCGACACTGTTATCGATCATCTCCTCCAATACGTGATCGAGGGTGTGGTGCCTGTGGACGCTGACGACGGCCTGAGACATCAGGTCGCCGACCTTGGAGTTGGGATTTTTATCCACAAAGTAGGAGATTAGGTCTCTTGAGGTTATGATCCCCACGATCTCCCCCTCATCCCTCTCCACGGGAAGGCCGTCTATTCCGTTCTCGTCCATGATCTCCGCGGCCTGTTCCACGGTGGCCCCAGGGTAGATGGTTATGGGACGGTCGGTCATCACTAGCTTGACGGGGACTTTGCTGATGGGGCGCCTTCGCCACTCAGGGGCGGCTTGGCTAAGGCGGTGTGATATGTCATGTTTGGTTACAATTCCCGCCAGTTTTTCTCCGTCCATAACAAGAAGCCTGCTGATGTAGTGTTTGAGCATCAAGTTCCTAGCACGCTGCACAGGCTCCTCCTTGTCGATGACGTAGACGGGAGATTGCATGTAATCCTTTACCTTGCTCATGGTATGATCCCTCGTTTCTCCTCCGCAAATGCCCTGATGAAGTCTCTTTTGGTGATGATGCCGAGAAGAGATCCGTTTTCCATGACCGGCAGAGCACCGACACCCTTCACCATCATAGTCTCTGCCGCCCCTCCGAGGTCTGCATCTTTCTCCGTGGATACGGGATCTCTTCGGACCAGGATCTTTATCGGCTGGCTCATCACTTCCCCGATGTCTCCGGTCACCACCTTCCCGAACGCTTCACCGCTTCCAAGGTACCTCATGATGTCGGAGGCTGTGACCATGCCAATCAGAATGGAATCCTGAACTACGGGGAGCTTTCGGAAACCGCCCTGTTGGACCATCATTCTGGTGGTCTTCTCGATGGACATCTGACCTTTGGCTGTGATCACATTCGGACTCATGAACTCCTCGACCTCGATGCCGGTGTTCAACCCGGCCACGAGCTTTGCGAAGTCATGTTCTGTGATCAGGGCCTTTATCCTGTTATCTTCGTCCACCACGGGCAGGCCGCCCACGTTCTTTTCATACATCAACTTTAGGGCGTCTTCAACAGAGGACTTCTCGGTGATGGATATGAGCCCGGAGCTCATGATCTCTTTGATATCGGCGTTGACGGCTGCGAGGATGTTTCCTTCATACTTCTTTTTGAGAAGGTTGTGTCTTATGCCGCCTCCGAGAAAGTCTACGACGTCGACGCCGGTGACGAAGCCCAGGAGCCGCAAGGTTCCAGCATCGGCTATCGGCAGCCTTCCGAAACCATAAGAGGTCATTATCTTGATGGCGCCGATGATGGTGGTGGTGGGCGGTGCCGTCACCACATCTCTAGTCGAAATGGTGAGAACGTCCCCTGTACGCTTAGCAGCTCTGGAATCGAACTGGACCGGTCCCCTATCCATCGCTCCCGGCATCCTGATCTTCCGATCCTCTGATGGTCTCTTCATGGTCCCTCACCAAAGATAGCCTTGATAACATCGTATCTGTCGATTATTCCGACGAGTTTGCCGTCGTCCACCACGGATATCCTTCCAATCTCGCGATCGAGCATCATCTTTGCGGCATCTCGAAGGCTCGCCTCCGAACTAATGCTATATAATGGTGTGCTCATCAGTTTTTCCACTTTCATTACGTCCTTGGTATCTTTGCTTATCCGCGCCCCTCCCCTCTTCAGTATGTCGAAGCGGGTAATTATCCCGAGAGGTTTGCCTTTTTCGTCCACCACGGGCATCCCCGTGAAGTCGGAATCGAGCATTGCGTCCCAGACCTTAGTCACCGAGTCCTGGGGGCCACAGGTCTTGGTCTCGGTATTCATCACCTCTTTGACCCTTTTTCCGGCCAACTTCTCCGGGTTGATCTTTTTGAATATGTCAATTGGGCTGACCACGCCCTGGAGCCGTCGGTCTTCTGAAGACCGGACCACGGGCAGTATTGCGTAATTGGCCGAGAGCAGCGACTTTGCCGCCTCTTTGAGATCCGTTTCGGGGGTGACCAGGGGTGCCTCCACAGAAAAGCCTGAGACCGTGACGTTCGAACGGGTCGAAGCTATCTTCAGCATATCCCGGTCGGTGACTATCCCGGTTACGTGTCCCTCGCCGTTTTTTATCGGCAATCCTCGCAGCTGGTTATCGCGTATCAGCTGCCTTGCCCGGGTCACGAAGTCGCCTTCTTCCACGCTGATCAGATCCGTTGACATGATCTCTCCAACTATTGTTCCCATTTTACGCTCTCCTGCTCAACTCCAAAAAATTCCGAAATGTTCATTTATTTCCGTCTCTGCAGCTCCAGCAAAGAAGCTCGCCATTTACCGCCTCCAGAGAGTCTGAGATCTGACCGCACCGCTCGCAGATCCCTCTTATCAGCTCTCTCTGCTCCTCGAAATGGACGCTATCCCTGTGCATCTCTATGAGGTGGCTTAGGATCTCACCCATGCCTATCGAGGCCGATCCGGAGACGAGGTCGGTATCGGTGATTATGCCCACCAGCTTTCCCTCGCCCGATATCACAGGGAGCCTCTTCACCCCCGATTTTAGCATCTTTATGGCGGCATCGCTCAAGCTGACGTCAGGGGGGATGGTGATCAGGGGCGAGGACATCACATCTCCCACAGTTATCTCTTTTGGATTTGCGGCCTTGGCAACTATCTTTCCGACCAGATCTCGCTCAGTTATGATCCCGATCGGCTGGTCGTTGTGAATCACGATCAAGCTGCCCACGTTTGCGGAGAACATCTTGTTCGCAGCCTTCACCACGTCAACCTCGGAATCAACGGTGATCACAGGTCGGGCCATTATATCCCGCACCGGAATCTCTGTTTCCATGCTTGTCACCTCCGCGGCAGATTGCCGTTCTTATTAAAGAGATTCCCTCTATAAAAGGATCACTTCATCCTTTTCTATCGAATTCAAAACGTATTATAATTTTGTCATTCTGAAATATGGTGGAGGATGTGATCGATCTCGGCCAGGATCAGGTCGATCCCGAGCCGGGCCGCCGAGGGCGATCCTGGAAGGCAGAAGACGGGAACATCCCCGACTATTCCGGCAGAGGCCCTGGTGAGGATCGCCCTCGTCCCCACATCCTCGAGGCTTTTAAGCCTGAACGCCTCCCCGAAGCCCGGGATCGTCTTGTCGAAGAGGGGCTCTGCCGCCTCGATGGTCAGGTCTTTGGGGGCGAGGCCCGTGCCACCGCAGAGGACGATGACGTCAGCCCCCGATGCCAGGATCGCTCCCCTCACCGCCTCCACCCCGTCCGGGATGAGTCTGTAGGTGAAGCTACGACCCTCGACCTCGAGCCGGTTCAGGATCGCCCGTCCCGAGAGGTCCTCGGCCTCCTCCGGCTTCTCCACAGGACCGTACTTCCGGTGTCTTGATGTGCTCACGACCACTACATCGATGATCATTACCTATCATTTTCCTCCAAAAGGATATAGCTCTTCTCCACCGGCCCAACGGTTTTATCTCAGAAGGTCGACTCTGCCCTTTCATGGCGCTTCTGGCAGTGGACGTCGGGGCGGGGACCCAGGACATTCTCCTCTTCGAAGAGGATCTACTAATCGAGAACTCGGCCAGGATGGTGATGCCGAGCATGACGGTGATCGTGGGAAAGCTGATCGATGAGGCGAGGCTTCGAAGGAGGGACGTCTTTCTCTCGGGAACGACGATGGGGGGCGGAGAATCCGTTCGAGCTGTTAAAAGGCATTTGGAGGCGGGCCTTAAGGTCTTCGCCTCCCCCAAGGCTGCCTTGACCATCCACGACGACCTGGAGCGAGTCAAGACGATGGGAGTCCAGATCGCCGAGTTGGCTCCGCCAGAGGCCGAAGTGGTGGAGATGGGAGATCTCTACATACCGGCCATAAAGGGCGCCCTCGAGAGCTTCGGCCTTGAGATGCCCAAAGATATGGCAGTCGCAGTCCAGGATCACGGCTTTTCGCCAGACCGGAGCAATCGCATCGTGAGGTTTGAGGAGATGGCGAAGGTCCTCGATTCGGGGGGAGATCTCCGGTCTTTCGTCCATCTCGACCCGCCGCCCCTCTTCAACCGGATGGCGGCGGTCAAGGAGACGCTGGACCGTTCGGGCCTTCGCTCCATCATCATGGATACGGGACCTGCGGCGATCTTCGGCGCGATCCTGGATCCTCACTATGCCGAGCCGGCCCTGGTATTGAACGCTGGAAACGGCCACACCATCGGGTCGGTGGTGACCGAGGGGAAGATCACCGCTCTCTTCGAGCACCACACCTCGGCCCTGACGACGGATAAGCTCCACCATTTCTCAGAGAGGCTCTGCAATGGAACCATCACCAGCAGCGAGATCTTCGAGGACGGAGGCCACGGGGCCCACGTGGTGGAAGCGCCCGGGGCCGGAGAGATCAGGTCGGTGATGGTGACGGGCCCGAATAGAGAGCATTTCCTTGGTTCCAGCCTCCTCGAAAGACTGGGCCCGGTCATCTCCGCGGCCCCGGGCGGAGACATGATGATCGCAGGCTGTCTGGGCCTCGTCGAGGGCTGGAGATCTTTGAGGGGATGAGGCAGTGTCTGAGGAGATCGGGAGAGGCGCAGAGGCGGTGATAATGAGGGATGGGGGCCGAGTGACTAAGGTTAGGCTGCCCAAAGGTTACAGGACGCCGGCTCTTGACGAGAGGATCAGGCGAGAGAGGACGGTGATGGAGTCGCGGATAATCTCCGAGGCTCGGAGATGCGGGGTTCCAACGCCGATAGTCCTGGACGTCGACCGGTTCAGCCTCACCATGGAACATGTGGAGGGGTTGAAGCTAAAAGAGGTGATCGACTCGGACTTATCTGAGAAGGTGGGGGAGCTGGTGGGAAGGCTCCACGCTTGCGGGATCATCCACGGCGACCTCACCACCTCCAACATGATCCTGAAAGGAGAGAAGATCTACTTCATCGATTTCGGCCTCGCCTTCCATGACGGAGGCATTGAAGCCCAGGGCATGGACGTCCACGTCTTTTTTCAGACAGTGAAGAGCACCCACGATCATTCTGAGGAGCTGATCGATGCCTTTGGTCGGGGGTACGCCAAAACCTACTCCAGGGCTGGAGAGGTTTTAAAGCGGGTCGGGGAGATCGAGGCTCGGGGGAGATATCTCTGACCAAATCATTAACTTTATGTAGTAAACGATATCATCCACAATCTGAGAGCTGTTAGTTCCAAAGTGGTGATGGTACATGGCAGAAGATGATGTGGTATTCGTCGGCAACAAACCAGTGATGAACTACGTACTTGCGGTGGTCACCCAGTTCAACAGCGGCGCCAGAGAGGTTAAGATCATGGCCAGAGGACGAGCGATATCAAGAGCAGTGGACGTTGCAGAGGTCTCAAGAAGTAGGTTTTTGGGAGACGTCAAAGTCAAGGACATCCAGATCTCCACCGAGACCCTGAATACCGATCGGGGAGAGACTAACGTTTCGGCCATCGAGATCACCCTCTCGAAGTGAATAGAGGCTTCTTCCTGGAGCGCTGGCATTGACCACCAGGATCGGGGTCATCTCCTCGGGGCGCGGAGAGAATGCGAGGTACATCATCGAGGCTGCCCGCTCGGGGCACATCCCCGCAGAGGTCGTCATCGTTTTGGCAGACCAGCGGGATGCGGGGGCCCTCGGGATAGCCCGCGAGCTAGGGGTCGAGGCCCATTTTTTGGATCCCTCGGGTCTAGACCGGGCAGAGTATGACGAGCTTCTCATCGATCACCTGGAAAGGGCCGGGGTCGACCTCGTCGTCCTCACCGGGTATATGAGGATCCTCACCCCAGAGTTCGTCCGGCACTTCAAGAACAGGACGATCAATATCCACCCCGCCCTCCTCCCAGCCTTCCGGGGGCTGGACGCCTTCCAGCAGGCCCTCGACTACGGCGTCAAAGTGACGGGGACGACGATCCACCTGGTGGATGAGAAGGTCGACCACGGCCCCATAATTTATCAGGTTCCCGTAGAGGTGAGAGATGACGACACCCACGAGAGCCTGAAGGCGAGGGTCCAGGAGGCGGAGTACCGGGCCTACCCCGAGGCTCTGAAGCTCTTCATAGAGAAGAGGCCGAAGGTGGTGGGAAGAAAAATCGTCTTCGAGCGAAAGGAGGCGGATAGATCTTGAGGACTTTGTGGGCACCCTGGAGGATGGAGTACATAAGAAGCGACAAGTCCGTGGCTTGCATATTCTGCGAGAAGATCGATGAGGATCGGGATGCTGAGAACCTGATACTCCATCGGGGCACCCATCACTTCATCATCATGAACGCCTACCCTTACAATAACGGGCATCTGATGGTCGTTCCCCGTCGCCATACTTCGACCCTAGCGGGCTGGGGTGCCGAGGAGAGGTCCGAGTTTCTGGAGCTCACCGACCTCGCCGTCGAGATTTTGAAGAGGACGATGAACCCAGACGGCTTCAACATCGGGATTAACATGGGCGAGTGCGCGGGGGCGGGAATCGCGAGCCACATCCACCTCCACGTCGTCCCAAGGTGGTCTGGCGACTGCAACTTCATGCCCGTCTTCGCGGAGACGAGGGTGATCCCCGAGCACATCCAAGCGACCCGCGAGAAGCTCATGGCCGCTCTCGACGAAGTCTTGAGATGACGGGGTTTAGCCAGAGGTGAAAACGTCATCGAAGGGCTTCAATGATGGCGTCCTCAATACAGAAAGTATTTTATCGGTCAGAGGGAAGATGAAACCCGGTGGTCTCTATGGTCAGCATAAACGGAAGGCTAGGCAAATCCAAAGGAAGCCCCACGAGCGGAGAAAAGTTTGAGCAGGAGTTCTACATGACCGTCGGGGAGGTGGCGAGCACCCTTCGGAGCCTTGCCGATGAGATAGAGGGCCGGGGAAGGGTAGAGGCCTCCTCCGAGGGTTGGACCCTGGGAGTTAGCCCGGCGGAGCCGATGAAGCTTGAGGTGCAGTACAAGCATGATCCGGCAAGGAGAGAGCTTGAATTCCAGCTAAAGCTCAAAGAGAACCCCTAGCGGTCGGTCCAAGCCAAAACGGGCTCTGATCTGACCTTTCGCACGGCTTCTGGCGTCTGCCTTCACGAGTTTATCCGGCTGAATTGCCCAGAAAAGGTATTTTGGTGAGGCTCATTCTCTTCGTCCAGCCTCTCGGAGGCAGAAGGGGACGCCCCTCCTCTCCAATTCTTTTGCCACCTCTTCCATGAAGACCCCCGTCCCGGAGACGTGGTCGTGATCCTGGTAGCGGATCTTCCCCCCGGTGTAGCCCGAAGTTGTTGAATTTATGCCGCAGCTGGGGCTTCCCTCGACCCCCACCACCTCTATCTCGTACCCCTTCTTAGAAAATTGCTCGATCAGGTCTGCGTGGTGTAGGAAGATCTCGCGGCAGTATCGTCGGTAGGAGGGAATGTCGATCTGGTTTTTGGTCACCGCCCAGCGGTCGAGGCCAAGGTGCCCCGCCTCGGGGCAGAGGAGCTGGATCAGGGGCGGCTCGGGCCGAAAGTCGATGGGTCGGAGGTCCGCGAGCCTCGTCTCGGGGTCGAGGAGGCAGTGGGCCACCACCGTGATCGTCGTCATCCATCCCCGTTCATCATATTTCGCCTCGCTTTTCAGCCTCAAATTTGCCGGCTCGCCTTTTCGGTTTCATCCCTCCTTTTGAGGACGTCCAACATGTATTTGAAAAACCGGACGCCATCGACTTCGTGATAGAATCGGACGTCTTCGGCGGCCTCCCCGATCCTGATCTTCAGGGTGTTGTCCTGAAACTCCTTGACGTACTCGACCCCCGTGATCCCCGAGAGGGGGAACCTATCCATCCTGTTTCTTAACAGGCCGGAGCGGACGAAGATCAGGTTCTTCTCCGTAACCACGATCCAGGAGGAGATCTTCACCTCGTCGAAGGCTCCTATCCTCGCGAAGGCCATCGCCTTCTCGTCCTGGTACCTCCGGGGAACGGCCGGGAGGGCCATTACCGGCGGCTCTCCGGCCTGCACCAGGCCCGAAAGGGATTTCCTAATCTTTTTCGGGAACGTCTCCATCGCGATTTCCATTTCAGTCATGGTGGATCAAATTCGGATTTTATCCGGCAGAGCTCGGGATCGATTTTAGGTGACGATCTTCTCCAGAGCGTCCTCTTCGAGAGCGACCCTCACCTCTCTCATCAGCCTTCTCCCGGTGCTCATGGGTGTCCTCCAAAGGGCGTTTCCATAGGGGTGACCCACGGCCATGTGGACGTTCGTCCCGCCGCCGATCCTCGGGGCGACGTCGTAGATGGAGAAGTTCAGGTCCTTGTCTACGCAGGTCTGAAGACAGAAGGGACCTATGATACCGGGGCTGTAGTGGACCTTCGTCGCCTCGACGTACTTCTCCGCCAGCTCAAAGGCCTTATCCAGAAGCGACTCTCTGAGGGTCGCAGAGTTGTGGCCGCAGACGGTATACTCGGGGCTGATCTGGGCTTCGTTGAGGGTGAGCTGTTGGGGGGCGGGTAGCCGGACGTGGCCGTCGAGGGAGGACTCAAACCGCCAGTCTATGCCTAGAAGCTCGATCCCTTCCAGGATTGGCGAGTAGAAGAAATCGAGGTTGAATACGGGGCCGATGACGTATCTCTCGATCCTCGCAAGGTCGAGGCCGTCTTGGTCGATCACCCCCTGCTTGAGGAGGAGGTCCGACTTCTCCCGGTACTCGTCGTAGCTCGCGGCGGTGAAGAAGCCCCTCTCCAGGGTCTTGACGGCGTGAGGAAGCTTCACCATCACCAGCTCGTCGATCTCCTCGGGCTCCACCGTCTCAGGGAAGGGGAGGCCCGCCTTCTCCAGGATCCAGTAATAGTCCTGCTCCTCGCCCCTCTCCTCGGACCGAAGGAGGTTTCTGCTCCCGAGAAGCGGCACCTCAAACTCGTCCTCCACCGAGTCTATCCCGCAGTAGGAGGTGAAGGACCGGTTAGGAACGAATAGGACGTTCTTCGATATCAGGGCATCCTGCTGCTCTCCCCTAAGAAGGTCTGCGAACCTGTTTAAGATCCGGACCTCGTCCACAACGCCGCTCGCGACCTTTCCGCTCACCCTCTTCGTCCTGAAGTACCTGGCGTAGGTCTTCTCCCTCCCCTTCTGGCATACTGCGAGGGTCCGAAACCCCTCCTCTATGGCCCCGTCACAGGTATCCAGGGCCGAGTGGGAGGCGACGACCCCGATCATCGGGTCGCTGAGGTCGTACCCCTCCAAAACTTCTAAAATTTTGCTGCGGTCGATCAATTCAAAGCACCTCAAAATGATCCTGGTCTCTGTACCGACCTAGAGAGGTACTCACTTATCAAGCTGACTGTCATGCTCCTCGCTCCTCGACGGACGCGACGCGAAGCTCACCTTTTCCATTATCCACCAGATCCCCCAAAAACTTCTTGAGACTCAACCCGTCGATCTCCACCGTTTCCTGGTACTGGTAGGAGGGAAGGACCCGGGCTCGCCCCCGAACGGTGATGGTGCCGCTCGCCATTTCGGCTCCGGGAAGGTGGGCGTCTCCTCCGATGACGATCACACCGCCCCGGTTCGCGATCCCCGGAAAGTCGCCGGCGTTCCCCAAAACTGTGATTGTCCCACCGCATAGATGTTCCCCTAAATAGTCCCCGGCGGATCCCTCGATCAAGATTTCGCCTCCGCGCATCCCGCAAGCCTCGCCGCGGTACCCGGCTCCGACGTAGTCGCCGGCGTCGCCTCTGACGGTGATCTTCCCGCCGCGCATCTCCCGGCCGAGCCAGTCGCCGGCCGATCCCTTTATCGCGATCTCTCCGCCAGCCATCCCGTTTCCGGCGTGCATCCCGATATCGCCCAAGGCCCCGATCCGCCCGCAGGTCATCTTTTCACCCACCCGCTTCACCCTGGAGAAGTTCCCATCGAGCTTGATCAGAACCTCTTCGGGCTTTGCAGGGTCGCCATCTCCAGAGATCTCGAAGAGGTCTATGAGCGCCTGTTTTCTGTTACCCTCCCAGACCTCGACCTTTCTGATCTCCTCGATGGTGAGGGGGGCGAAGATGTCGGGACTTATCTTCTCCGCCTCCACCGGGACCCTGAAATCTCGTCGTGGCACTACCCTTATCTCTCTCATCTAGATCACCCCCGCCTTAACTACCCGAGGATGCGTTACGTAGGCGTCCTGGACCATGTAGTTTGACATCTGGATGCTGTAGTATTTGGCGAACTTTTCCACGAGATCTGCTTTGACCTTCGCCGCTTGATCCTCAGGGACCGAGGCGTCGACCCAGTAGGTCCTACCCTGGGGGACGGCCACAACCTCGCCGTCCCGGACTACGACCTCGCCTCCCTTGATGGTGTATTTCGCCTTCGCGAAGGCCTCCTTCACCTTGCTGTGATCCTTCGAGGGGTCCAGATCGGTGGGGTTGATGTCGTATATAGCGACGTCCCCGTCGGCCCCCAGCCCCAGGTGACCCTTCTCCGGGAGGCCCAGGATCTTTGCGGGAGCAGCTCTGGTCACGATGGCGATATCGTTCCAGTCCATCTCCCTCTCGATGGAGGGAAGCGACGACCTCTTGCTGGCGAGCTCGTGGAGGCTTGCAAGCTCCTCCTCCCTCTTCGCCCGGCTCATCAGCAGGGCTATCACCTCCGGGTAGTTGACAAAGGGCCCGCCGTTGGGGTGATCTGTCGTCATGATCACCTGCCAGGGGTTCTTTGTCAGAAGGGCAAGCTCCAGGCCAATGGCCCACTGGATCGCGTTAATCGGCATCTTCCTCCCGTAGACGAGGGGTACGACACCGCTCGACTCCTCCAGCTCGATGTCGTGGTTTGACCACTTGGCGTGAAGGAGGCGGGCGTTCCCGTACTCCAGGGGCGCGTCGGCGGTCATGGTGGTGGCGGACCCGAAGATCAGCTGGCCCATGTCCATGGTGAATTGGGCGTGGCTGTTGAAGTAGTCGGCGATCTCGGGAGCCTTCGACTCGAAGTCCCGCCAGCCGGTTCCGCCGTACGCGGAAAACTGCATGTGGGTGACGTGAAGGACCTGCCGGTCCCGGGTGGCGGCGATATCCTCGACGGCCTTGAGAGTCGCAAGGGTCGTCTCGTAGTTTCCGGGTTTGCCCAGGTTGTTGGTGTGGAGGTGGACGGAGTGGGGAAGCCTCAGGATCTCGTTTGCCTTCATCAGGCCTCTTATGATCTCCCTTGGGGTCACGCCGAAGTTCGGGACGGGGTCGTCGATCCCCTTGACATTTCCGCCGAAGCCCCAGGCCTCGCCCCCGCCGGGATTTACCACCTTGACACCGTAGCCCCGGCTCGCCGATAGGCCCCAGGAGATGAAGGCCGCGAGCTTATCGAGGTCGCCGTCGCGGACGCACTCCAGGACCTCCCAGTTGTTCCCGAAAAGGGTGAGGGCCCCCTTGTCGATGATGGGGATCTCCTCCAGCTCCTCGTGGGTGTGCCTCGACTCCAGGATCGGGGTCGCCGCCTCGAAAGCGCAGGTGTAGCCGAGGCGGGCGTACCGGTATCCTACGGCGTAGCAGTTGGGGACGGTGTAGCCGGTCTGCGGCCGCAGGAGCTTCGTTTTAGGCTCAATCCCGCGCCTTCCGTCCTCGGGCCTCATGATCCTGCCGCAGTTCACCTTCGCCCCGGCGATGTGGGCGTGGGCGTCGACCCCACCGGGCATCACAAGCATTCCCAGGGCGTCGATCTCTTTGCCATCGCGGGACTCTTCGACGACTTTGCCGCCCTCGATGGAGATATCCATCTCCTCGCCATAGACCCCGTTTGCGGGATCGTAGACGAACCCGCCCTTAATTATCATCGCCGAGCCTCCTCACTCGATCAAGAATGTTTTGAATGATCTCCTCGTCCGTGGGGTAGGGGGAATCCACCACCTTCTTCATCCGCAGGGATAGTCCGTCCATCCGGTAGGCGGTCCCCTCGGCCTCGACGCCGCAGACGGCGCTCGGGATCACCACGTCCGCGAGGAGCGTCGTGGGGTTTGGGAAGGGGTCGATCTGGATTACGGGAATCTCAGCCATCCCCTCAACGGTCATCCTCGGGAAGTTCGATGCCGGGTCTGCGGCGACGACCATCATGGCGTCCGCCTCCTTTCTCGCCAGAAGGTCGCAGGCTGCGGTCTCGCCGGGGTTGAAGTAGGGCGCGCCCCGGGAGAAGTCGACGGACATGGGAAAGCCCGTCTCCCAGGCAGAGACCTGGCCGAAGCCCGCCACGTTGTAGTGGCCCCTCATCGCCATAACCACGAACTTGGTGAATCCGTTCAGGTCGGCCACCAGGGAGAGGGCGTTGTCTACGTTCTTGTAGCGGCCGCGGCTGTGGGTCATCCCCAGGCCGAAGAGGAGGGCTCCAAACTTCGCCGCTTTCATAATCCCCGCCACCTCTTCGAGGTCTGCTTTCGCGACCCCCGCCACGTAATCGGGGACGAGGTCGCCTTTGTCCGCCACAATCATCCGAAGGGCCGAGATCACCTCGTAGTCGGTCCCTGGCCTTATCAGAAGGAACTTGTCGGCGTTCTTCGCCGTCCTCGTCTCCCGGACGTCGACTACGATCACCTTTCTTCCCCTCCTGCCCTCGGGGGTAAACATCCCCGATGAGTTTGACGAGTAGCGCATGGTGTGGCGCGGATGGGCCTCAGCGGGATTTGCGCCCCAGAATACTATCAGGTCGGCCCGGTTCTTGATCTGGCCTAAGGTCGAGCCCGCGAGCCCCTTCTCCTCGATCCCGATGATGGAGGGGCCGTGGCAGACGGTGGCCGTGGAGTCGATGACGCCGCCCACCTCCTCTGCGAGAAGGATTCCCTTCTTGTGGGTCTCGCAGACAGTGGAGCACCAGCCGTAGAGGAGAGGCCTCTTCGCCCCCTTCAGGATCCGGGCGGTCCGATCGTAGGCCTCCTCGTAGGTCGTCTCCACCAGCTCTCCGTCCACTCTCACCATGGGGGCCTTAGTTCTCTCGTGCCCCAAAATCTTGCTCGACCCCAGCCTGCAGGCCCTCTTGACCCCGACGATCTTGTCGTCCTCTACCTCGACTTTGATGTCGTCGCAGAGGCAGCCGCAGAAGGGGCAGAGGACGTCTTCTACAATCAAGACGTCTCAGCCCCAGCTTTCAGGTCGGCAAATAGCTCCCGGACGTCCAACACGACCATCTTTGTCTCCTCCACTTCAGCCTCGACCCCCTTGAACTGGGGGGTTCCGCATCCGCCGGTCTCGGGCCCCACGAGGGCGTTGGCCCAGGGACCCATCGGTATGAAGATTACCCCCGAGGGGAGACCCTTGTCCTTCTTTGCCGAGACCACGACCTCGCCGAACTTCGTCCTCACCAGGACGTTTCCTCCCTCAGATACGCCGAGGGCGTTGTAGTCCAATTCTGATAGGGCACAGAACGATGTGGCCCTGAAGAACTCGGTAGACATCTTCGCCTCAGAGGTCGCACCCTGGCCTAGGGTGCGTCCAGAGATCATCATCGCCTTCAACTCGCATCACCACCAAACTTCATGATCCTCGTCGCACTCAAACACCATTTTCATGGCCTTCTAAGGTCTATTCTAAGGTCTATATATTGTGCGGTCAGGCCTCCGGGAACGGTCACCTTAATATACTGCGTTGGCATTGCTAATTAGTCCACTAACGCATGGGGGATAGTTTTTGGCAGGCAGAGCTTGGAAGTTCAAAGATGATATCGACACCGACGCGATCATACCCGGACGCTACCTGGTGATCAACGATCCCGAGGGGCTCGCAAAACACGTCTTCGAGGGCGTGCGCCCCGAGTTCGCCGGGCAGGTCCGGGCCGGCGACTTTGTGGTGGCGGGAACGAACTTCGGATGCGGCTCCTCGCGGGAGCACGCGCCCCTCGGCCTCAAGGGCGCGGGGGTGAAGGCCGTCGTCGCCAAGTCCTTCGCCCGGATATTCTTCAGGAACGCCATCAACATCGGCCTGCCTTTGTTTGTCTGCGCCGACGTGGAGAGGATCCGGGATGGGGATTCCATCGAGATCGATGCCGATCGTGGGATCGTATACAACCGGTCCCGCGGCGAGTCTTATAGGACCACGCCCCTGCCGCCCTTCCTCCAGGAGATCGTGGAGACGGGGGGGCTCGTCAGTTACACTAAGAGGATGGTGAAGTCTGCTTGAAGTACAACGTTCCCGTTATTCCCGGCGATGGGATAGGACCTGAGATCGTGGCTGAGGGAATGAAGGTCGCAGAGGCCGCGGCAGAAAAGCACGGTTTTGATATCGAGTGGACAACGTACTCCCTTGGGGCGGACCACTACCTTGAGACCGGAGAGCTCGTCACCGAGGACGTCCTCAAAGACCTCTCCCAGTACAGGGCGATCTACCTCGGCTCCATAGGCGACCCGCGGGTCAAGCCCGGGGTCCTGGAGAAAGGCGTCCTCCTTGCCATGCGGTTCTACTTCGATCAGTACGTCAACCTCCGGCCCGTCAAGCTCCTGGAGGGGATCTGGACCCCCCTCAAAGACAAGGGGCCGAAGGATATCGACTTCGTCGTTGTCCGGGAGAACACCGAGGATTTCTACATCGGGATCGGTGGCCGGGCGAGATCCGGGAAGAGCCGCGACGAATTCGAGGTGAAGAGGACCCTTTACGACGTCAAGTTCGGCCTGGACGTGGAGTCGGACAGCGACGAGATCGCCTACCAGATAGGGATGATCTCGAGGGAAGGGACGCAGAGGGTGATCAAGTACGCCTTCGACCTCGCCATGGAGAGGAGAAAGCATCTCTCCAGCGTCGATAAGGCTAACGTCCTCTCCGACATCTATGGCTTCTGGAGAGAGGAGTTTGAGAGGGTTTCTGGCCAGTATCCAGAGGTGGAAACCGACTTCAACTTCGTCGACGCCATCACGATGTGGTTTGTCAAAAATCCGGAGTGGTTCGACGTCGTCGTCGCCCCCAACATGTTCGGCGACATCATCACCGACCTCGGAGCCATGATCCAGGGAGGCCTCGGGCTCGCGCCCGGAGCCAACATCAACCCCGAGGGCACCAGCATGTTCGAGCCGATCCACGGAAGCGCCCCCAAGTACAGGGGGATGAACAAGGTCAACCCCATCGCCACCATCTGGGCTGGGGCTATGCTCCTGGAGCACTTGGGGGAAGGGGCCGCCGCCGAGGACGTGATCGGGGCCATCGAGACGAACGTCAAGAGGGGAAAGGTCAGAACATATGACATGGGGGGAAGCGCCACGACCTCGGCGGTCGGCGACGATATCGCGGCCATCGTCCTCGAGGACATCTGATCGGAGGGCGAAAAGGTTTTATGTCGGATGACCATCTCCTAAACAGTGGTATGGGCTAATCTGCTCATGGGGGCTCGTAGCTCAGTTAGGCAGAGCGTCTGGCTTTTAAGTTTTTTGATCGGAGATACCAGGTGGTCGAGGGTTCAAATCCCTTCGAGCCCGCTTATTGCTTATTTCTGGGAAGTGACTGTATGAAAAAATTTGCGCTGCAGGATCACGAGCTGGTTCCGGCCCACATCCTCCTCTCTCCTGAAGAGTCGGAGGAGATGCTGAAGAGTTATGGCGTGGATTCTGCTCAGCTCCCAAAGATTCACGTCTCGGATCCGGTGGTGAAGGAGATTGGGGGAAAGGTGGGTGACGTGGTGAAGATCATCAGGAAGAGTCCCACGTCAGGAGAATCGGTCTTTTACAGACTGGTAATAGACTAAGAGGTGTTTTACGGTTTGCTTGACAGAGACGTACTATATAAAGCATATTTTACTAAAGATAAGCTGGTCCACCATCACATCAACTCCTTCAACGATTTCATAGACCGGGGTCTGCAGAAGGTGATCGACGAGGTGGGGATCATCGAGACGAACATCGAGGATACCTACGTCAGGCTCGGAGCGATCAGGGTCGAGAAGCCCACGGTCACCGAAGCCGATGGCTCTGTGGAGAGGCTCTACCCGAACGACGCAAGGCTTCGAAATCTCACCTATGCCTCCCCCCTCCGGCTGGAGATGACCATCGTCCAGGGCGAGACAGAGAAGGAGCCGGTGGAGGCGATGATAGGGATGCTCCCCATCATGATAATGTCCAAGGTCTGTAACCTCTCAGGCCTCTCCCGCGAGGAGATGATCGAGTTTGGAGAGGACCCCCTAGATCCAGGCGGATACTTCGTGGTTAACGGGTCTGAAAGGGTGATCATGACCCTGGAGGACCTCTCCCCCAACAAGATCTTGGTAGAGTACAACCAAAGGTATGACGCCTTCATCGAGGTGGCTAAGGTATTCTCCCAGAGGCAGGGTTATCGGTCCCTGGTCATCGTCGAGCGCGGCAAACGGTCTATCTTGGAGGTATCTTTCCCCTCCGTCAGCGGAAGGCTCAACTTCGTCACCCTGGCCAGAGCCCTCGGCCTTGAGACCGACATGGACATCGTCCAGGCCGTCTCCGACAACCCGGAGATCATAAAGTTCATGCTCGAGAACCTGGAGGAGGCGGAGGTCGCGACCAAAGAGGAGGCCATGGAGAAGATCGGCGGCCGGGTAGCGGCGGGCCAGGCGAAGGAGTACCAGAAGAAGAGGGCGGCCTACGTCCTGGATCGATACCTACTCCCCCACATTGGCGTCGAGGAGGGTGACAGGTATTCAAAAGGTCTCTTCCTCGCGAGGATGGCCGAAGCCTGCTTCGAGCTGGCCCTGGGAAAGAGGGGCGAGGACGACAAGGACCATTACGCCAACAAGAGGCTGAAGCTATCCGGAGACCTGATGGAGGATCTCTTCCGGGTCGCCTTCAGCAGGCTCACGAGGGACATCAAGTACCAGCTAGAGCGGGCGAGCATGAGGAACAGGGAGCTGAACGTCATCACCACCGTCCGGGCCGACGTCCTCACCGAGAGGATGATCCATCCTCTCGCCACGGGAAACTGGGTCGGAGGGAGGACCGGCGTATCTCAGCTCCTGGACCGGACCGATTACATGGCCACCTTGAGCCACCTTCGAAGAGTCATATCTCCCCTCTCTCGGTCCCAGCCCCATTTCGAGGCGAGAGACCTCCACCCCACCCAGTGGGGACGAATCTGTCCCAGCGAGACGCCTGAAGGTCCCAACTGCGGTCTTGTGAAGAACTTCGCCCAGGGGGTGGAGCTCTCCACGGGGGTCGAGGATTACGAGGATGTAAAGAAGATGCTTTTGGACCTTGAGGTCGTTCCGGTGGGTGGTCTCATTGAGTAGCGCGAGAGTATTTGTCAATGGGGAGTTTGTGGGAACTCATTCCGACCCCCACGAGCTCGTGAAGGAGATGAGGCGGCTTCGAAGGGGCGGCCAGATAAGCAACCAGATCAACGTCTCATACTTCGAGAGGACGAACGAGATTCTGATCAACACCGACTCCGGCAGGGCCCGAAGACCCCTGATCATCGTGGAGAATGGGGCCCCCCTCATCACCGAAGATCAAGTTGAAAAGCTCCGCCGGGGTGAGATCACCTTCGGCGATCTCGTCTCCGAAGGGCTCGTCGAGTACCTCGACGCCGAGGAGGAGGAGAACGGTCTGGTGGCCATCTGGGAAGAGGAGATTTCCCCTGATCATACCCATCTCGAAGTCGACCCATCCCTAATCCTTGGGATCTGCACCGGCCTCGTCCCCTACCCGGAGCACAACGCCAGCCCTCGAAACACCATGGGCGCGGGGATGATCAAGCAGTGCCTCGGAACCCCCATGGCCAACACCAAGCTCCGGCCCGATACTCGAGGTCACTATCTCCACTACCCCCAGAGGGCTCTATGCAGGAGCAGGACCGCCGACGCCATCGGTTTTGATGAGAGGCCCGCGGGCCAGAACTTCGTCGTCGCGGTCCTCGTCTACGAGGGGTACAACATCGAGGACGCCCTTATCCTCAATAAGGGGTCCATCGAACGGGGGCTCGGACGAAGCCACTTCTTCAGGGTATCGGAGGCGGAGGAGCGGAAGTACCCCGGAGGCCAGGAGGACAAGTTTGAGATACCCGACATGGAGGTCCGGGGCGCGAGGGGGGCTGAGGCCTACTCCCAGCTCGACGACGACGGCCTCGTCAACCCCAACGCTGTGGTGGCTCCCAACGACGTCCTCATCGGGAAGACCTCCCCTCCGAGGTTCTTGGAGGAGCCGACGGAGTTTGGGATCACACCTCAGCAGAGGCGGGAGACCTCCGTGACCATGAGGTCTAACGAGAAGGGCGTAGTGGACACGGTGATCCTCACCGAGTCCTCCAACGGCAATCGGCTCGCCAAGGTGAAGACGAGAGACCAGAGGGTACCAGAGCTCGGGGACAAGTTCGCATCGCGGCACGGCCAGAAGGGCGTCGTCGGCCTGATCGTCCCGCCCGCGGATATGCCATTCACCGAGAGCGGCCAGGTTCCAGACCTGATAGTCAACCCCCATGCCATCCCCTCAAGGATGACGGTGGGCCACGTCCTGGAGATGATCGGAGGGAAGATGGGGTCTCTCGAAGGAAGGCTCGCCGACGCCACCGCCTTCCTGGGCGAAGAGGAGACGGACATGAGGAGATCCCTCACCAAGTTCGGATTCTCCCACACCGGGCGAGAGGTGATGTACAACGGCATCAACGGAGAGCAGATCATGGCCGACGTATTCGTCGGGGTGATCCTCTATCAGAAGCTCTACCACATGGTGGCGGGAAAGATGCACGCTAGGTCCAGGGGTCCAGTCCAGGTTCTTACACGGCAGCCGACCGAGGGGCGGGCGAGGGAAGGCGGTCTCCGGTTCGGCGAGATGGAACGCGACGTTCTGATCGCCCACGGAGCAGCTCTGGCTCTCAAAGAGAGGCTCGTCGACGAGTCTGACAAGGTGACGGAGCTGGTCTGCAGCCGCTGCGGCATGATCGCCATTCACGATAAAAGGAGGAACGTCGACTACTGCTCTGTCTGCGGCTCTGATACCGAGATTTATCCCGTGGAGATGAGCTACGCCTTCAAGCTTCTGCTGGACGAGATTAAATCCCTCGGCGTTGCCCCTCGGCTGGTTTTAGAGGACGCAGTTTAGGTGTAAACATGACCGTCCCGAAGAGAATTGGTAAGATTAGTTTTGGGCTCATCTCTCCCCAGGAGTTTCGGAGGATGAGCGTGGTGAAGATCATAACCGCCGACACCTACGACGACGACGGCTTCCCCATCGAGATGGGACTGATGGACCCGAGGCTCGGCGTCATCGATCCCGGCCTGCGATGCAGGAGCTGCGGGGGAAGGCCCGGCGAGTGTCCGGGCCACTTCGGCCACATCGACCTCATAGCCCCTGTTATTCACGTCGGCTTTGCTAAATTGATACGAAAGATACTCCGCGGAATCTGCAGAGACTGCTCGAGGCTGATGCTTCTTGAGAATGAGAAGAGGATGTTCATCGAGCAGATCGAGACCCTCGTCCGTCTCGGCCAGCCCACCGACGACATCGTAAACAAGGCGTTCAGTGAGGCTCGAAAGCACAAGGTATGTCCCTATTGCGGCACGCCCCAGCTGGAGATCAAGTTCGAGAGGCCTCTCGCCTACGTCGAGGACGGCCATAAGCTCACCCCCTCGGATATCAGGGACCGGTTCGAGAAGATCCCCGATGAAGACATCAAGGTGATGGGGATGAACCCCGATACCGCGCGGCCGGAGTGGATGCTTCTCACCGTTCTGCCGGTGCCGCCCGTGACCATGAGGCCGTCGATTACTCTCGAGAGCGGCCAGAGGAGCGAGGATGACCTCACCCACAAACTTGTGGACATCATCAGGATCAACCAGCGGTTCCAGGAGAACAGGGAGGCAGGAGCGCCTCAATTGATCATCGAGGACCTCTGGGAGCTTCTCCAGTATCACATCACCACCTTCCTCGACAACACCGTCTCGGGGGTTCCCCCTGCCCGCCATCGGAGCGGCAGGCCTCTGAAGACCTTATCTCAGAGGCTGAAGGGGAAAGAGGGGCGGTTTCGAGGGAGCCTCTCGGGGAAGAGGGTGAACTTCAGCGCTAGGACCGTCATCTCGCCTGACCCGAACCTCAGCATAAACGAGGTCGGCGTCCCGATGGAGATCGCAATGGAGCTGTCGGTGCCCCTGGTGGTGAACACAAGGAATATCGAGGTGATGCGAGACTTCGTCAGGAGGGGCTCAGATAAACATCCGGGCGTCAACTACGTCACAAGGGCCGATGGGCGCAGGGTAAAGATCACCGACAGAAACTCCGAAGAGGTGGCCGAACAGCTGGAGCCCGGCTGGAGGGTGGACCGGCAGCTGATGGACGGGGACATAGTCCTCTTCAACCGGCAGCCGTCTCTTCACAGGATGTCGATCATGTCTCATAAGGTCGTCGTCATGCCCTATAAGACCTTCAGGCTTAACCCCGCGGTCTGTCCGCCCTACAACGCCGACTTCGACGGTGACGAGATGAACCTTCACGTCCCCCAGACCGAGGAGGCCAGGGCTGAGGCTGAGATCCTGATGCGGGTCCAGGAGAACATTCTCTCCCCCCGGTTCGGCGGTCCCATCATCGGCGGCATTCACGATTATGTCACCGGAAACTTCCTTTTGACTCACGGCGATCGAAGGATTAATCGGCTCGAGGTTATGGAGATCTTGAAGAAGTTGCCCCACCTGGAGCTTCCCGATCCCAAGGGATACAACGATGAAGGCGAGCCCTACTGGACCGGAAAGCAGATATTCAGCCTCATCCTGCCGAAGGGCCTCAACCTCGAATTCAAGGCCTCGTTCTGCAAGAACTGCGACTCCTGCAAGAAGGAGGCCTGCGATGACGACGCCTACGTCGTCATTCGTGACGGCGAAATCGAATGCGGCACCATCGACGCCGCGGCCGTGGGGGCCTTCAAGGGGAAGATCACCGACAGGGTGATCAAGGAGTACGGCCCGACGATGGGCGCGGGCTTCGTCGACGGCATGACCCAGATGGCGATTAGAGGAATAATGCTGGCGGGGTTCAGTTTCGGGATAGACGACGAGGACATCCCAAAGGAGGCCGAGGACCAGATCGCTGAAGTCCTGAACGTCGCGAGGGAGAACGTCGCGAAGCTGATCGAGGCCTACCAGGCGGGGGAGCTCGAGCCCCTGCCGGGAAGGACCCTCGACGAGACCCTGGAGATGAGGATAATGCAGACCCTCGGCAAGGCCAGGGACAACACCGGCTCCATCGCAGGAAGGTACCTGGGCCTTGACAACAGCGGCGTGGTGATGGCCGTCAGCGGAGCCCGTGGCTCCATGCTGAACCTGACCCAGATGGCGGCCTGCGTGGGCCAGCAATCCGTTCGAGGCGAGCGGATCCGGCGAGGCTATGAGGGACGGACCCTCCCTCACTTTCGAAAGGGAGATCTGGGGGCCGAAGCTCACGGCTTCGTCCAGTCCAGCTACAAGGAGGGGTTGAACCCGACGGAGTTCTTCTTCCACGCCATAGGCGGGAGGGAGGGGCTCGTAGATACCGCCATCAGGACTTCCCAGAGCGGCTACCTCCAGAGGAGGCTGATCAACGCCCTCCAGGATCTGGAGGTCCAGTATGATGGGACGGTTAAGGAGACGAGGGGTATAATCGTCCAGTTCAACTACGGCGAGGACGGGGTTGACGCCTCGAAGAGGGATTACGCGAGCCCCGAGAACGTTCACCGGATAGTCCAGAGGGTGCTGAGAAAGGAGGGTGCATGAGCCTATCTGAAAAGGAGATTCTCAAAAAGATTGAGGACCTCCCATTGCCGCAGAGCATAAAAAAAGCTCTCGAGGGCGAGCTGAAAGGGGTCGAGATCTCCGAGGAGGAGTTCAGCGAGGTGAGAGACCTGGTGGTGGCCGATTACGAGAGGTCCAAGGTCGAGCCCTGTGAAGCTGTCGGGGTCGTAGCGGCTCAGTCGATCGGTGAGCCCGGCACCCAGATGACGATGCGGACCTTCCACTATGCGGGGGTCGCGGAGATCAACGTCACCCTCGGCCTTCCGAGGCTGATAGAGATCGTGGACGCGAGGAAGATCCCCAGCACTCCCACCATGACGATCCGCCTGGAGAAGGATTACGCCCTCGACCGGGACATCGCAAGGGAGGTGGCCTGGTCCATCGAGTCCACCAACATACTCCACTTGGGGTCGATAGCTACCGACCTTGCGGAGATGAACGTGGTGATCGAGCTGAACGAGGACGCCCTGATTCAGAGGAAGATCGAAGCCTCTGAGGTGGCAGAGAGGCTCACCGCGGGAACGAAGCTTCCTGCAGAGCAGCATGGAAACCAGATCATAATGACGCCGCCCGAGCCATCATACCGAGATCTCCTCCAGCTTGTCGAGAAGATCAAGACGATCTCTCTCAAGGGTATCGAGGGCATAAGCAGAGTAGTAATCAGGAAGGAGGGCGACGAATACGTCCTCTACACGGAGGGTTCGGCCCTCAAAGAGGTCATCCAGTTCGAGGGGGTAGACCCCACCAGGACGAAAACAAATAATATAACTGAGATCGGTGATGTCCTGGGAATAGAGGCGGCCCGAAACGCCATAATAAACGAGGCCACCGATACGCTCCGCGAGCAGGGTCTCTCCGTCGATGTGAGGCATATTATGCTGGTGGCAGACATCATGACCTGCGACGGTGAGGTCAAGCAGATTGGTCGCCATGGCGTCTCCGGAGAGAAGGCCAGCGTCCTTGCGAGAGCCGCCTTCGAGGTTACCGTCAATCACATCCTAGACGCCGCAGTTCGTGGAGATGTCGACGATCTCAGGGGCGTAACTGAGAACGTCATTGTGGGCCAGCCGATTCAGCTGGGAACGGGCGATGTTCAATTAGTCGCAAAACGATGAGGTAAAAGGATGATAAACATTGATAGAGCGCTCAGAAGTTCGATCAGAACCGGTAAAGTTGTTCTCGGCTCAAACCTAACCTTAGAAGCAGGGGTCAGCGGGCGGGCAAAGCTGGTCATCAGCGCCATCGACTGTCCAGAGGAGGTGGCCAGCGGACTGAAGAAGGTCGACGTGCCCGTCTACAATTATTCGGGCAGGGGAAAGGATCTAGGCTCTGCCTGCGGAAAACCCTTCTCGGTTGCGGCTCTGGCGGTAATAGAACCCGGCGACTCTGAGATAATGGCGCTCCTGAGGGAGATCAGGGGTATTGAGGATGAGTGAGTTCAAGCTTACCACCGAAGGGATAAGGTACATCGCCCTCTTCGAAAGCTTGACCGGTGGTGTGGCCAGAGACTGCATCATAGACGATGAGAACGACCGGATAATATTCGTCATCAAAAAGGGAGACATGGGCGCTGCCATCGGAAGGAAGGGCAGCAACATCAACAGGGTAAAGAAGTCCATAGGAAAGCAGATCGAGATCGTGGAGCACAGCGACGACGTCAAGGAGTTCCTTGAGAACGTCTTCCAGCCGGCCTCGATAAAGAACGTGACGATCGTCACGAAAAATAATAAGCGATTGGCTTATGTAGAAGTAGCAAATAGGGACAAGGGCATCGCCATAGGACGTGATGGGCGTAACATATTAAAAGCCAAGATGCTCTCTTCGAGGCATCACGGCGTAGATGACATCATAATCCAGTAAAAATAAACCGACACTCGAGCTACCATCGGCTTTTGAGGTCGGCAGCCCAGCCGTTAGGCGATGGACATAGCATTCGATGGACATAGCATTCAACTAGGTGGAATAATGGGAAAGGGAATGTACGCGGCCAGGAAACTGGAGAGCGACCGCAAGAGCTTCCGGTGGAGAGATATGAACTATAGCCGGAGGGTACTGAAGCTGAACGTCAAGGCGGACCCCCTGGGTGGCGCGCCGCGGGCACGAGGCATAGTCCTAGAGAAGGTCGGCGTCGAGGCTAAGCAGCCCAACTCTGCCATCAGGAAGTGCGTTCGGATACAGCTGATCAAGAACGGAAGACAGGTTACCGCCTTCTGTCCGGGGGATGGAGCCATCGGGTTCATAGACGAGCACGACGAGGTCGTGGTGGAGAGAATCGGAGGCAGGATGGGCGGAGCCAAGGGCGATATACCCGGCGTCCGATTCCAGGTCGTCGCCGTAAACAACGTGGCCTTAGACGAGATGGTCTCCGGACGTAAGGAGAAGCCGATAAGGTGATACCGTGAACGTCAAGATCTTCAACAAATGGGATCCCGAAGAGATAGAGATCACGGATCTCAGCATAAAGCGCTATTTTAACCTCCGTCCGATGGTCGTGATGCACACAGGCGGCAGGCACGCAAGGCAGCAGTTCAAGAAGTCCGAACAGCATATCGTCGAGCGGCTCATCAACAAGATGATGCAGAAGGAGGTCAACACCGGCAAAAAGATGAAGACCTACAAGATCGTAGAGGAGGCCTTCGACATCATTAACCAGAGGACGAAGGAGAACCCCCTCACAGTCCTTGCAAAGGCGATATCCAACACCGGTCCCCGCGAAGAGGTCGTCCGTCTCAAGTATGGGGGCATCACCGTCCCCAAGGCCGTCGATACCGCCCCCCAGAGGAGGGTGGACATGGCCCTGATGTTCATCACCACCGGTGCTCAGAGGTCGGCCTTCAAGAGCAAGCGGTCGGCAGCCAGCTGTCTCGCTGACGAGATCATCGCCGCCTCGAAGGGCGACGTTCGAAGCTTCGCCATGAACAGGAAGGACAGCGTAGAGCGGGTCGCCAAGGCGGCACGATAAAACGGGGAACGAAGCGTTTCGCCTTCTGCGAGCAAACGTTTCAAGGCCCCGAACCTTATTTTCGTTTTTGCACTCGATGAAGATGAGGGCGCGTCCCATCCGGGTCGCTCCCCTCGCCTTCAAACGAGATTTTTGGTATGATGTGATGATTTCTAAAGAGTTGGCCCTTTATCCTGTGGTCATCCATCATAAGGTCTTTGATGAACCGATCGCAATCGTGAACTGGTACGATAGGGTGCTGGTATGATAGAAGACCATAGACGCCCCACGGCAGGCTGACTTCCCCAGCACTAGATCCCCAAAGTCATCTGGCCGTGACGAAGTCCTCATAGCCTACACTCCGATCTGCAGACCATGACCGAAGTCGGCGATTAATGGAAAAATATGAGATGAGTTTGCAGGCTGGAGACTTATATGCCACCCAGCTCCTTGGACTTGGCAAATAGCTCCTCTGCTTCAGCCTCGCGTCCGAGGTCCTGCAGAGCCCTTCCTTTGTAGTGGTAGGACCTGTAGTACATAGGCACCAGCTCTATGACCTTATCGAAGTACTGGATCGATTCATTGTATCTTCCCAGGTGGTAGAGAGCCGTACCTTTGCCCTGCCAGGCCATCACGTTCTTCGGGTTCAGCTCGATGTCATCGTCATAGAGTTCAGCCGCCTTGGTGAAAGAGGCATTCGCCTCATCCTTGCGATCGAGTCCGTTGAGAGCGCCACCTCGATCTAGCCAGTATGAGGCCTGGCTGGGATTGATCTCGATGGCCTTATCATAGGCCGGGACTGCCTCTTCGTACCTGCTCAGTTCAGCCAAAACGCCAGCTTTCCAGTACCAGGCTTCAGACGAATTCGGATTGATCTTAAGAGATTCGTTGTAGGATTTCAGAGCTTCTTCAAAGTTTCCAAAGGCAGTCAGAGTTTTGCCTCTCAGATACCAGGCATCCGCGAATTGCGGGTCGAGCTCGATAGATTTGTTGAACGCGTGCAAGGCCTCCTCAAAATTGCCCAAAAAATCGATTTGAAGTTCGCCGATCTTAAACCATTCGGATGCAGATTGTGGATCGAGATCAATGGCCTTTTTGTAGGCTTCAAGGGATTCCTGAAGATATATCCCCCTTGCCGTCTGGTTCTGTGTTTCAGTTATCGCCATTCCACGCGATTCATCACCTCTGTTAAGCCAATATCCGGCAGTCTCTTCTTGTGCAGAAGTAGTGAAGCACAGCACGGCCAAGGCCGTAAAAGCTAGAATGTGAATTAGTCTCACCATATAATACCCCCTTCATACGTGGCTGCTCAAGCAACCTCTCCTTATTCTCGAAGTCATTCGGTTAGGATGGCCGAATTTCATCGCCCTTTCTGCTTCCATATGGCCGACTTCCGTCCGGCCACCGAAGGTGGCGAGATCTTTTGCAGTTCTGGCAATTTCAACCGACTTTATGTCCACATCATACTTTTTGATATAAATAGTTGTTTAGGTAGTACGAATTGATGTTGTGACCACGGACCATTGAAGCCCGAACACATAGAGCTAATTCACTGAGACACCATAATTGTGGTGCATCAGACCAGTTTAGAGGTCTCTTTTAATGGTCTACACTCCACTATCCCATATGGAACGTCGAAGGCACATTGCGAAGGCAGCGCATAATTTTCCTAGTCCTGGTGCGCAAATCCAAAAAAGATTGATACATTGCCGGAGACCCCCACCAGCCAAGAGATTTCGATCGAGGCCTGAATATCAGGCCTGCTCTTCCTTCACCGCCGCCACCACAGCCTCAGCGAAGGCATCGGACGCCTCCGGACAGCTCCCTGCCTTCAAACGAGATTTTTAGCGTGATAGTGATGACTTCTGAAGAGTGGCCCCTTTATTTGAACCTCTTCACGAAGGACTTGTCGATCCAGCTCTTGAAGGTGTAGATGATCCTCTTGGGAATGGGGACGCAGAGGTCACCGTAGATCCCGACGGCACAGCCACATCCCGTCGTGATCAGGGCCACGGGGCTCTCGGTGCTCGCCCTTATCGAGTAGGGCTTCAGATCCGTCCCCTTCGCAACCCTCGCCAGGTTTCTCGCGGTGTGTTTTGCCTGAATCTCCGCCTCCATCCCCGTCTTGGTGGCGAGCTTCCCGCCGATCTCTATCCAGGCGCAGTCACCGATGGCGAAGACGTCTTCATATCCCTGAACTCTCAGATACTGATCACAAAGGAGCCAGCCGTTCTTTTTGGGCAGGCCAAGGTTCTCAATAAGGGGCGCGGGCCTGATCCCTGCGGTCCAGATCGCCATCTCGCAGTCGAGGGAGCTTTCGTCAGCGAAGGTTACGCCGCCGTCTCGGATCGAATCGACCTTTTTTTTGGTCAGGACCTCTACGCCCTTTCCCGTTAGGATCTTTTCCATCAGGATGGAGGCGTTCTTGGATAGGGTGGGCAAGAGCCGGTTCATCATCTCGATGACATATATCGTGCAGTTTGAATCCTCTGCGAGAAAGCAGGCGGTCTCTATGCCGGTGGGCCCAGACCCAATTATCGCGATCTTTTTTGGGCGTTTCTTCTCGACGAATCTTCTCGCTTCGACAGTATCTTCCAGGGTGTTGATGGAGAAGGCCTTCTCGGCGCCTTTAACTCCGAAGTAGTTCTGGACCGCACCGGGGGCCAGGACGAGGATGTCGTAATCGAGATCGTTCTTTTCGCAGGTCACCCTCTTATCGGCGAAGTCGATCCTTAGGGCACGGTCCTTTAAGTGAACGGCGTTCATTTTCTTGCAGAAGGGGTCCAGGGGGGCGGTCATCTCCTCCATCTCGATCCTTCCGCCCAGGTAGTCGGGGTAGAGGGCCTGGCATTCGATCCTATCCTTCGGTTCGACGAGGACCAGCTCCAGCCCCTCCTTGGTGGCGGCGTTTCTCACGAGCTCTGCTCCGCCTATGCCACCGCCCACCACCACCACTCGCAAGAGATCGCTTCTCTGCAAATTCATATGCCTCATCTTCACCTCTAACCCGGACTTATCCTCTGATCATCGGTCATAAGCCCTTCGATGAACCCATCACGATCTGGACCTTCTGTCACCCCTTCTATGTCAGATCGGCAATCGCTCATCCTCAATTTCATCCCCTCGAAGATCAGAGCGTTATAATTCAAATAGTACTACTTTAACCGAAATTGTTATTAATAAATCAGTGGTAAGTCTGGAAGGCCCCATACTGGACTGGCCTGCTCCGATCCCATGAGCTGGGAATCCTGGCAGGAGACGTCATAGAACCAGGAATAGAGCTTGCATCGATCTCGCCATGAATTCCAGAAACAGAGATGATGAGTTGAGTCTGATATATCTCCTCATTGAAACGCTGAACTCCACCGTCTCCACCATGTCCATCGTATTCGTGATGCTCTTTCTGACGGGCGTAATGGTGGAGATGGGTTTCTTTCAACGGATCTCATTCATTGCGAGGCCTCTTGTTTCGGTATCTCGCCTGCCATCGGTATCCGCCTCCACCTTCGCGATCAGCTTCGGGTCCGCCCTAGCCGCAAACACCATGATCGCCAGGTTGAGAGAGGAGGGGGCTTTGAGCGAGCGTCAGGCGTTTCTCAGCGCCGTTATGAATAGCGTTCCTGTCTATTTTCGGGAGTTTTTCACATATCAGCTGGCCTTTGTGATACCCGTTCTGGGGATGGTCGTGGGGGGGTTGTACGCTGCTGTGGCCATAGCAACGGGGCTGATAAAACTTTTATTGGTGGTGATCCTGGGAAGAGCGTATCTATCGGAGGAATCGTCGATCCCACCGGAGGTGGGCGGGACTCTCGACAGGATGGGGATAATAGAGGCCGCAAAAAAATCCCTCAAAGGGCAGATGAGGATATTTCTCAGAATCTCATCGCTATTTTTTGTGATGACGTTCCTTGTCCTTTATTTGAGCAGAGAGGGGATCCTCGAATCGATGAACGTTCTCCCCATAGCTCAAACGTTCCGGGTTCCCTCTGAGACGGTGGTGCCTCTGACGATCTACGTTGCAAGCCCCAAGGCGGGAATCACACTTCTGGGGCCGATGATTCAAAACGGCGCCATATCAGAGATGAAGGCGTTGATGGTCTTGATGTTGGGAAGCCTTTTCATGCTCCCCGCTTATTCGGTGAGATCTTTGATTCCCAATTACACCTCCGTCTTCGGCATGAAGCTCGGCCTCTCTTTGGTGATCACTTCGATGATCATCAGCGTTTTGGTTCGGCTTATCGTATTGGTTATGCTGTTGGTTCTCGTCCATTGAATTTACATCGAGGTTCAGTCGTTATCTTCGGGAATCTGAGGGCTGATGGGTTCAGTTGGAATATATTCTTCTCATATCACATTAAGTATGAGCTAACCGAAAGTTATTAAGTTGAAAACGCACATTTCCCGGATCGAATATGGGGGCAGATGAGTTCGTCGCGGCGATCGATTCATTCCGATTAATCTGGGCCGATCAAGAATCCAGAACCTCGGAATATGGAGCTGAAATATACTATGTCTTCGATGATAGAGACCGAAGACCTCACCAAGGAGTACGGGAAGAAGATTTCGTTACCTGGTCAGCCCTCTCCTCTATCCGGTCGCCTTCGGGTGGGGGCTCGGACGGGGCATCTACGTAGACGGCACCAGCTACTTCGCCTTCGTGGTTCCCGGCATAATCGCCCTCACCGCCATGAACAGTAGCTTCACCGGCGCGGGGACGAGGCACAACGTCGATCGGCTCTACTTCAAGAGCTTCGATGAATGTTCTGGCTCTCAGTTCACGCGTTCCTCTCAAATAGGTTCTTCTCCTCCCCCTCAACTATGCTATAGAGCGCCTCCGAGCTGAGCCCCGATATGGGATAGTACCT
>LGFT01000088.1 GCA_001509375.1 Methanothrix harundinacea | reverse complement strand
AGGCACGCGCTCCTCCCCGGCCTAAAGACCGGGGTCTCCGCGCTGCTACGAAGATGAAGTCTGAGATTTTGCAGCCAGTTTGCGGAACTGAGCACTTAGAGGTTTACCCTTTCATCAGGGCGATCGACATGATGTCCTCCAACTCTTACATCGTCTCATCCGAGGACAAGCTCGCTCTCATAGATCCGGGAGGACTCGATGATCAAACTGACCGATTGCTGGAGGTGCTATCCGGCCTGTACGATAGGAGGCCGAGGCCCCTCGTGGTTTATCTTACTCATATCCACGCCGACCATTCTTTCCAGCTCAACCGAAGAGACCTCTTTGAAGGATTCGATCAAGCCGCTCTCGCTGTCCAAGAGGACGGGGCGTTGGCCCTTGAGAGAGGGGACCAGAGGATGGCCCTAACCCAAATTCTCGGAAAGAGGATCGAACCGATCACCCCAGAGATCAGGCTTCTGTCCCCAGAGGATCTGAAAGATCGGGTCCAAAGAAATTTGACATTAGATTGTGGCATGGAATTCAATTACGAAACGATGTCGAGAAATATTGGCGACGGCCTCACCCTAAACAGCCAAAAGGTGGAGATGGGCGGCGGCGATCTGCTAGAGGTCTTCCACCTCCCCGGCCACAGCCCTGACAGTGTGGCCATCCGCGTCGGCGACCTCCTCATTTTGGGGGACCTCCTCTTCGCCTCCAATCCGGGAATCGCGGGCATTCCCGGATGGTCCCGGGACGACCAGATGGGATCGATCCGAAAGGCCCTCTGGATTCTAGAGGAGAGGAACATCCGGATCTGCTGTCCAGGCCACGGAAAGCCGATGGATGTTGAGACCGTCAAGAGAACGCTTTTGAGGCTTCACAAGTACACGGATTCATTGAATGAGATCGCCGTGATCGATCATGACTGGGCGAGGTCTGCGGCGGATTACTCCCACGAAGCGCTGCGGGAGATGGAGCGGCTCTTCACCATCATAACTGGAAGGCTTGTCCTGGTCTCCAGCCTCCTCGAAGATCTGGACGAAGAGGATGCCGCCAGGGATACCGAGGCCCTGGTGGATGCCGCGGCCGTCGATGGACTCTTCGCCTGCATGGACGGTCACCTACACAGGCACCGGGCGGAGGGAACCCTCGACATGGAGCTGGTGCATAGGGCGGGAGGGGTGGTCGGAAAACTCGAGAGGATGTTTGAGAGAAAGCGGTTTGAAGGGCTCTTTGAAGACCACCTCTTGAGGCGAGCCGAGAGGCTGCTGAACGATTACACCGTCACCTACAGGGGATTTCAGCCCTATCAGAACCTCATCCCTGTGGACATAAACATGGTCGTCGAAGCCTCCCTGGTGGTTTTCAGCCGCAAGCCCTACGATGAGAAGGCGATCCTGGAGGCTGAGACCGAAGAGGAGTACCTGCGGGCTCTGAAGGCCAGGATCTCGCACGTTAATCTATCTGAGAGGGCCGATCTCGTCTTCGAGGGGGACGAAGACCTGCCAGAGGTCTTGATGGACACCGAGCGTTTCTCCGACCTGGTCATAGACATCCTCGAAAGGCTCGTGGCCGCGAGGGCGGAGAAGATCGCCGTCAAGACCTTCAAAAGCGGGAACTCGGTCTCGGCCAAAATCTCAGGGGAAGGGCCGAAACTGATCAACCCCTTTCGGGCGGCTGAGATGAAGTATCTGCAGAGATCGATATCTATTTGCGGCGGGATTCTGGTCGAAGGACTAGAGGAGAGGGGGGCTGCAATGATCTCGGTCAGGTTCTTTCAGGAGGAGAAAGCCCCTTAAAAGGAGAGTCCTGACGACCTCAGGCATCGTCAAAAGATCCGCTATCACCGGATCGCCCGCGGCGCTAGTTCAGCGCCGATGGTGGGCATGGCTTTTAGTCTACAATCAGGCCAAAGAGAATTTCTCGTATGAGGAAAATCTTATTGATTAAGATTTAATCATACTTTCAACCAAAAAATACATATCAGATCAGCTCCACAAATATCGCGAGAGGTGATAACTCTTGTCAGTGAACAAGACGCCGAGAAGAAAGAGGCTGGTGATTTCGGACGCCGCCGTGCCCTTCGTCGCCAGGGGAGGCCGGGTCTTCGGCCGCCAGGTGATCGACGCCGACCTGGACATCGTGGACGGAGAAGAGGTACTTGTAGTCGACAGAAATGACCGCGTCATAACCACGACCCGAGCGATTCTCTGAAGCCGGGCGTCTCCAGTCACCATCTATTTTTTCTGCGGATTTTTGGGTGCGAATCGCAAAGGATATTTCTGGCCGCACCAAACGATTCAACGAAATTGGGTCGATCTTAGGGTCGATCTCATTTTGTAAGACTCACAACGCGGGGCAATCCATGAGATCCGTTCACACCCTTGTCCTCCTCCGCCACGGCCAGTCCGTCTACAACAGGCAGCATAGGTTCACGGGCTGGACTGACGTCGGCCTCTCGCCCCAGGGGGTGGAGGAGGCGAGGCGGGCCGGCCGCCTCCTCCGCCGGGAGGGACTGGATTTCGACATCGCCTTCTCGTCGCTCTTGAAGAGGGCGATCAAGACCCTCTGGATCGTCTCCGAGGAGATGGAGCTTGAGTGGGTCCCATCAGTGAAGGCCTGGGAGCTGAACGAGCGGCACTACGGCGCCCTCCAGGGCAGGACGAAGGAGGAGGTAGCGGCCGAGGTTGGGGTGGGCCAGGTCCAGCTCTGGAGGCGGGGATACCGGGACACGCCTCCGCCCCTCGACCCAGAAGACCCAAGGCAACCCAAATTCGACCGACGGTACTCCGGCGTTCCGAGGGATCGGCTGCCGTGCTCAGAGTCCCTCGCCGACGTCTATGATAGGGTGGTGCCCTTCTGGAACCAGAGGATTGGACCCGAGATCAAGTCAGGCAGAAGGGTCCTCATCGTCTCCCACGGTAACGCCCTCCGCGCCCTGGCGAAGCACCTCGAAGTAATCTCAGACGATGGAATCTCGAAGGTCGAGATCCCGACAGGCGTTCCCTTCATCTACGAGCTGGACTCGGATCTCCGGCCTCTAGCTCGCTGCCGTCTCGTCGAGGAGGAGCAGTAGGGTAGAGGAGAGAGTCACAGGTTCTCGTTCTGGTAAGCTCCCCCGTACCCCTTCTCAGCGATGGCGGAAAGCCGATAGAAGGCAAGCTGGATCAGCCGGGCGTTCCTCTTCAGCATCAGACCAAAAGGGTTATGGACGACGAGGAGGGACTGGCTCCGACCCCGGTATCCGGGGTCCCAGAGGGCGGTCTCGACGGTAGCCCCGCTCCGAAGAAGGCTCGACCTGGGCCTTGCGAGGGCGGTGATCGTCTTGGGGATGCTGACCGCCTCGTTGAAGGTCACCAGGTAGCAGCCCGCCTCAAGACAGACCCAGCCCGCCTCGTCGAAGGGAACCTCCTCCGTCTCTGAGACCTGACGCTCTTTATTGTCGTAATCCACCGCTCCCGCCGTCACAAACCGCTCCACGGATCTGAGGGAAAGGTCGACGCCGCAGATCTGGACCTGGACCTCGGGATCGATCATCTCCCGGACGACGCCCCGTTCCAGGATCTCGCCAAGCTCTTTTCCAGCAATTATTGCCATATTAAAACCGCTCCATTTATGCTCTGATCAGGTGAGCCATCCTCGAAGAGATCCTCTTTTCGGTTCCGGCTTTTGTAAGTTTGATAAGGATTGAAAGGCCATCTGAAACTTGGAAGACTATATTAATGGCCCCAGCAATTTGTAGCCGGGTGTTGAAGTTGTTCGAATGGCTCGTCATCCCCATCTCCCTTGCCCTCATATTGCTCGCATTTGCCGGGCCACTGATCATCATCTACCTTTTCTTGCGGCTCACGGCGGAGGCCTTCTACCAGGTAGGGTTCAGCTATTGGCACGCCCTTCTGATGGTCTTCGGAAGCTTTGTGGGTAGCGCCGTGAACGTCCCCCTCCACGCGGGGCCGATCACCTCTTACCCCCCGATATTTCTGGAAGCGACCTCCCTCCTCCTCTCGCCGATGATGGACCTCACCTTCCCCACCACCTTCCATCCCGTGGCCCTGGCTGTGAACCTGGGCGGTTGCATAATCCCCATCGTCATCTCCCTGACGATCCTGGTCCGGTGCCAGGTCTCGACTCGGAGGGCGATGCTGGGAACCCTGATAGTGGCGGCGATTACGTACAGGATGGCGATGCCTGTGGCGGGAGAGGGGATCCTCCTCCCCGTCTACGTCCCCCCCACCCTCGCCACAGTATGCGGCCTCGCCTTGGCGCGGAGGCTCCAGGCGGCCCCGGCCCTCGCCTACATCAGCGGGACGATGGGAACCCTCCTGGGGGCCGACGTTCTAAGCCTCCTCACCCCCGGCGTTCTGGCACAGCTGGCCCCGCCCATGATCGGCCCAGGATCGATGGACATGAGCGCAAAACCCCTCGCCCTCTCCATCGGCGGAGCCGGGGTCTTCGACGGGATCTTCCTCACTGGGATCATGGCCGTCCTCCTCGCGGCCTTCGTCGTCCACTACTTCCACAGATCAGGCCAGCTCAGCTCGACGAGCTGTACCGACCCGTAACGGGAGATGCTGGCCATGAAGAGGTGTTAAGTTGAGGGTCGCCATCCTATTCTCTGGAAATGCGGCCTCAGTCTATTGCCACCACCTGATCAGAGAGGCAGGACTTGATGTCGCATACCTGGTCACAGCTCGTGCTCATCTTCCCTCCCGGATGAAACAGAGCCTCGATCCAGACCTGACCCGCCTTTCAGCCCGATCTCTGGAGATCCCCTTGATGGAGTTTGTAGCTGACGAGGTGGATACCTCGCCCCTCATCGAAGCCCTCGCAGGCCTCGAGATCGACGGCCTCTGCGATGGTGCCATCAGATCGAACCATCGGCGAAACCGTCTGGTGGAAGTCTGCCAGAAGCTCAAAATCCAGCTCCTTCTGCCCCTCTGGCACAAAGACCCTGCAGAGAT
>LGFT01000035.1 GCA_001509375.1 Methanothrix harundinacea | reverse complement strand
AAAGTCCCGCCGCCGGAGGGCTGGCGCTGCCTCATCTGCCAGATCAACCGCGCGAGGGGTGGAACGCCCCTCGTCTTCGATGAGAATTCGATCTCCTGCCCCGGAGGACTCATGTATTCAGGATATTCAAGGGAGCGTCCCCCCGACTTCCGGTACTTCCTCTCGTACGGCAAGCCGGGCAGCCTCGAAGGGGAGCGGTATAAAAGGACGCCGGAGATCGTCGATGCCTGGGAGAAGATGATCCCCGCGATCTCTTCAGAGGGAATGAACATGCACTTCACCCGGTGGGACCAGCTGGCGGGGGTGGACGCGCCCGAGGTCGTGATCTTCTTCGCCCGCCCCGAGGTCCTCTCCGGCCTTTTCACCATCGCAAACTTTGACAGAAGCGATCCCAACGGGGTCATCTCCCCCATGGGTGCGGGGTGCAGTTCCATCATCCTCTACCCGTTCGTCGAAGGGCAAAAGGACGGATCGAAGGACGGATCGAAGGATGGGTCGAAGGAAGAGCCGAAAGTCGTCTTGGGCATGTTCGATCCGTCGGCCCGGCCCTGCGTGCCCCTCGACGTTCTGACCATGGCCTTCCCGATGAGGAGGTTCGAGAAGGCGGTCGGCTACATGGAGGAGAGCTTCCTTGCGACAAAGGAATGGGCTAGGGTAGAGAAGAAGATCGAGCGGAGCGGAACGCTTCACCGGAAAGAGGGACAGAGGGAAAGAACAGAGAACAGGTCTGAAGTCTGAAGTCTGAAGTCTGAAACCCCTCCCCTCTATTCTGAGAGAGTTCCGCAAAGCAAGCCGTCCTCTTCTTTATTTGGCGCGCTCTTCTTGATTTTCGGCCGCCCTCTCGTAGGCGCCGATGGCGTCGGTCCTGGTGACGATCCCCAGAAGCTTCTTCGGATTCTCCCGCTCCACCACGGGAAGCCGTCCGACGTTGTTCTGGTATAGCCGGTCCATCACCTGCTTCATGTTCTCCTCGGGGTAGGCGACGATCACATCCTTCACTGCCACGTCCTCTACTCGGATCTCATCCTGCCTCTCCTCGGGTACCTTCCGGAGGTCGTCGAAGGTGACGATCCCCAAGAGATCGCCGTCTTTGACGACGGGAAAACCCCTGATGTTATGCTCGACTATCCTCTCTCTCACATCTCTGATGGTCGCGTCCGGGTCGACCGTCACCACCTCCTGGGCCATGGCATCTTTGACTGGGACCCTCGCCAAAACCGCCTCTTCCGTCTCCAGGGTGACGCCCCTTCTCAGCAGGTTCAACGTGTAGATGGTCGACCCCTTGAGGCCCATCTGGGCTATGCCGTAGCTGGTGGCGCAGGCGATCATTAGAGACGGAAGGAGGGCGTAGTCGGCGGTCATCTCTGATATCAGCACCACACAGGTGAGGGGGGCGCCTGCAGATCCCGCGAAAAGGGCTCCTGCCCCCAGAAGGGCGTAGGTCGGAGCGTGTCCTTCAGCAGCGGGCAAGACGTCTGCGAAGATGAGGCCCAGGCCAGCTCCGACCACAGCGCCGATGTAGAGGGTGGGTCCGATGCTCCCCCCGCTCCCGCCGGATCCTAGGGTAGAGGCGGTGGCCAGGGCTTTGGCCGCCGCCAGGGCAAGAAGGAAGAGGAGAATCGGTATCTCATCAGACCCACTTGGACCGGAGACGAGGCTCAACACCCGGTCCACCCCGTCGTAACCCACCCCCATGATCCCATAGTCCAAAAAGTAAAGTCCCGCGGCCCCTGCGACAAAACCGCCCAAGGCTGGCTTCAACCCATCCCTCAGGGGAAGCTTTTCAAAGAGCCTTTCTGCGCCGCTGGCGAGGGCGACCCAGAGGAGACTGACGGCGCCTAAGACGAGCCCCAAGATGAAGCAGAGCCAAAGCTCCGCCAGGACAAGATCGATCTCGGGCGGAGTGAAGGCGGGGTTAGTGCCGAGGAAGGCGGAGGCCGTTGCCGCTCCGATCACCGCCGAGAGGAGGAGGGGAACCGCATCCACCATCCTAAAGCGCCTCATGACCACCTCCATGCCGAAGATGGCGCTTCCAAGGGGCGCGTTGAAGGTCCCTGCAAGTCCCGCCACAAAGCCGCAGATGGCGAGGATCTGGACGTCGGCCACCGTCAACCTCAGCCTCTGGCCCAGGATGGATCCGAAGTAAGCCCCGATCTGGGCGATGGGGGAGTCCCTCCCAGCGCTGCCGCCGCTCCCGATGGTGACGATGGATGCGAGGAGGAGGGAAGGCCCAGACCGGGCCCGAATTCTGCCGCCCCTCTTGTGGAGCGACTCCATGAGGCCCGGGATCCCCTCCCCTCTCGCCTCGGGCGCAAACCTGAGGATGGTTAAACCGACGACAGCTCCCCCCAGAACCGGCAGTAGCACCATCCTCTCGTCGCCTCCGGGAAGGGCGGCGAGAACCGGCCCGAAGAAGAGGTGGTGGACCGACTCGACCAGCCTCCTGAAGATCACGGCCCCAAGCCCCCCGGCAAGGCCCGTGACTATGGCGAGGGTATCCAGGACCAGCCACCTGTTCTCGCCCAAGTGACGAATCATCCAAGCTCTCAAGGTATCTATTTCCAAAACGATAGCGGGATATAAAGAAGTTATCGCCGAAATAGACCGCTTTGACGCCTGAGATTCGAATTGAGATGAGTCGGACTGAGACCGGAGGGATGGGGGTCAAGATCGATGTCCATCAAGAGATCGGAACTCTTTTATGATCTGACGGCATCCCTGGGGCGGGGTTAATGCCATGTTCAAGATCGGATTTATCAAGCTCGGCAACGTCGCATCATCGCTGGTCGCAGACCTCGCGCTCGACGAGATAGCCGAGAGGACGGACATCGAGGTCAGATCCCTCTCCTTCGGAGCCAAGATGACGAAGAATGAGGCCGAAATGTCGGCAGAGCTGAAGAGCTGGGGACCCCAGCTTGTGGTGATGGTCGGGCCGAACGCCGCAACCCCTGGGCCTACAGCGGCAAGAGAGATCTACAAGGATTTTCCGACCGTCGTCATATCCGACGGCCCCTCCAAGAAGGATGCTCGCGAAGCTCTGGAGGCCGAGGGTTTCGGCTACATCATCCTTCCCTTCGACCCCCTCATCGGGGCGAAACGGGAGTTCCTCGATCCCGCGGAGATGGCGCTCTTCAACTCCGACTCCCTCAAGGTATTGAGTATCTGTGGGTCTGTGAGGCTTGTTCAGGAGGAGCTGGACAGGACGATGGCGAGCATCCTCGCAGGCTCCGCCGAGCTTCCCCACATCCTCGCGAGCCCTGAGAAGTGCACAGAACGGATGGAGTTCAAAAACCCCTACGCTCGGGCGAAGGCCATCGGCGCGCTCCACATGGCCCAGACGGTGGCGGGAATCGCCGCCGCCGCCTGCTTCAGGCTTAAGGAGCTGGACAGGATCGCCCTCACCGCCGCCGCGGGACACGAGGTGATGCGGGCTGCAGCAAAGCTGGCCGACGAGGCGAGGGAGATGGAGAAGGCAGGTGACTCGGTCTCAAGGCGTCCCCACGCGAGATCCGGCGCAATTCTGGAGAAGAGAGGGCTTCTCGATAAGCCCGATCCGATCTGAATCGATCTTGGCCATGTAAAAGAGGTTCTGGCGCAAGAGGCGCCAGTCCTTTACTTTTCTTCGGCAGGGGTTCTTGGAGCAGATTCCCTTCTTCCTCTCTGTAGAAGCGTCGATGGATACGTCGCCTGTGATGCTCTGGTTCACGTGCACGGGAAAGACGGCGATATCATGGTGATGTAGTCGGTGTAGGCCTCAATAAGCTCCTCGGATTTATAGGCGCCAGCGACCGACTCATGGTTCCTCTGGCTCTCGCTGATCCTCTCGTCCACCCCGACGAGCCCCTCATCCGACGCCGTCTTCTCCGAACTTATGGCCGACCTGTACTCGTCGATCTGCTCCAGGACTTCGAAGCTTCCCGGATAATCTTACCGGGCCTCGAAGATCGGAGTTGTCTGAGGAAACCTCTCGGAAAGGTTATATCGCCCCCAGGACGAGTCAGATTCATGACCGACGTTCCCGATATCCCGACGGAGCAGATCCAGCAGCGAGTGGTGGCGATGTGGCTTGGAAGCTTCTACGGAAGCAGCGGCTACGTCGCGAAGAGGCTCGGAAAGAAAGGGCTTCGCGAGTTTCAGGATATGGGCGCCCACCAGGTCGCCGACACCTTCAAGAGGCTGGAGCTCTCCGAGCCGAAGGACCTGGCCATTGCCGTGGCCACCAACGACAAGAACCTCTTTGGAAGCGTCGTTTCGGTGGTGGAGGGGGACGGCTGGGTTGAGATCAGAAGGGATAAATGCGCCATCAAGGAGGGCATCAACGCCTTCGCCCGCCTGGGAGCCGGGCTCGTTGCAAAACAGCACTGTAAGACCTGCGTCGAGAGCCACTGGCGGAAGGTCTTTGCAGATCTCGGGATGAAGCTCGAGGTCGAGGAGACTGATGAGGGATGCGTGATGAAGGTCTACCGAAGCTGACCTCTGCGGGAGATCATCCTGTCATCTATTGGGCAAATAATTTAAACCAAGCCCAGCATACTCCCCCCAGGGGAGTGTGACTCGGACATGATTTCAAAGAGCAATTTGATTTTGGTGGTATCGGGCCTGATCTTGACGGCGGGCCTGGCGGGCGCAGACTACCTGAACCCCGGCACTAATCCCAACTACTCGGAGTGGCGGTCCTACTTCTCTGACCCCATATTCTTCTCTGGGGGCACGGCCTCGAGGGTAGACCACAGCCAGTACTACCCCTACTTCGGATCGGAGATCTTCAAAGAGCCGGCATCCCTTGGAGGATCGTCGAAGGCGCCGTCGGTCCTGGGAAAGGTCTCCCGAAAAATCGCCGAGGAGAGGGAAAAACAACTCCTTGCAATGGGAAACCAGCCCCCGATCGTAAGCCCTCGGCTCAGCAGAATGATCGACCCCGCGACACTTCCTTCCAAGGCGAACTGGACGAGGACGATGGAGTACGCAAGGGAGAGATCCTCCATGAGGATCTTTGAGGGCGGAAACTGGACCGAGCCCCAGGACGTCATGAAGATGTACTGACGGGGTCGTCGGTAGTCAACCCATTCCCGGGGATGAGCTCCGGGATGGGGGGCGACCCCGCGAGAATCTCCTGGGGGTCCCGCGGTTCTGACTATTGTCCAGAGTGCTTCCAGTGCTTGTACATCACCGATATCGCGTCGGCGCACTGCTCTGGGGTCTGGTAGACGGGGATTCCGACGTTCTCCATCTTGATGACGTCGTCCATGGCGAACTCCTTTCCTGCAACGCAGACCATAATGGGCTTTCCCCGATAGTCGATTTTGCCCAAAGGCTCGACGTAGCTTCCCAGGATCTCAGCCTGGAGGATGACGATGAAGCTTCCCACGTCCTCGCTCTCCACCCCGATCTCGATCGTCCTCTTCACCGTCTCGGCGTCCATGCTGAAGGTGTAGTCGACGGGGTTTGTCCCTCCGACGTACTCCGGGAGCAGGTCGAGGAGCCTCTCCTTGAGGTGAGGCTCCAGATCTGAGAGCTTCATTCCCTCGTCGATGACGGCGTCGGCGGATATGACCCCGAGGGAGCCGGCGTATGTGATGATGAAGACGCCCTCCTTTTTGGGGAAGGGCTGCTTGGACACCGCCCTGGCGAGGTTGAACATGTGCTCGTAGTCCCTCGCCCTGATCACCCTGGCCTGCTGGAAGACGGCGCTGTAGACTAGATCGTTTCCGGCTATGGAGGCGGTGTGGGAGGCGACCGCCCTCTTCCCAGCCTCAGTCCTGCCGGACTTGAGGGCGATTATCGGCTTCTCCGTCGTGATCCTCTTAGCCACGTCGATGAACCTTCTCCCGCCCTTCACAGATTCGAGGTACATGCAGATGACGTTCACATTCTCGTCCTGGCTCACCGCCTCCAGCATGTCCGTCTCGTTGATGTCGAGCTTGTTTCCGATCGTCGCCACGATCCCGAAGTCCATGATGTGACGGAGACCCCAGAGCATCCCGGCGGCACAGACCCCGGCCTGGGATATGAGGCCGATGTTCCCCCGGGATAGGGCGTCGACGATCCCTATGGACTGGACCATACTGCAGTGGGTATTGATTATCCCCGAGCAGTTGGGCCCCAGGAGCCGCACGCCGTAGGAGTCGGTGATCGCCTTCATCTCCTCCTCTATCCTCCTTCCCGCATCGCCCATCTCGGCGAAGCCCGCAGACTCGACGATGACGTATTTGACGCCACAGTCGCAGCACTCCTTCACCACCTCCGGCGTCATGCTCGCCTGGACGAGGATGACGGCGACGTCGATGGGCTTTTTGACGGCGCTGATCCTCGGGTAGGCCTTGATCCCCAAAATCGACTCGGCCTTGGGGTTGATGGGGTAGAGATCTCCCTCGAAGTCGTGATTGATCAGGTTGCAGAAGACGTTCCATCCGAGCTTACCTTTTGTCCCCGAAGCTCCGATGACGGCGATGCTCTTCGGGTAGAAGAGGTCGTGGAGGTCCTGGATCTTGGGCAAGGCCCCTTCGGTGACCTCGGGGGCGTCGCCGATTATGATCCTCGCATCCACCACCCGGTAGCCGTCGGGGTATAGGAAGACGGGGTTTAAGTCCATCTCGGCGATCTCGGGATATTTCATCACCAGGTCGGAGATCTTCATCAACAGATCCCTCAGAGCAGGGATGTCCGCCGACCGGCCGCGGTACCCCCCAAGAAGGGCGTGGCCCTTTATCCCCGCGATCATCTCGTCGGCATCGGTCTCGGTGATGGGTATCGACTTCAGGGATACATCCTGGAGGATCTCGACGAAGATGCCGCCGAGGCCGAACATCAGGATCGGACCGAAGGTGGGGTCGCGAGCCACCCCGACGATCGCCTCGGTCCCCGGCGGGGCCATCTCCTGGACTGCGATCCCGACGACCTCTTTGTCCCGGAACGCTTCCACCATCTCCAGGCGGGCCCGCCTAACCTCGTCGGGACCCATCAGGCCGAGCCTCACGCCGCCGGCGTCGGACTTGTGGACTACCTCTGGGGAGACCACCTTCAGTACCACGGGGTAGCCTATCGATTCCGCCAACCGGACCGCCTCATCCTCAGACCGGGCGACCTCGGCGCCCGTCGTCGAGATCCCCAGGCTTTCGAGGAGAGCCTTGCACTCGTGCTCCATCAGATACGTTCTATTCTCCTCTTTTGCCCGCCCCACAACTTCCCTGAATAATTCTGCCATATCGTCCCTCCACCAATCTTCATAACATCGATCAGGTTTCCCTAATAATCCAAAAATATTGCCCGTATCGCTACTTTCAGTACAATTATTCATGTGAGATTCCGTCGTTTCGACTCTGATTTTGCGCTTATTCACGCGTAGGACTTCTTTTTTGATCGGTCACATTAAACTTTTCTGTCGCCACTTTGTCGCTCAGGGAAACTCATAACTCAATGAGCTGGTATCGATGGGAACCAAAGCTGATCTCCTCGCCAGAGTTCATCTTACGGCACCCGTTCTACCTTCGGCCATGTGCCTCTGAACTTCTCCTCGCCCTCCTTCGAAGGGGCTATGGTAGGAGTTTGTGTCCCTCAGATCTGCCCTCTATCGAGATAAGTCTCTTCCCATAGCTCGACAAATTTGGGGGCGACGTGACCGAAGAGGTATTACAAAACTAATGGGGGGCCGTTCCATGAAAAAGTGGGTGCCTGTATCGCCTATCAGGGCAAAACTCAGACGCCGATAGAGCCGAATCGCCCGGTTGAACTTCGCCACGTGAAGCCTGAGGGGCAGACCCGCCTCCACTGCTTCCTCCGCCAGATCCCGAATCAGGCAGCTCCCAATGCCCTTGTCCCGATCTTCTGAGAGGAGGGCGATCTCCGCCAGCCTGATTTCCTTGTGCCCCCGGATGACGATCAGATTTCCTACAGGCCTTCCGTCCAGGAGAATTACCCTCTGGTCCGCCTCGGGGGTCATGGTGGCTAGTGATGTTGATGCGCTTTGAACTGGAGCCACAGAAATGCTTCTTTATCAGCCTCGCCCCAGCCGATGGACGCGATCTCCACCTCACTGGTGCTGGTGTAGAGGCGAAAGAGGAAGGGCTCGTCCTCGGGAAGGGGAAGCCGAAGAGATAGAGTCGTGATCATGGTTGGCAGAAGGGGACGCCGCAAACGGTCTGCGGCCTCGATCCTTCCTTCGTCCTCTCCATAGGAAAGTCCCCACGAGGGCTGCCATGAATTTTTGATCTCTCCAGCGCCTCTTCCCAAAACGGCCTGAGCATGAACCATTATTGAAGTTTACAATTAATAAATTTTGCGAGCAGATATAACGGATTTCAGACTTCGATCTCGGCGCTCTCACTTTGGTTTTTGCTTTCAACTGCTGTGCTGAACCTATGAAAAGATCAAAAGCTTCATAAACTCTGGATTTATAATGAATAGTCATTATAGTCTCAGGAGGTGATAAAAGTGATCGGTGAGATCCTGGTCGCCATCTCAGTGGTTGGCCTGGCGTTCTGGGTCTACCTAATCCGTTACAACGTAGAAACCTGATGACCTGCCGATGCCAAGAAAGCCGATTTTCTTTGCCTAGCTGTGATTCTCTCCCGAAGCCTTCTGAACTGCCCAGCAACCCAGGACCAATTTTAGCATGAGGCCGAACCCTCCGTTGACTATGCTCGATTTTTGGCCTCATGCATCTTTTCGCCTGAGATCCTCTGACCGGCCGAATCCACATTCTATTCGGCCGAGAATCGTCCTACTACTACTACTACAGACAGGGGAGCCAGTCTATGTTGGAAGTGATGGTCTCGTTCATTGAGAGCTGGATGTACTTCTCTATCGAGAAGACTCCTGTGACGTCCTCAATGCTCCTTCCCACCTCGAAGTGTCTGCCCTTGCTGTCGGCCTTGGGGTCTTTGGAGAGCCATCCTATGTGGCCCACTCCTATGACGTTGGAGCTGAAGCTGGCCTCAATCCCGCTGTTGTTGACCGCGTTCAGATGGCTATCGCCCGCCGTTCTGATCTCGGTACTCTTCATCAGGCTCTCGGCGTGGGTATACTGCTCAGTGACCACGGCTCCTGCATCGTAGTTGGATACGCATAGCTTATCCACCCACTTCTGGTCGTAGGTGCCGGTCTGGTAGCTTACTGGGAAGTACTCGAACTCTGCTTCCTGGGTGTAGTTTATGGAATTGTGATGGACGTTGAGCTCGAACTCGGTGCGGTCGTAGAAGTTGCCGCTTCCCGATATCCTCTCCACGATCTTCTGGCCGCTGTATCCCTGGGCTGTCTGGCCGATGAGCTCGTGGCTTCTGTAGCCCACCCCCTGAATCACCGACCGCTCGAAGACGTAGTTGGCAGCTGCCGCTGACCCCACAAAAACCACCATAGAGATCACGACTGCGAGCCATAGACGATTCAATCTGAACCTCCCCGAAGTTCCGGTGACGGCCTTATCGTTTAAAAACGTATCGAGTTTCTCCAGCTTCTATAATAAATTTATGATCCTGTTTGAATGGTCCTGCCCTTGGTCCTGCACTGGTGGTTTGTTGGAAGATCAGAGTTCCTGAGACGAGATCAAGAGTCTCACCAGCTCTTCTATCAGATCGTCGTCGAAGGGCGGCCTTCCCTCCACCGCCACGATGGGATTTGGGACGTCGATCCCGCCAAGGACGATCTTGGGAAGGTCGGATCTCTTAAAACCCTCGACGATGGCGTAATCCACCCCCTCTCTCCGAAGCTCCTCCAGAGCCTCCTCAAGCCCTCCGCCCCTCGCCACTTTGAAGAAGACGCCCTCTTGGCCTACGCCCACCACCACGTCTGCCCCCGCCTCAAAGTGGCGTTTGGTGTCGCCTCTGTCCTCCACGGGGTGGTGGGGCATGTTCTTAATGGTGCCAACCCGGCCGTGCCTCTTCAGAGATCTGACCAGCTCCTCGACGAGAGTGGTCTTGCCGGACTTCTTGGGCCCCACCACGGAAACGATCTTCAAAGCATAGTCCTCCTTCTGATCGTCGTTCGCGACTGACGGCTCAGCCCGTCATCAGAGATGCGAGGAACCGGGCGTAGATCGAGAGGTCCTCCAGGGTCACATTCTCGTCCGGACCATGGGGGTTTGAGTCGGTCTGGCGGCCGACGCCGTAGACGCAGGAGGGGATCCCCGTCACGTCCACGACGTAAGCCTGGTCGAGGCTGTACTGGGCGCCCGCAAGCCTTGGCTTCCTTCCCGAGGCCTTCTCAAGAGCGCGGCTCACCTCTGCGACCCAGGGGTGGTCAGGATCTACCCGCATGGGAGGGTAGCCCATCCAGCTCCTCCACTCGAGGTCGACACCCAGGTCCGCCACGGCCCTCTCCATCTCGGCGGCCGCCTCCTCCATCCTCTCCTCAGATATCACCCTGCGGTCCCCCCTGACGACGCACCTGTCGGGGACGATGTTCTCCTTGATCCCGCCGTGGATCATTGTGACGTTCAACATCGGTCTCCCGTGATCCAGGCCAAAGGCAAGAAGCTCCGAGGAGGCCCGCAAGGTGGACCTCCTCGACTCCACTTCTTTCTTCAGATCCAGGAGGGCCTCTATGACCGGCAGAGCATTCTCGATGGCGTTCTCCCCGAGAAAGCTCGCCCCCGAGTGGACCGCCTTCCCGCGGACCGTCGCCTCCCATGTGATGATGCCATTGCAGCCGATGATGATGTCGTCGGAGAAGCTATCCATGCAGAGCATGCAGTCGCCCTTGACGAGCCCCTCGTCGGTGAAGTAGCAGAGCCCCGAGTACCCCCCCACCTCCTCGTCGGTGGTGAGGAGCACCTCCAGGTTGCGCCGGTGCCTTCCACAGGCTCTGACCGCCCCGAGGGCAGCGATGAGGGCTGCCACCGCCCCTTTGGAGTCGGCGACGCCCCGGCCAAAGATTCGGTCTTCCCTGACCTCCGGCTCAAAGGGGTTCGAGGACCAGCCCTCTCCAGCGGGGACGACGTCGAGATGAGTGTAGATCACCAGGGTCTCTTCGGCCCCGGCATCCAGGTGTGCCCTGAGGTTCACCCTGTCGCCGACGAGGTCCGCCCTCCCACACCTCTGATCGAAGATCTCCTGGGGCATCACCACCTTCTCCGTCTCAAACTCCAGGCCCCTGAAGATGGAGATCAGGTAATCGACGATCTCGTGATAGTTTTTACCCGGGGGGGCGACGGTCTCAAAGCGTACCAGGTCCCTCAACGCCTCCAGCATCTCGGGCGTCTTCGAATCCAGGTATCGATAAAGTTCCATATATCTCAGCAAGTTTATGCTGGACCGAGCCCTATTAAAGGCTTCTCTGACCTGGCCATCGCGCAAGGGTCTCGATTCCGGCGAAATCCCCTCCAGAACCTCGAGACACTTCTCCTCAAGCCTCGGAAAGAGTACATATTCAAGGTGGTTCGCCCGTCCTGGCCCGTACCTCCCCTTTCGCAAGTTCTCGATCTGGGCGTCCAGGATCCCTCCCTTCCGGAGGATCACGTCCAACCTTCGGGGGCCGAGATCGACCTCGTGTCTCTCGGGAAGCTCGATACACATCTCGAGGAAGGTGTCGGTCTCAAAGCCCATAGCGCCGTACAACTGATATCCTCCTATATTGATCCTGGTGCCGAGACGAGGCTGACGACGGCGATCGTCAAAAGCCCCACGAGGATCAGTCGAATGCCGGAGACGATCATACGCTCGTGGCTGATCCTGGCCAGAAATAAACCCAGGAAGAAGAGGCACAGAAGCCCGAGGCCGAGGGACGCCATGAAGGCCTCCTCCATATCGATCCTGGGCACAAAGAAGTAAGGCAGTACGAGAATGATCGCCCCCAGGGCGGGGCTGATCCCGTTCACCAGGGCGACGACGATGGTGGCAAACTCCGAGGCTCTCGCGAACTGGCTCTTCTTAAGATCGATGAGCATCGCGCTCTCCAGTTTCTTCAGGTCCCTCTTCCTCTCGGCCCTCTCCGCCAGGTAGGCGCTGCTCATGCCAGAGATCCCGAGAGCTATGCTCCCCCCCACCCCCGCCTTGATGACTATGTCGGGATTTGTAAGCCCCGAGAAGTGGGCGCCGATGACGACCCCCATTATGGTGAGGATCCCGTCGAAGGCGTTCATCACGAAGAGGCGCCTTGCTATCTTGTAGGCCTGGCTGACCTGAAGGTAGGTTTGAAACCTTTTCCAGCAAGAATCCATGACAGAAGACCATCTGAACTTCTTTGGCTTAATCCCTGACGATCAGTGACCTTCCGGTCATGGCTGCCGGTATCGGAAGGCCCAATAGATCCAAAACCGTAGGGGCGACGTCAGCGAGGATCCCATCGTCGCGCAGCTTCACCTCTTCGCCGTCCATTATCAGGACGAAGGGGACGGGGTTTGTGGTGTGGGCCGTGTGGTGCTGACCAGTACTGGGGTCTTCCATCTTCTCTGCGTTTCCGTGGTCCGCCGTCAGAAGGACGGCTCCGCCGCGGGCCAAGACCTCGTCGACGACCCTCCCAACGCATTCATCCACCGCCTCCACCGCCCTGACGGCGGCGTCGAAGATCCCGGTGTGGCCGACCATGTCCGAGTTGGCGTAGTTGAGGACGATGAGGTCATATATCCCCTCCTTTATCCTCTCGACGACGGCTTCGGTCACCTCGAAGGCGCTCATCTCAGGCTTCAGGTCGTAGGTGGCGACCTTCGGCGAGGGTATCAAAACCTTTTCCTCGCCAGGGCTCGCCTCCTCCCGGCCGCCGTTGAAGAAGAAGGTGACGTGGGCGTACTTCTCCGTCTCGGCGATCCGGAGCTGTCGAAGCCCATCCCTGCTCACCACCTCGCCCAGGGTGTCTTTGAGGTGCTCGGCGGGAAAGGCTACCGGAGCCTCTATCGACTCCTCGTACTGGGTCATGCAAACGAAGTGAACGTTGATCTTTTCCCCGTTGAACTCGCAAAAGTCGGGGTTTACAAAGGCCTTGGTGATCTGGCGAGCCCTATCGGGCCGAAAGTTGAAGAAGATGAGGCTATCGCCGTCTCTGACCTGCCCCTCGGAGTCCACCACCGTCGGCTTGAGAAACTCGTCATCTTCGCCCCGGTCGTAGCCGGCCCTCACCGCCTCCTCCGGGCTGTCGGCAAAAAACCCTTCGCCAGAGGTCATGGCCCGGTAGGCGAGCTCTGTCCTCTCCCACCTTCTGTCCCGGTCCATGGAGTAGTACCTTCCGGCGACGGTGGAGACCTTTCCAACGCCGATAGATCCGATCTCCTCCTCCAGCTCCCCGAAATAGCCGAGGGCGCTTCTTGGAGGAACGTCCCGCCCGTCCAGGATGGCATGGATCCAGACCCTCTCAAGACCCCTCTCTTTCGCGAGCTTCAGGAGGGCATATAGGTGGCTGTTGTGGCTGTGGACCCCGCCATCGGAGAGAAGGCCCATCAGGTGGAGGCCGCAGCCCCTCTTTTTCGCTTCTTCCATGGCCTCTATAAGAACCGGGTTTTCACGGAAAGAGCCGTCCTCGATGGCGAGGTTGATCCTGGTATAGTCCTGATAGACCACCCTCCCCGCGCCGAGGTTGAGGTGGCCCACCTCGGAGTTTCCCATCTGGCCTGGGGGAAGGCCCACATCCAGCCCGGCGGCGCCTATTGTGGTGAAGGGATAAGAGCTTTTGAGGCGGTCTATGTTGGGGGTTTTGGCGGAGGCAATGGCGTTTCCCTCGATCTCGTCGCTCTCGCCAAACCCGTCCATGATGATGAGGGTGACAGGCTTCATCGTTCGAGAGTCATCTCAGATCAAGATAACCCTTTGCTTCCCCCTTCAGATCTTGAAGCCGTGGTCCCCTATGAGGGGGACGAAGACGACGCCTCCGTGGTGCTCCAGCTCGAAGCCCTCCTCGGTCCTGATGACCAGGACCAGCTCCTGGTAGCAGCTCCCCACGGGGACGACGAGCTTTCCCCCCACCTTCAGCTGCTCTTTTAGGGGCTCGGGAACCTCCGGTGCCGTCGCCGCTACGTTGATCCGGTCGTAGGGGGCGTGCTCGGGAAGGCCGCGGCTTCCATCTCCCTCGACGACGGTCACGTTCTTGATCCCCGCCTCTCGAAGGTTCCGGCGGGCGAAGACCACCAGCTCCGGGACTCGCTCGATGGAATAAACGCAGCCCTCGGGCCCCACCAGCTCCGCCATCACCGCGGCATGGTAGCCGGAGCCGGCCCCCACGTCCAGGGCAGACATCCCCTCTCCCAGGTCAAGGACGTCGCACATGATCGCCACCATGTGAGGGGCTGATATCGTCTGCCCCTCGCCGATGGGAAGAGGATGATCCTCGTAGGCCAAAGAGCGTATGCTCTCGGGGACGAAGAGCTCGCGAGGAACCCGTTCCATCGCCTCTATGACCCGATCGCCGACGTTACCCCGGAGCATCTTCAGCATATCTTCTTTCATCAGAGGGCAGCCCCCCAGATCCTGGTTATCTCTTTCGCGAGGGCTCTATCGGGAGATCGCCCGTCGCGAAGCCTGATCTTCTCCACCCGATACCTCCTTGCGCCCGCGGTCCTCACATCCCCCACTGCGAAGGTCTCGTCCCCTCCGGCGGGGATGTTGTAGGAGGTGGTCTTTCCCCTCCGTTGGACTGAGACCTTGACCACCACCTCGTCGACGGCCCTCGTCCAGAGGGTTTCTACGTCTCCGGCACGAGCCTCCTCCTCCCGCTTCCCCCCCTCCAGTTCGATGGAGGTGATCTCGACGATCGCGACGTCGCCGACCCCGTCGTCCACCAGGATCTCATCGCCTACCTTCAGGAGATCCTCTGCCGGGATCTCGATGGTGCGGCGTTGGGAGGCGTCCTTGGCGCTGATGATGACCCTGAGGGGCGCAAGCCTCGCCCTCTCGAGTCCCGTGGGATGGACCGTCCCGCAGACCTCGCATCTGACGAGGTGCTCCCGTCTGAGCTTGACGGTGACGTGTTCTGTGAAGTCGCCACATTCGGGACAGAAGATCTCCTCTTGCATGGCTACAAGCCCTCCTCAAAAACTACTAAAAGGTGACTATCGGATTCCAGGCGGATGCCTCCCATGGGGGCGGAGGATCTTCCCGTGGCCTGGGATCACGACGTCGGCCCTCTCCAATGCCGTCATCCTGCTCCTCCTCAGGGCCTCTGTATCGAAGGCGTATTCGTCCTCCAGGGCCAACAAGGACTCTCGATCAGCCCCATGGACAGCACCCTCCCCCCACCAGAAGAGGTCTCCCGCCACAAGCCAGATCTCGCCATCGGCCTGGACGAGGAGGGAGGCGTGATCCGGGGTGTGGCCGGGCGTCGGGAGGACCTCGACATTCGTTCCCGGGACAAATTTTTCGTATGGTATCACCTCTTCCCCCCGATAGATGTAGCTCGAATCGCAGACCTCCGTCTCAGGAAAGAGCCTCAAGTTGAGGATGTGGTCGAGGTGGGTGTGGGTTACGAATATGAGGTCCACGTCCTTGTGAGAAAGGCCCCTTCGGGAGAGGCCTGAAAGAAGCCCCTTTTTGTCGGCGCCGGGGTCGACTAGGACTCGGATCCCAGCGTCCCTCAGCCAAAAACTTCACCTCAAACCCGCCGTCAATCAAATGGGTTTAAAAAGGTGTAAGATATAGACATGACGGGTGGCCCGATAGCTCGGGTTTCGGTCACGTCCGGAGGTGAGTGGGTTCATGCGCAGTTTCTTGATGTTGCTGGCTGCTGGCGCCTGTATTCTCCTTATGGGGGGGCAGATGGGGTGGGCGGAGGAGACGAGTTTTTTGGAATCGTCGATCAAAGTATCGGAGAACAACTCTCTCTCCCGTCCCGTCCTGGAGATATCTAGGTCCACCTTTGGAGGAGGTTTCACAAAGATCACTGTTTTAAGAAACCCGGCAACGGGCACGGCGATGAGGGAATCTTACCTTTACGGAGGCTCCCTCGACCGGGAAGTAGCCATCGGCGTGGACAGGAGCGGTACGGAGATGGAGGTCGAGTCCCAGTTCGACGGCGCGGCGAGCCTGGGGGTGTATAAGATGTCCAGCCCCAACAGCACGCCCCAAAAGTCCCCGGCCTTTTCGGCTTCCGAGGACTACTCCGGAAGCTTCAAGATCAGCGAGAGGGTGGACGACTACGGCTCGAACATAGCCACCGAAAGGTCCGTCTCGGGGACTGGGTTTGTCGCCGTCAACAAGAAAGTCGGAGATGAACAGAGAACTTTCGAGTCGGGGACCGGCTCTTACCAGTCCGAGGAGAGGATCGAGACCTACACCAACTACATCGCCAAGTCGGTCTCCCTCGACCACAGTCCCACGAGCTTCGCCGTCGGCGGCCCATCGGCGAACGTCTCCCTCAGGTGGAGCGAGGGGATGAGCTCCAGACGGGAGGGCGAGAGCTACATCGGCGAGGAATACTCCGGGGTGAGCCACCTCGATAAGACGACGACAGCTTTGGGTCTCGGCGAGATGGAGACGGAGGCCGAGTTCTCGGGGGCAGCGAGGTACAGGGTCGTCTCCGAGGGCGGGATCGATATGGACGAGCAGTACGAAGGAGACTACTCCCTCCAAAGGGACATCAGGCTCCACGAAGCCTCCGGGTATGGCCAGCCCCACCTCCATGTGGCGAAAGAGGGATCCCTCGTTAACGAGGAGGATAGAACCCTCGCCGCCTACGTCATAATCCTGGAGAACGACGGGGACAGGACCCTCGAGCCGATCCTGGTGAGAGACCTCTTCCCGCCGGGATCTGTCTTCGTCAGATCCAATCTCAAGCCGACCCTCACCTCCGGCGGCGCCAACTGGTCCATCACCCACCTATCTCCCGGAGACGTCAGAAGCATCGAGCTTGTCCTCGACGTGACGAGCTTCCTGGGCGGCGAGCTGGTGAATCGGGTGGAGGCCTTCGGCGGCGACGGCGAGGATTGGGTCTACGCCGCAAACTTCTCCGCCCTCGAGATCGACTGGCTCTCCTGCTGCTCCGCCGAAGGTGCGGCCGTCGTCAAGGCGGGGGTGGTCGACGATACGGTTCCAAACCACGTCCTATATTCTCTGGATATCAAAAACCTCGGGGACGACACCCTGGTGGCGAAGGTCGCCGACTGGCTCCCGGAGGGTATGAGGCTCATCGACTCGTCACCGATCTTCGCCACCTATGACGACGGAGTCGTCACCTGGAACCTGATAGATCTCGGTCCCGGCGAAGAGAGGAGGATCATATACGAGGTGGAGGCCCTCTGGAGCGGAAGGTTCGTCAACCTCGTCGAGGTCGGTCCAAGGTCCGTGGACGGCCCCTCCGTGCGGCCGATCTATGCCAAGTCGATCGTCGAGGTGGAGGAGTTCCAGGGCGAAAGGCCAAGGCCGGGCTGGCAGCCCCCGGACTGGTTTGGCGAAGCGAAAGATATCCGGGATTAGGTCGCCTGAAGATCCGAAGAAAAACTCCATCGACCAAAATAGAAGTGGGGCGGCATGACATGTTTAAAAAGGAGATAAGGGGCGAGATCGAGATCATGGCCTCGCCGCAGAAGGTCTGGAAAGCTCTCACCGACTTTGAGGCCTTCACGGATTGGAACCCCTTCATCAGGCCGGTGGTTGGAGAGGCAAAAGGGGGGTCGCGGCTGAGGGTCCAGATAAAGCCCCCGGGCGGGAGGTCCGTAGCCTTCAGGCCCGTTGTGGCTCAGGTCATTCCGGATAGGGAACTCCGGTGGAAGGGCAGACTCTGGCTTCCCGCCCTATTCGACGGGGAGCACATCTTCGAGATCGAACCCCTGGGGGCCGAGAGGGTGAGGTTCGTTCAGAGGGAGGTGTTTTCTGGGCTTCTGGTTCCCTTCATGGCGAAGAGCATCGATCAGACCCTTTCCGGTTTTGAGGAGATGAACAAGGCCCTGAAAGAGAGGGTAGAAGGCGGCGATGGATAGATAGGCCACAGTATAAATTCAAACATTCCGCATTTAAATCCGTGAGCTCAGGCATTTTCCAGGACCTGGTCGAGGTCGGCGATTATGTCCTCGGGATCCTCGATTCCCACCGAGAGCCTCACCAGGTCATCGGTGATCCAGTCCTTTTTTGTTACCTCCGCCGGGACGGCGACATGGGTCATGGATGTGGGATCGTTCTATCGACGGCGCCTATTATTCTCGAATTACAAAGGTGTGGGCGAATTTGATGTAAGAATTTTAGCGACAAAACTGTCAAAATCGTGGTTATAGAGCTCCCTTGGACCCGGAAACCGGAAACTTTATATCCAATGAAGCGGTGACATGTAGTCTGTTTGGTGTATCGAATGGTCGATTATTACCAGCCAGTTTGTATTTGCCACATTGGTGAGGAAGAGTTCCCTCTTCCTGGAGATAGAACCGCTTACGTATGCCGACACTGTGGGGTTACGCCCTTCATGGACGGGTCTCATCACGACGAGAAGTGTCCAAGATACAGATGCTGAGCCGACACAGGAACATTTGTAAGCAACCCAAAGGCGCTCGGAAAAAAGGCCAAATACCGCCTTCTTACACCATGCCGAGCGTCGTACAGATCATTTTTCATTTTGATTATTTTCGCTGTACTGTGGATGTCCCAAGCGGTGGGCAACAATCCGAGTAACTTAATTCATTTTGCGCTACGGCCTTCAAACCCTTTAAGTTTGAGGGCCGACAGCATCCCGCTGCCGCCCTTCACCCCATCTTCTCCCGCACCGGCTCCAATATGGCGTTGAGATGCTCGACGGCGCTCTTCTTGAGGTCGAGGGGGTGCATCTTCCCGGCCAGATAGTCCGCCTCAAGGCCATCGTACCTCTCGTAGGTGACGTCGCCCCCGAACTTCTCGGGCCGCTTGATGGTGACGCTACCCAGGCGGGGGAGGATGTGATACTTGAATAGCTCGGTGACGGGGTTGCCCTCGATGTCTTTTGCCGGGCAGTAAGCGGACATTATCTTCTTCTCCAGATCCTCGGCGGAATCGTCGACGGAGCTAGAAGGGCCTCGTCGGGAACGTGGAATGCTATTTCGACCATATTCATCTCTTCCAAGAGGGGGCAGACGTCTCAGACAGAAATTTCGACGCATCTCGCGGTGGTGGTCGGCTCGGGTATGGGGAGGTTGTCTTCTTTCAGGCCTTCCAGATGAAACTCTATCGCTTCTCTCATCAGCTCTGCCGTCTCCTCTTCGGTCTCGCCGGCGGCGGCTACGCCGGGAAGGTCCGGGCAGTATGCAGAGTAATTTCTTTCGCCCTTCTCGATAATAATCGCATATCTAGCTCTGGTCATCTTCAACCTCCTTTAGGTCCGCCTGATTTAATATGCTTTTCAGGGTCTTGGGATGGAGATCCAGATCCGGCTTGCCTGCGATCGTGACACGTCCCTTCTTAAATGGGTGCTTGAACTGCCTGTGGCTCCCTCTTGTGGTCACCAGTCTCCAGCCGTCTGCCTCTATCAGCTTAATGACATCTCTGATTTTCAATCTGCCGCCTCGTTCAATTTAGCATGTTGACGATTTCAACCCCACGGTTCTACTTAATTTATATGCTATAGCATACATATATAGTATTCTTGCTCGGCGCTCTCCAGAAATCGGCAGGAGCCGCCAAAAACCGGCTCGTTGACTCGGTCCTCATGCCAGCGAACTTCCTGGGTGAGTCTCTCGCCGAGTTTCTCAGCTCGACCCTCCGAAGCGAGGGAGCGCGGGAGGCGTCGCCGTCGGGACGCGGGTCCCAGGGGCGTCCCGCCGCCTCGACCCCGGGGCCGGGGACCGGCGCCGATCTACGTCACGGGCGCGCCGGGTCTCGGGAGACCGCCCTCGCCGCTGTCGGCTGGTCGATCGCCGGGGAAGTCCGGCTCATCGCCGAGGTGGGGCTTAAATTAAACCTCATTTTTTTGGCTCGACTGGGTTTTGAGAGGATTGATCGAGGTAGATCGCCGCTATACCATCAGATGAGCAAGTTTTTAGTATAAGAAATCCAATTTGTGAAAGGTGACCCTGATGGGAGTGAAGGCTATTTACGAAAATGACGTCTTGAAGCCTCTGGAGAAGCTCAACCTCAGAGAGGGAGAGGTTGTGGATATCGAGATAAAGAGGGATGCTGTAGATCGGCTGGGTGGCCTGGTCAGGATCTCTCGCAAGGACTGGGCTGATGAACTGGTTGAAAGTCCGGAACTGGAGCCGGTCTGATGCCGAATGATATCGAGCCTGGCACAATCATTTTCATAGATGCAAATATATTTCTTTACAAAATCTTCGATCACTGGAGATATGCCGAGTCGTGCGGCAACCTCCTGAAGGACGTGAACCGCGGCAGGTATTATGCCGTTTCGTCGGTCTTTGTATGCAACGAAGTCTTCCACAGGGTCATGATCGCCGAGGTCGTTGAGAAGTTCAAAATAGACCCGAAGCGTGCTGTCAGATATTTGAAGGAGAATCCGAGCGCGATAAGGGACCTTGAAGCGGCGTGGTCAGCCATCGAGAGCATCGAGCAGATCGAGAATCTCAAGATCGCTGGGGTGGGGGTCGAAGTGATGAGGCAGTCCCTGGAGCATTCGAGAAATTACGGCCTTCTCTCCAATGATGCCGTCCACCTGGCCACGATGCAGAAGGAAGGGGCAAGCACGTTGGCATCCAACGATCAGGATTTTGAGAGGGTCGATTGGATTAAGCTGTGGAAGCCTTGATCGGTGCAACTGATGCCGGAGAAAACCAGACTTCGACCCATGATATTTTGAAGCTATAATTGGACTGATGAGCCATGACGACCCCGCCGTCGTCGGGATGAGGGTCCCGGGGGCGTCCCGCCGCCTCGACCCTAGGGCCGGGATCGGTCTCGCCTCATCCTCGGGCGCGCCTGGTATCGGGAGACCGCTATCGGCGTCGTAGGCTCTCGATCCGCGAGGAGGTCCGGCTCCTCGCTCGAATGGGGCGGGAAGCGGAGCCGCTGTCCGGCGAGGAGGAGGAGGAGAAGCTGCTCGGGCTCTTTCGGCCGTATGCGAGGAGGCTCGCGTTCTATCGGGGAGTGGTGTGAGGCCGATCTGTTAGGGTTGTTGGTGGCTGATTATGGATGATGTGGTTGGGAGAGATAGTAGTTTTTATAATATATAAGTTTGTAAAAAGCTATTTAAATGTTTAATGGAGAAGTCGTCCAAGGTGATTGGGCTATGTCCACGATCATGCAACCAGCAGCTTTCTTTAGCTATTCCCATCACGATGATAATCATGATCATGGATATCTGACAAAGCTTCGAGACCGCCTTAGCGGTGAAGTACGAAGTCATCATGCAAAGGAATTTCCAATTTTCCAAGATCGAAATAGCATAGAATGGGGCCAAAATTGGATAGAAAGGATTACCGAATCGCTTCGAGGTGTTACTTTTCTAATTCCTATAATTACCCCCAATTATTTTGCTAGTGAAGCATGTCTTGATGAATTGCGGCAATTTGCAGAATATGGGAAAAACGTAAACCGTAATGATTTAATCCTTCCAATATATTACATAAGATGCGAGCAAATGGAGACCAATACTACGCCAGATGATGAGTTAGTCAATTTGATTAAAGATCATCAATACAAAGATTGGAGGGACCTAAGAGGCAAGAGTCTAAAATTAGTCAAATTCAATGAGAGGTTGGAGGAATTGGCGTTGGACATTACCAATGCCATAGATAGATTACAAAAATCAGATGAGACGATCTTAGACAGTTCCAGTGATATAAGTGGCCAATTGGATGAACGTTTTGCCAAAGATGAAAAATTAATTGAAAAAAAGTACACTCAAACTTTAATAGTCGATAAAAACCAAAATAAATGCTTTAAAAATATTAATGATGCAATTAAAGCATCAAACATGGGCGATAAAATTGTTATTCGCCCTGGCATTTATGATGAATCAATTATTATTAATAAGAATTTAGAAATTGTGGGCGAAGGCGATTCGAATAATATAGTAGTACGAGCTGCAGAGAGAAGCGTTCTTGCATCGGTAGCGTCCCACGGTTGTGTTAAAAATATTTCCTTGAAACAAGTCAGTGGGAATTGGTTCTGTGTCGACATCCCGTTTGGGTCTATTGTAATTGAAAACTGCGAAATAACTAGTCAAGAGTCACCATGTGTTGGCATACATCATGGTGCAAATCCGCTACTTAAGCATAATAGTATTCATGGTAGTGCTCAATGTGGTGTATTTATATTTGACAATGCTCGAGGAATTTTAGAAGATAATGATATTTTTGATAATTCATTTTCTGGCATAGAGATTAAGAATTTTGCTAATCCTATCTTACGTCTCAATCGGATTCGCGATGGAAAACAAGGCGGTATCCTCGTACATAAAGACGGACTAGGGATATTTGAGAATAATGAGATTTTCAAAAATATTGCTGGTATCGAGATACGAGATGGGGGAAACCCGAATATAAGATATAATAAAATTTATAATAATAAAGAAAGTGGTATAATAGTAACCAACTATGGCCTTGGTATCCTAGAACATAACGATATTTCTGATAATGGACATGACGGTGTAGGTATCAGGTCAAATGGAAATCCGATACTCCGCCATAATAGCATTCGTGACGGAAAACAGGGCGGCATATTTGTATTGGATGGTGGCTTTGGGGTACTGGAAAACAACGATATATTCGGAAATGAAAGTGACGCTGTAGCAATAAAATCTCAAGGAAATCCAAAATTACGCCATAATCGAATTTACAGAGGAAAATCAGATGGTATTTACATATGGGATAATGGATTAGGTGTTATTGAAGATAACGATATTTTCGGTAATGTTCACGGGATAGAAGTAGAGAAAAACAGCAATCCAATATTACAACGCAACATGATACATGATAATAAGCAATTCGGAGTTAGAATACAAGATAGTGGCCGCGGCATTCTTGAAGCGAATGAAATCTTTAATAATAGTCTTTCGGGCGTTCAAATTCGTACATCGGGAAATCCAAACTTGAAATATAACAAAATATATAAGAATAGAGAAAATGGCGTTTTTGTTCACGAGAGTGGTTTGGGAATCATTGAAAACAACGATATTTTCGGAAATTTTTATTCAGGGATTGAGATAGCAACCCATGGAAACCCCAATATATTTAGAAATAATATTCGAAATGGTGAGCAAAATGGGGTTTTGATTTGGGATAACGGCAAAGGAGTTTTAAGGGATAATAATATTATATGGAATAAATTTGCAGGTATCGAGATACAGTCAACAGGAAATCCAGTGGTAAGTCAGAATAAAATTAACGCGAATTATTCCGAAGCAATAAGAGTGTTTGATGGTGGTATTGGTAGCATAGTAGATAACGATTTAAGAGGAAATCGCAGAGGCGCCTGGTCCATTCCAACTAAGACAACTCCCAATCTTAAAATCGCTCGAAATATCGATATCTAAATTGAGAGAGAGGAGTCTCAGAAATCTCTCAATCAGCAAACTAACGTCCTTCACCCCATCTTCTCCCGCACCGGCTCCAGTATGATGTTGAGGTGCTCGACGGCGCTCTTCTTGAGGTCGAGGGGGTGCATCTTCCCGACCAGATAGTCCATCTCCAGGGCCTCGTACTTATCGTAGGTCACATCGCCTCCGAACTTCTCGGGCCTTCTTATGGTGACGCTCCCGAGGCGGGGGAGGATGTGATACTTGAAGAGCTCGGTGACGGGGTTTCCTTCGATGTCCTTTGCCGGGCAGTAGGCGGACATGATCTTCTTGTCCAGGTCCTCGGCGGTATCGTCGACGGAGATGTAGTTCCCCTTCGACGAGGACATCTTCCCGCCGTTGAGGCCGGAGATGATGGGGGTGTGGAGGCAGACAGGAGGCTGCAGGCCGAGCCGCGGCATCTCTTCTCTTGCCAGCATGTGGATCTTCCTCTGGTCGATCCCGCCGACGGCCAGATCGACTCTGAGGGCCGCGATGTCCACCGCCTGCATCAGGGGGTAGATCATCTGGGAGACGTGGGGGTTGTCCATGTTCCGACCCACCTCGTCCATGGAGCGGCGGGCCCTGTTGAGGGTGGTGTTCCTCGCCATCTTCAGGACGTTCTTCACGTATTCAGGCTCGAGCTGGTAGTCGGTCCCGTAGACGAACTCGGTCTTATCGGGGTCCAGGCCCAGGGCGATGAAGCAGTCCCGATTGTAATCGGCCGTTGCCCTCACCTCTTCCAGAGTCCCCTTCTCGTTCAGGTAGGCGTGGAGGTCCGCCAGGAGGACTACGACCTGGAAGCCCGCTGTCTGGAGGTCGATCAATTTATTTGCGGTGAGCATGTGGCCCATGTGGACCTTGCCGCTCGGCTCGTACCCCACGTAGGCCCTCGGTTGCCCCTTTTCCTCCATCAACGCCTTGAGCTCGTCCAGCGTGACGATCTCCTCTGCATTCCTGATCACAAGCTCAAGCCTGTCCAACAGATATCACCACCACCCCAGAGGAGAGGGGATGTATAACGTTTTTGGTTCCTTTGGGAAAGGAGGATTTTTCGAGGGCGGCGGCTGGCGAGGAAGGGAGGTTTCGAGGTAAGGGTTATTAGGGACCTCGGCTGAGGAGTTCATCGTGAAGCAGAAAGGAAGGCGCGAGCCGGAGCCGTTGGAGAAGCCATCAGCCGGAACGGACGCCGAGAGGTCGAAGGAGAAGACCGCAGGCCTCCTCTTCCTTGCGGTCCTCTTCTCCCTCGTCTTCTGGAACTCGTACTGGTTCCTCTCCAAATTTCTTCTCTTATTCGTTATCTTCTACGTGATATATGTCGTCTCAAAGTCTCGATCCTGATCCCGAGCCCGGTTCTGATGGAAAGGGTTATCAGAAGATACCTCCCATCTTCGTGCCATGTCGCGCAGAATGCTGGGCAGATCAGGGCGGATCCGGAGCCGCGAGCAGAATATCATCCTCCTGGTCCTGGCGGTGGTGATTGTCGCTCTCCTCTGGAACTTCATAGGAGTCATCTTCAGGCTCGCTCTCTTCGCCGTCGTCGTCTACTTAGTCTACAGGCTCCTTCAGAGCTACATCTGAGGCGAAAGGAAGCTGATAGAACGGGGAGAAATCGTTATCATCTAAAAGGAGTGATTCTGATACATGACTCGTGCGATTCCGGTTCGGGCCGGAGGGAGCCGTTCCCTCTTGAAGAACATCATCCTCCTGGTCGTAGCCCTGATAGTCGCCGTAATCCTCCTGGACGTCATAGGCTTTCTGGCCGGGATATTGATCTTCGCCCTGGTGGTCTACATCGTCTACCTCGTCCTCCGCCACTACTTTTGAGGCGGCCCGCGATCCGCCCCGCTTCTGAGAGGTCCTCTTCGGTGTTGAGGTTGAAGAGGCTCAAGAGATCGGGGTCGACGGGGCGGAGAAGCTCCACCGAGACGAACCTCGCCTGCAGCCTCCCCAGAGGAGCCCGGATTTTTCGTATATCCATCGCCAGGGCCTCCTCGCAGGCCCGGGCCATAGCATCGGTTCTGTAGATGGCGTGAAGCGGCTCGATGAGGCCGTCATCCCGAACCGGTACGGCGGCTTCGTACCCCTCAGCGAGATCGAAGAGGATGTCCAGAACCTCGGGATTTATGAAGGGAAGGTCGCAGCCCACTGCGAGAGCCTGCTCCCCCCTGGCAGCCGCCATCCCGGCGGCGAGACCCGCTACGGGTCCAAACCCTTGTACGGAGTCGCAAGAGAGCCTCGCTCCGGAGACGGTACTTCGGAGCCGTTCGAGCTGCTCTTCGTCTCTTGCCACCACCACGACGTCATCGACGACCTCGCTGACGATCTCTTCGGTCCGCTCGATCATCGTCGATCCGAAAAACTCGAGAAAAGCCTTCTCCGAGCCGATCCTCCTTCCTGTGCCACCGGCGAGGATCACGCAAGACCGAATAGCTCCCATCCCCTCTCCTCGCAGTCCTCTCGGAGCGCCTGTAGAAGAACAGCTTCGGGGTTTGAACAGATCTCATCGGAGCTGAGAAGGGTATAATCGGGGCTGATCGTCGCAGTCGCCCTCCTCGCCTCTTCGAATAGGGCCTTCATCGAAGAGATCTCCGGGGGCTTACCGGCCGACCCCAGCCGACGATATGCTAATTCTCTTGTGAATTTGTTTCCGAGAATGATCAGTGTAGACTTCCCCTTCTTCGAGACCTCTGCCCTCTTCCCAGAGATCTCGACGAGGATGTACCCACCGGGGGTCAGGTAGACCCTTCTTCGCCTCTGGCTACTGGCAGAGAGTTCCGTAACTTCCCCCACCAGAACTTTGCCGTCATTCCTCTTCCAGACCTTCTCCCGGCCGTTGGCTATCTGGATGACGGACCCAAGCTCCTCTGCCCTCTTTTTGAGCTCCTCGTCGGTTCTGATCTTGCCGTCGTAAAGCTCCTCCTCCAGGGCCTCGGCTCCTCCGAAGAAGACAATGCTCCGACGGTCTCCCCCTAAGATCGCCCTCTTCTTTCCAGCGAAGCCCACCACCAGAGACAAGTCAAGCTCACCTTCCATCGGACTATTTCATCCGGATTTCATCTATTGTTAATCTGCTCTTGCATCTCGGTTGCGGTCGCCGTCTGGCTCATCAGCATCGAGACGGTGAGGGGTCCGACGCCTCCGGGGACTGGGGTTACGGCTGCCGCCACCTTCAGGACCTCATCGAACTCCACGTCGCCGACGGTCTTGCCCTCGACCCTGTTAATCCCGACGTCGAAGACGTAGGCTCCGGGTTTGACCATATCCCTCTTGATGAGGCCCGGCACCCCCGCCGCCACCACCAGGACCTCAGCATTCCGGGTGTGGGCCGCAAGGTTCCTCGTGAAGACGTGGCAGACGGAGACGGTGGCGTTTCTGTTGAGCATCATCGCCGCCAGGGGCTTTCCGACGACGTTGCTGTGGCCGACGATCACCGTCTCCCTCCCCTCGAGGGAGACGCCGAGCCTTTCGAGGGCCCATACGATCCCCTTCGGCGTGCAGGGGACGAGCCTCTCGGCCCCGGCCAAAAGGGAGCCCATGTTCACCGGGTGAAATCCGTCCACATCCTTTGCGGGATCGATGGCAGCCATGGCTGGCGCGGAATCTCGATTGCCTGGGAGAGGAAGCTGGAGGAGAATTCCGTTTACGTCCTCCCTCTCGTTCAGGCCCCGGATCGTCTCTATTATTTCTTCGATCCCGGCGTCCTCGTGAAGGTTGACGTTCTCAGACCTGATTCCCACCCGGTCGCAGGCCGAGTGCTTGATCCGGACGTACATCGCAGAGGCGGGGTTCTCGCCGACGATAATCGTCGCAAGGCCCGGCCTTCGGCCCAAAGCGACGAGCTCTCCGACCCTCTCTTTCGTCTCGGCCTCCAACTCCGAGGCGAGGGCCTTCCCGTCTATGATCATCCCAGTTCCGGGTACAGAGGAAACCTCAGACAAAGCTCTGCCACCTCGTCTTTTACCCTGGCGATGACGTTCTCGTCGTCTATGTTACGGAGGACGGACGCGATCATGTTCGCGATCTGGACCATCTCTCCCTCCTTCATCCCCCGGGTGGTGACGGCCGGGGTCCCGATCCTGATCCCGCTGGTGACGAATGGGGATGTCGGCTCGAAGGGTATGGTGTTCTTGTTGAGGGTAATCCCTGCCCTCTCCAATGCTGCCTCAGCGTCTTTTCCTGAGTAGGGCATCTTCAGAAGCTTGACCAGCATCAGGTGATTGTCCGTCCCGCCGCTGACCAGCTCAAAGTTCTGCTCGAGGAGGGTCTTGGCGATGACGCCGGCGTTCTTTACGACCTGCTGCTGGTAGCGCCTGAACTCGGGGGTCAAGGCCTCCTTGAAGGCGACCGCTTTTGCGGCTATGACGTGCATCAATGGGCCGCCCTGGACGCCGGGAAAGACGGCCCGGTCGATGGCGGGGGCGATCTCCTCTTTGCACATGACGACGCCGCCCCGAGGGCCTCGGAGGGTCTTGTGAGTGGTGGTGGTGACGACGTCGGCGTAGGGGATCGGCGAGGGATGGACGCCGGCGGCCACGAGACCCGCGATGTGGGCGATGTCTGCCATCAGGTAGGCTCCCACCTCGTCGGCCACCTCCCGGAGGGCCTTGAAGTCGATGGTCCTTGGGTAGGCGGAGGCGCCGGTGACGATCATTTTTGGGGAGCACTCTCTCGCGATCTTTAGCATCTCGCCGTAGTCGAGCATCTCTGTCTCGCGGTTGACGCCGTAGTGGACTATGTTGTAGATCTTGCCCGAGAAGTTGACGGGGCTACCGTGGGAGAGGTGGCCTCCGTGGTCGAGGGCCATGCCCATGACCGTCTCGCCTGGCTTGACCAGGGCGAGGTAGACCGCCATGTTCGCCTGGGAACCGCTGTGGGGCTGGACGTTGACGTGCTCCGCCCCGAAGAGCTCTTTACACCGGTCTTTTGCCAGGTTCTCGGCGACGTCAACAAAGGTGCAGCCGCCGTAGTACCGTTTGCCAGGGTAGCCCTCAGCGTACTTGTTTGTCATCACGTTGTTGTAGGCCTCCATCACCGCGGGGCTGGTGAAGTTCTCGGCGGCGATCAGCTCCAGGCCGTTTCTCTGTCGCTCCAGCTCGTCATTTATGGCCGAGGCGATCTCGGGATCAGCATCATCCAGGAAGTTCAATTAAATCACCGGTAAACGATCTTCTGGAGAGGATTGTCTTGGGGGCAAAATAGGTTATGGTGCATAGGTTGTGGTGTTGGGAGGCGGCGGAGGGAGAAGTTTTGGCGGTGAGGCAGCTTGGCCGAAGGCTCTCCCCCCATCACGACAGCTTTTTTAGCCCATGATACGACACTTAGAACAATGCTCAAACGGGCCAGGATTATAGCCGACTTTCAGTTCGGACGCGGGAGCGGCCGAGCCCTATTCGGAGACGATACCACCTTTATGCTCTCGAATACCGGAAGGCTGAGGCACCTTTATCGGGGCGATGAGAGGATAGCGACGGTGAGGGCTCGAGACGGCCTTCTGACCTTGAGTGGTTTGGGCGCGAGGCTCCTTTACGACCACCTCCTGGCCCCCCGGCAGAGGGTCGTCATCAGAAGCGAGGTGGCGCCCTACGTCGCCCGGGGCGGGACGGCCTTCGCCAAGCACGTCGTCGCCGTCGACCCCGAGATCCGGGCCGGGGAGGAGGTCCTCGTAGTCGACGAGGATGGACGTCTCATCGCCACCGGTCGGGCCGTTCTCTCCCCCGAGGAGATGATGGAGATCAACCGGGGCCCTGCGGTCCTCGTGAGGTCCGGCCAGGAGGAGGACCGGGGCGGCGAAGAGGACTGAGGGGTTGAGGGATGAGACGGGTGAGAAAGATCTCGCCCCTCAAGATCTCCTGAAAGGCGACATCGCCAGGAGCTTCTCCGCCACATCGACGATGGCCCTGGCTACGAAATCGACCTCCTCGTCGGTGTTCTCCCTCCCCAGGGTTATCCGCAGGGACCCGTGGGCCTCTTCGGGCCGCAGGCCTATGGCGGTGAGGACGTGGCTTGCTACCGTCTTCTTTGATGAGCAGGCCGATCCCGTCGAGACGGCGATCCCTTCGGCATCGAGCCGTAGCAGGAGAGCCTCCCCCTCGATGTAAGAGAAGCCTAGGTTGAGGTTGTTCGGAAGCCTCCTCGTCCGAGAGCCGTTCACCCAGGAGTCTTTGACCCTCACCAGGACGAACTCAGCGAGCCTGTCTCTCATCCCCGCGAGATGGGTCATATCCCCCTCCAGGTTCCTTCCAGCGAGGTCCGCCGCCGCCGCGAGACCGACGATCCCGGGGACGTTCTCGGTCCCGGACCTCATTCCCCGCTCGTGGCCTCCACCGAGCATCATCGGCTCGATATTAGTCCCCTCCCGGATGTAGAGGGCGCCTACCCCTTTGGGGCCGTGGAGCTTGTGCGAAGACACCGAAAGCAGATCGACGCCGAGGTCGTCGACCTTCGCCGGGATCTTGCCGACGGTCTGGACGGCGTCGGTGTGGAAGGCGATCCCCCGATCGCGAGCGATCGAACCCGCCTCGGCGATGGGCTGGATGGTACCGATCTCGTTGTTGGCGTGCATCATCGATATGAGGATCGTATCCTTCCTGATCACCGACTCCAGAACGTCGACCTCGACGAGCCCCTCCTTTGTAACGGGCAAATAAGTCACCTCGAAGCCCTGCTGCTCCAGATACCTGCACGGCTCCAGGACTGCGGGGTGCTCGATGGAGGTGGTGATGATGTGCCGTCCCCTGTCCCGATTCCGGAGGGCGACGCCTTTAATCGCAAAGTTGTCCGATTCGGTCCCGCCGCTGGTGAAGTAGACCTCCTCCGCCTTCGCCCCGATCAGCCCTGCGACCCCCTCGCGGGCCTCCTCCAGGGCCCCCCGGGCTGCAAGACCCGGCTGGTGGAGGCTTGAGGCGTTGCCGAAGGTCTCGACGAAGGCCGTCTTCATCGCCTCGATCACCTCCGGGGCCATCGGGGTGGTGGAGGCGTGGTCCATGTAGATCCTCTTCATGGGGAAATCCGAGGAGCCCATAGGGTAAATAGGCGGCGAAGGGTGAGGAGGAGGGCGACGAGACGGGCCGAGGGGCGAAGATCTGAAGACCTGACGGGCCCGACGACCCGAGGACCAGAAGGCCCCGGCGGCGCAAAAAAACCGAGGGCGAAAGGAGGCGACTTATCGGACCGCTGAAGAGCAAAAAACCCGACTGCGGCGAAAAGAGGGAGGAAAGGCGACCGGATGGCGAAAGACGACGACGGCAACGTATAAGTAAACGGCCGCGATATTTCCGGACATGATAGAGTTCAACCCGCTGATCATGGCGGGGATAGTTCTGATATCTGTGGGCATCCTTTACACCCTCGTCTCGGTCCGGGCGGGGATCGTCATGGCGGGCCTCGGGACCATTGCGGCGGGGGTCTTCCTCTTCACCATCGTCCCGAACCCCCTGAATCCGATAGCCTTCTTCTTCAACGGCCTTCTGGTCCTCTGCGGCCTCTGGATGGTGGAGGTCGGCGCGAGGCGCGAGGCCGCCTGGCGATAAGCTTTATATGGGTGGTCAGCGTCCTCGAATCCGCAGCGGGGCCATAGGGTAGCCTGGTATCCCACAGGACTGGGGGTCCTGTAACCGGCGTTCAAATCGCCGTGGCCCCACATTATCGCTCCTCGTGTGTCGGTTTTTCGGAGGCAATTTGACCGCTTCAAAGGATTCGTTCTACTCTATAATATAAGTCTTTTTCCGCAGTAGGTAACGCAATCCTGTTACCTCGACCATTACTCGATGCTGCCTAATGGATTTTCATCTGCCCTGGATAGGTTGCCACAACCAAAAATTAGGCTCTTCGCTATTCCGTGTGGGTAACTTCAGGATAGCGATAAGTTGACTCGATCATTCAAATACCTGCCATGAATTCCGTTCCTGAGTCAACAGGTAGCGATACATCACGTGATCAACCCAATTCCCTGCAGTCATGAAGTTATAAAGACCAAGCCACAGGATTCGAGATCACTTAAATCCACCCACACAAATCAGCGAGGAGCCACTGTTTTCTTCTTCCTTCTATTCTTTTAACATCTCTACATACTCCTTTTCTAAGTGATAAGAGAGAATAATAACCCATATAGCCCATATCGAACTGATTTATCATGGAACAGCGTTGAATTACCGAAAGCCGGAAAGGAACGTCAGCAATGCATCATACGAACCCAATTAGTGCAATCACGAAGGGAGAGATAAAAGTTCCAGTGATAGCCCACGTGCCGCATGGCTCCACATTCATTCCGGAAGATGTACGCCGCTCTATCGTATTAAGCGATAGTGACCTTGAGAAAGAGCTACTTCTTATAACCGACCGCTATACCCCTGAGCTTTTTGATGCCGCTGTCGACTTAGGTGGCATTGCTCTGGTGAACAATTATAGCAGGCTGGTAATCGATCCTGAGAGGTTTGAAGACAATGAGAAAGAAGTAATGGCTTCGAAAGGGATGGGGGTAATCTATACAAGAACGGCATACCAGCAGGTACTAAGAAGAGATCTTTCTGGAAAAGAAAGGGAAGAGCTGCTTTCCACATATTACAGGCCGTATCATAGAGCTGTGGAGTTAGAGGTGGAAGGAATACTAGACCGGTTTGATCGATGTCTTATAATTGATTGCCACTCATTCCCATCAAAGCCGCTGCCATACGAAATAGATCAAGATCCCAATAGACCTGATATCTGTATCGGCACCGATTCGTTCCATACTCCAAAGGTGTTGATAGAGGCGACGCTATCGTTCTGTGAAGCTAATGGAATCAAAGTAGCCATCGACAAGCCCTTTGCTGGAACCTATGTGCCATTAGAGTGTTTTGGGAAAGATGGAAGAGTATCCTCTATCATGATCGAGGTGAACAGAAGCTCATATATGAATGAAGAAACAGGCACCAAGGCAACTCAATTCATTTGCACAAAAGAATTAATATCAAATATAATAAATAATATTATTACCCGTTGTTGTTGACTTTGTCGTCCACATTCTCTATGTAAAAGAATTTCATCCGCCCAGTATGGAGTGGATCTAACGCCGTCGCTTATATCTCCTTCTAATGAGTGCGATAACCCGGCTTAGACCGATTAGGACCAGCGCCTTAAGCATTTTCTTGTGCAGTGCCACCCAACATCATTCCATTACCTCTTTCATCAACCGCAAACTACAAGTATCTCTAACGATCATATGTAAGGTTTGCCGCGTTTCGTGCTGTAAGAACGAGGACAAGCATACCGGCAGGCTCTTCAGGCTAGACCTAAGAGGTGCTGTCTATCGAGGCAGCATCCGGAAAGCATTGGGGAGGCTGAGAACCGATGAGGTCGGATATATGCACGCCGTAACGGGCGTAGTATATGCTCAACTCAGCCAAATCCGAGAGTTCTCGCCAAGTGCGAGATGCGGCACAAAGCTTGAGCCAGATCAAGCAACAGGCCCGACAATCGGATGACGCTCTCGGGTTCTCGTGAATGGGAAGCTGTGTATAAGGACGGTGCAAAGTGACAGCGATATGCTTCTCTGCTCGGCTTTGAATCGAGACTCGGGGCGGACAGGCCATCAACCTGTGATGGTCCCTTAAGGCAGGGCGCTGTGGTCGGTGCTGGCCGCCTTTGACTCGATTCCGCTATTTTCCAAATCCCCCAAGAGTGAATTGATCCTGTAAATGCACTTCCTTGGATTTGTGCTCGATCAGGAGCATGTCCATCATCTGAAATGCGTTCCTTACCGCCTTGGCTCTGGCGTGGTTGTTGAAACATCCTGACCTTGGTAGTCCTCAAATCCGCTTCCTTGATCCTGGGAATCCATCTTTCGAGTTGATCCTTATCATAGAGATAGTCATACCGATCGAGTCTGTGATCGGCCTCTTTTTCTCTTCTGTACCAGATATCGTAGTTTCTGCCGTGGAAGCGTAAATAAGCGTGATCCGCAGTCAGCGTCTTGCCGGGATAATGTCCTGGACAGTCGATCATAACGTTGGCTGCGTTCCTCTCTTTCAGAACCTCTAACGTCGAGGATCTAGGTAGTTGCCGCTCTCGTCCAGCCAGCTTCTTTGCCTGAACTCCACCGCGAGGTCGTACTCCTTTTGGGCCAGAGAGTCCAGAACCATGGCCATACGACTCAGAGCTTGTCCTTCGTTCTTGAAATAAGGTGATAACTGAAACAGAACGCCGCCCATAAGATCTGCATCGGCGAGAGGGGATAGGCAGGTCTTATCAAAGGTGGATGCCCAGAAGAGTGCCTTCTCCTCGTCGCCTTCTACAAGAGCCTGATGGGTAACTAGGCCCGGCATCTTCACCGAGTACTCGAATCCGCCATCCTTATTTTTCATCTTCTTAATCCATGAATGGACTTGTCGCTCCCCTGGTGGATGGTAATAGGTGCTGTTGATCTCTACCGTATCGAAGAACTGGGCGTAATAGGCCAACCATTCTGCCTTCTTTTTGGCCAGTCCTATGGGATAGAGCCGCTCCTACCCAGTCGTCATACGACCAGCCGCTGCAGCCCACCAGAATGGTCATGACAGGTCTCCTGAATCGCCCAAATTACGATACTGAGTGCGGGATCTCAGATAGCCATCATCTCTTAAGCTCAACCGCGTATTCGCAGCAGTCATCCCCTCTGCACATCCTCTTTGTATATCCCATGGCGTATCGTGGGTTCATGCCTTGGATGCCGTTCTCACAGAACGCCTGACAATGCAGGTGCGTTCCTGCTGTTGGTAGTCCCAGTTCTCTGTGTGTGTTGAGCATGGGACAGCTCGTTATCCTTCCATTAACTCGGGATTCAGAAGCTTCTATAACCTCCGCATCAAATCCTGGCCCTAAAATGATCGCAGAAACTACACCGAGGGCCTCGTTGATCTCGATAGCGTTACCGGAGGGCAATCCCAAAGCGATGGCTATATCTCTTACAGCCCTCCCTCCTTCAGCCCAAATACACCGTTCAATCTCGTCGATGATTTCGTCGTTGTCGAAGGCTTTCCTCAACATAGCATCTCTTGCCACGGTAGCGAAATTTGCTGATCTAGTTGCAATCTCCCACCGCGTTTTTGCAGGAACGTCTTTAATACCGACCATAGCAAACCCCATACTTTGAACATCACAGACTATATAAATATTCTTTCCCTGAATCGGGGTCAATAAATTCTGATTGAAGCGACCAAAATTATCAAATCATGCCTAAAAATAGGAAACTAGAGAAGATCGTACTTCTGCCCAGAAACGTGTAGGGCGCCGTGCAATCTTCGAATCCTCTAATATATCAATGGAATGGCTATTATTAATATACGATCCATGCACGGCGAAAGTATTTTGCTGACACAATCTATTTTGGGTTACGAATACAATAATTATGTATAATGGAAATATATACATATCTCCATACCTGAGGGGGTAGCTAGACTATGAGAGAGGGAGTAGCAAAAGTCCAGGACGACGATGACCACGAGTTTGTGGATCTTTTACACAGCTTGGGTGTCCAACGGAACGTGGCTAAGGTCATTACATATCTGGCGGTTGCTGGCGAGGCGACATCCAGAGATATCGAACGCGGGACTGATATGAGACCGCCTGAAGTTAGCATCGCGATGCGTACGCTGCGTCGTGAGAACTGGGTCCATGAGCGTGATGTGAAGAGCGACCAAGGTAAAGGTCGACCTCACAAAGTATATTCGTGCAAAAGGAGAGCAATTTGATAAGCAAGCTATGACGAAAATGAGGTGAGAAACATGGAAAGGGAGAAATGTTCCAAGGCGATAATCTTATTGTTATTTTTCTGGTTGTCGTCTGCAGCAGCCTTTGAGCCTGAGGCGGTTCCAGCCAACCCCGATCTCGTCGCCCTCACAGAGAGTTGGGTGCCTCCAACCGTATATAATGTGACGAATGGGGTTTATGTTGCTGTGGGCTACAATCAAGATAATCCCGTGTTGATAGAAGGAACCGATGGTCTTATTGTCGTCGATCCTGGTGAGAGCATACCGGGTGCCGAAGCAGCTAAAGCGGCTTTCAATGAGAATTTGGATGATATATTCTCCAAAAAGCCCGTAAAAGCCATCATCTACACCCACTACCATGCATGCCACGTCCACGGAGCTAGCGTCTTCGCGGGCGATGACTCACCGGAGATCATTGCTCACGAGACTCTAAATTATAATCTCTTCAGTCCGGCGTCCCTGGATGGCCAGATCGCACCCATCAAATATTACCGTGCGGCGATGATGAGTGGGTTGCCATACCAAAAGAATCCGGCGTACTGGACAACTATCGGCATCGCGCCCTTCTCGATCCTCGGCCCATCAGGATACCTGCCGCCCACCCTGACCATTGGAGACGAACTGGAGACGAACATCGCCGGGGTTAATCTCACCCTGGTTCACGCTCCCGGCGAGACCTCCGACATAATCTACGTCTGGCTGCCGGACGATAAGGTGCTAATTCAGATAGGCAATTTCTACAAAGCATTCCCAGCCATCAATACGCTTCGAGGCGCCTCTTATCGAGATCCTTTGGATTACATAAACAGCATAGACAGCATGAGGAAGCTCGATGCTGAATACCTGGTTTTAATCCACAGCAGCGGAGGGCCGATCGTCGGCGCTGAAAACATCAGTCGAGCCCTCACCAACGCCCGGGACGCCCTCCAGTATGTTCACGACCAGACGGTTCGCTACATGAACAAGGGGCTGACCGCTGGTGAGATAATTGAGGTCGTCGAGCTGCCGCCCCACCTCGCCGAAGATCCAAACTTGCAGGAAATTTACGGCGAGGTGGATCGAGATATATTCCAGATCTACCAGCAGTACTTGGGATGGTTCACCGGTAAATGCAGAGATATATTCCCGACCTCTCCTACCGAAGAGGCGGAGGATATGGCTTACCTAGCCGGTGGCACCGAAGAGCTTGCCATCAAGGCGAAGGCGGCTCTGGATGAGGGCGATATGAAACGGGCCTTGATCTTCTCAGACAACGTTCTCCTCCTCGACTCTGAGAATGCTGAAGCTCGAGATGTCAAGAACTCGGCGTTATTATCTCTCGCCGAAGAGACCTCAAACGCTCAGGTAAGAAACTACTTGCTATCCGAGTATCTCGAAGAGACAGGTCAGATAAGCATTCCGATTCTCGACCTCGGCTTCAGAGCAATGGATGATAATATGGTCTTCTACATGCCGATGGAGACCCTATTCAGGATTATGGCTGTGAGCCTCAATGCTTCCAAGGCCCTTGACGAGGAGTACGCCGTCGGCTTTGATCTCTCGGATGATTCCGTATCTGGCGACTATGTCATATACGTTCGCAGGGGGATCATAGAGGTTCAACAGGAGGTTGTTGAAGATCCGACGTTCACCGTTGTCACAGACTCGCTGACCTGGAAGAACCTGGTTTTAGGAAAGCTAGACTCTGAGGAAGCGGTAGCCAGCGGAGGCGTCAAAATAAGTGGAGAAGATCCAGAGGCGTTCTACAATTTCATGGACCTCTTCAGATGAATGATTGGACGCTTTTACTGCGTCCCACATTTAATATTTTTGTGTTTATCATTTCAAATTTATCTTGCTGGGCTGCTGGGGCATGCTCTCCGAGGCAAACTCGCTATGCTTTTTGATTCCCTGTGCTTGTCATCGAGGTCCAAGTCCGACTTCTTCAGGCGGGTCAGCTCCGAGATCCGCAGCCCCGTGCCCGCCAGGAGCTTGATGATGAGCCGGTCCCGGCCCTCGAGGGAGTCGACGAGGGCATTGAACTCAGCCGGGGAGATCAGCTTGGGAACCACGAGGGAGGGGAGAGCTTAGAACTATTAAAAGTTAGCAATTACCGTAAAACGCTAACTGTTAGAAAGTTGAGGTCGAATTCCAGGAATGGCGGCGAACTTGGAGATCTCCTCAAGGGGTCTATCAGTCCATGGAGAGTACAGGAGCACGGCTGATCCATTCGATGCTTCCTTTAGAGCTTGACCGACGTATTCCGCCATCTCACCAGCGTCTTTGAAGAGGCTTGGGTCATACTCGAATAAGATCAGAGTCTGGTACGCCTCCTTGAGGACGGTCATAAGCTGGTAGGCGGTGAAGGCCCTGCGGACATCCAGCTCGGTGAAACGGCGATCAAGCTTGCCGAGGATGCGAGAATAGCTCCCAGAGACGTAGAGCACTTGGAGGCGCTGAAGCTCCTTCAGATTGTAGTTGAGCGAGTCGACCAACATTTTCACCGAGAGACGGAAGCGCATCAACGTATTCAAGGTCGGCGAGTCCTGGGTCTTCAAGCACTTCTTCAGCGACAACAAGGAGCTATTCAGGCAGCTTGCCGACCACTACAACCGCGAAACGTACAGGTTTGAGTTCAAGTCCGTAGGTGAGAGGAACCAAGCTCTCAAGCTGCTGGAGCGGAACGGGTTCGATGCCTACCCTATAGAGGAGCTGAAGGGCTACGTAGTCAAGCTGGACAAGTTCAGCAAATATAGCTCCGGTCCTGAGGAACTCGGTAGCATTCACAGAGACCCTAAAAGAGCGGATTTTCTTGATGAAAGATCTTGCCGCTGTTGAGGGGGCCATCCAGTTCGGCGCCGAGATCTATGAAGGTTGCACGGTGTTTTAATCACCCTGAAATTTTCGCATCTATCCTAACTATATAGCCCCGATCTGTAATCCTAAATAGCAGCAACGATAATACCTTTTTGTATGCTTGATGTGATCATCGTAGGAGCCGGACCTGCTGGGCTATTTGCCGCCAATGAGCTTTCCATGTCAGGTGCAAACGTCCTTAGAGGATTTCGATTATTTCGCGATAAGCGTTCATTGAAGGGCTCTACCTCAATGTTTTCAATTTGAACATTCTATTAACCTGGTTTTTCCCCTCAATATCGATTAATTTGTGCTAT
>LGFT01000034.1 GCA_001509375.1 Methanothrix harundinacea | reverse complement strand
GAGCTTCGGGACGGAGTTTATGCGGGCGGGGGCCGCGGCCTTTGTGGCAAGGAACACCGAGCAGGGCACCCCAAACCACTTCGGAGCCCACTTCTCCGATTGCATCTCCGGGACCGGGTCGCAGGGGACTTACAGGATCGGGGACGCCCTCTTCGAGCTGATGCGAGAATCGGTCTTGAGGGCGGGCGATTCGGAGAAGACGGCGGCAGCCCAGCTCTGCATCTACGGCGACCCCACTATCAAGCGAAATCCGCTGGAAATCCTCGTCTATTCACGTCCCGCCCTTACGTCGATGAGGTGAGGTTGGGCATTATGAGGGCGAACTTCATGTGAAGGGCAGAGGTTTCCTTTCGCCTATCACATGAAGTCCGCGAGGCCCATCTGCTTCGACTTCTCGTTCTGGAAGAGGGAGTCGATGTCCATCTTGATGATCTCGAGCCTCTGCCGGGTGTAGTCGTCTACCCCGAACTCCTCGGCAACCTTCATCGAGACCTCCAGGTACTTGCGGACGCTTCCCTCGTGGACGGTGAGAATCACTCTTCCGCCGCACTTCGGACAGACGTCGGTGAGGGGCGGCCTCCGGAACTTCGCCCCGCACTTGACGCACCGGACCTTCTGGCGGGAGAAGGCCCTGAGGTTTCCTATGAGGTCCGGGAGGAAGTGGGAGTTGATCACCCTCGTCGCCACATCCCTCTCGTCCACGGCCCTGATCTGCCTTGCGAGGCTGAGCTGGGCGTCCATCTTCTCGATCATCGTCTCCAGGGTCTTGTAGGCGCTGTTCTTCGGCCCTGCGGCGATGTCGTCGGTGTCGTGGGTGAATTTGAACCCTCCATACTGGGCCTCGGTCCCCAGCCTCTTCGATACGACGTCGATCAGCCCCTCCACCTCCTTCGGCGAGGCCCCGGCCAAGGTCGCCCGGTAGAACTCCAGAGGGTACTTCGGTGATAGGTCCAGGTTGTGAGCCTCGCCGTCCACCTCCGAGGGGTCGAGTCTGGTGGTCATCACCAGGGGCGCATCCATCTTCCCGCCCCTCTTCTCCGGCAGGTACGACATGGAGAAGTTGAGGAGGGCGTCCAAAAGGAGCATCACGCAGTCCTCGTCACCGTCGCAGTTCCTCCTCTTCGCAGCGTGGAAAAAGGGGTGGCCGTACCCCGCCGAGGCTGTGGTGTATCCGATCAGCCGGCACAGGACCCCCGCGGAGGTATGGGGGGCGAGCCCCACCAGAAGGGACCCGATCAGATCCTGGGGGGTTGTGGCGTTATAGAAGCTTTCAAGGCCGTAGAACTTCGAGAGCTCCTCGTCGACGAACTTCGCCACCTTCAGGAGATACTCGCCGCCGTCGAAGGACAGGATCACGTCCTGGACCATAAGCTCCAGGACCTGGTCGGGGCTCGTCAGGGGCGAGCCATCGATGTCCTCGGTATAGCCCAAGTCCCGGAGCCTGGAGACGTCGGTGTGGATCTCCCTCGGCCGAAAATGGGTGAGGGGGAGGTCGGTCAGGTCGTACCTCACCGTCCCGTCCTTGAAGATGAAGACGCCGTGCTTCGCCCGGAGGACCCCCTTCTCCAAGCTCTCGGGAGTCTTGTCCCGGGAGGTGAGGCCGAGAACTCCCCGGACTAGGTCCGGCTCCCTATCGTTCAGGTGCGCGAGTGCCCGGCTGTAGATCTCCTTGACGTCGAGCTTCATCGTCGCGGCGGCGGTAGTGGGGATTCCACAGCGAGGACACCTCTCCTCTCCCGGCTGGCCGCAGAAGGGGCAAGCTCTCATCAGGACTGTATGGCCTCCACATCTGCACAGAAACTCGTGGGTCTCGGTGCCGCAATCGGGACAGACCCTCTTTCCGATTGACGTCTCGATGATGCCGTGCCTGCCGTTTCCGACGTGATTCTTGGCGCACCCCCCCACCGACCGGCTCTTGCCTCCCGCCTCCCCTGTCGGGAAAAGGACGTGGGGCGGAGGCCTCATCTCCCTTTTGTCCGACTTCTCGGGTCGTCCCATCCTGGACCCGACCCGGGTGGGGGCCCTCGCCATCACCCGGATCCCGGCGAGACGGTTGACGAGATCGAGGGCCGTTTCTGGTGTCCACGGCCCCGATGCCGCCTCGCTTTCGCCATGGTCGTCGGTCTCGACTGCTCCGTCTCCCGAATCGTTTGCATCTCCTTCGCCATACTCCTTCAGCCTCAGCCCCTCGGGATCGATCCCCAGGCAGAGGAGGAGGGATTGGGGGTCGTCGACCTCTATCCTCATGCCCCTTACCCTGTGCAGGACGAGGAGGGCCTCCAGGGCCTCCATCGTCGAGGATGGCAAGATGAGAACTCCGTCCTCTAGCCTTCCCTCCGAGGATACGACCTCTCTCAGCTTCCGGAACTGGTCAATGGACAAATCGTGCCATAAATAAGTGAACATCGGGTGGAGGGGGACCTTCCACCGCTGCGAGATCTCGATCGCTTCCCCAAACCCGATCCTCTCGAGCCCTGAGGGATCGCCTCCCGCCTCCTCTAGCTCTGCCGCCCACCACTCAAAACAGTAGGATGAGGGGGCGAGGGTTCTGTTGTTCTCGAGAAAGTCGCCGAAGCTGATCAAAATCTCGCCGACGTCGATGATCTTGACGACTTCGTTTTTGTGAGCTTCCGCCTCCTTTTGAGAGTCGATCCGGACGAGATCGCCGTTTAACAGCCTCACAGTGGGCCCCTCAATGCTGCTCACCGGCGATACCGCCGCTGCCTTTCCCGGCTGCTCCACCTTCACCTGGGTCCCTGCGGCGAGAAAATCCTTGAGAAGGACCATCGTCGCGGGGCTGAATCCGCAGGCTGCAAGGCCCGTGTTCCGGGACCTTCCGTACCGAAGCCGAAATCCCCCGGGACGGTGGGGGTGACTGAAGACGGGCCTTCCGGCGATGATGTCCCGGAGAAACTTCTCGCTGGAGGCCCCGCCGTCCTTCTTTCCTCCGCTGGCCAGCTCGTCGAGCCAGTCCCACCCCTCGATCCCGAGTTTCGAAACGTGCTTTTTCAGCTTAGGCCTTTTGAGGGCGATCCCCTCGGCCGAGACGAGGGCGACGCCGCCCCTGATCCGGTTAGTCTCGATCCTCTCCAGGTCTCGATACCCTGAGACCTCCTCTTCCTCCGTCGGCTCCCCCTCGATGCAGATGGGACAGTTTTGGACGAGAGTTCTTATCTCCTGGTCGGATGGCGCATACTGAAGCCCCGCCACCCGCCGGTAAAGGCCGATCTCCTCGACGTACCTCTCCACCTCCTCGGGCCTCGGCTTGTACCGGTCGATCCCCACCCCTCGCCGGACGTAGTCGGCGACGAGGACGGAGAGGGCCTGAGCGGTGCCCCCCGCGCTCCGAATGGGACCTGCGTAATAGACCTTGAGATAATCGGTTCCGTCGTCGTTTTTGCCCAGATCCACCTTGGCGATCCCCTCCATGGGGGCCGCTACGACCCCTTCGGTGAGAAGGGCGACAGAAGTTCTGATGGCACCGTCGATGGCCTCGATCTTGGACGAGAACTTCCCGATCCTTCCCGCGGCGAAGTCAGAGCCTATGGCGAGGGCCGCCTCCTCCCGGCTCAACCCCTGGGCCTCTAGCTCCCGCACCCTCTCGGCTACACCATCGATCCCGATCAGCTTCTCGACCCTCTCGGCCAAGTCCACGGCGGTGGGGACCTCCACTGAGAGGCTGGGGTCTTTCCCCTGACCTCGGGCCATCCCGGCGATCTCCATCGCGCGGGCGAGGGCTGACTCCAGAACCTCGAAGTACTCGGCGGTCTTCAACGGGTTTCACTCCAGAGAAATAGGTCGGTCGTCGGATCGTGGCATCTCTCCAGCGGCCGACCAATAAGCTCCCGGAGATAGATTTCGGCGGCGAAGACCGTCCCCCTCGATAGGTGGCCGCCCTTGACGTTCCCCTCGGAGTCCGCCAGGGTCACATGGGCGTGGAGAAAGGGCTTTCCATCCCTGATGGAGACGTTTCCGATGAGGCTTGATATCTCCATCGGACGGTCAATCTCGATCGTTCTGTACTCGTGAGTCTTCTGGTCGTAGTAGCCGATCTCGGCCTTCTGGAGCGCCCCTATGCCGCTTACAACACCGGCCTCGACTCTTAGCGACTCGGCAAGATTTGTGATGGAGGCCACGATCTCAGAATCGTGATCGAGGCTGAATAGATAGAGCCTTCCGGGCTTGAGTTCCTGGACCAGTGACAAAACCTCCACCGTTCTGTTTTATCCAAAAATAGCCCTCTACTTGAAAAAGGATGCGGTGAGCTGTCGTTCTATCCGATAGCCCTCAGAAAGTCTTCGACCATTCTGTACCCGCTTCTTCGTGCGAGCCTCTTAATCTCCCGCATCATCCCGGAGCCGTACTGCATCGCCTTCTTCTCCCGATAGGCGACCTCGTTCGGAACGTATCTCGCCGCCACCTCTCTCAGGGGCCTTTTTCTGACGCCTTCCTTGACCTTCTCCTCAGGAGGGATCGACATGGCCTTCCTCACCACCCGGACGTCCATATAGGGAAGTGAAAAATAGGCGCCGAAGAGGCCTGCCACCGCCTGGTCGCGGGCCGCCTGGAGGGCGAGGCCCCGAAAGTCCCGCTCCAGATCCTGGCCCAGGGTACAGGTGCCGAGGTATCGGGCGTAGCCGCCGAAGAGCTCGTCGGCCCCCTGGCCTGCGAGCACTTTCTCGTATCCGTGATCGAGAGCCTGCTCCGCCACGAAGTAGAGGGTGGCGGCGATGGAGGCGTCAACGGGGTTCGCCCTCGGGATGACCGCCAGGACTTCGACCAGAGCCTCTTCGATCCGTCTGGGGTCGATCGTCGCCGTATCCAGGGATAGGTCGAGAATGTCGGCGACCGCCTTTGCCCGCTTCAGGTCGACAGATCCCTCGATCCCCACGACGATGCACTCTTTTCCGGCCATGGCCGCTATGAGGGCCGAGTCGACGCCGCCTGAGAGGGCTACGACCCCGTCGGCCTTCCGGAGGGCGACGGCTATCTCGATGGCCTGGGCGAGGGACAGCTCGGGCGGCTGGGGATCGACGACTCCCACCGCCGCGCCATCGCAGACGATGGTTCCTGCATGGCAGCTGCCTGGGATAATTCCGAAAAGGTCCCGGGCAGCACAGCCGTCCCAGGAGAGGAAGAACTCGCCTCCGAAGCCGGAAACGCTGGCGGGGCTCTCGTTGAGGATCTTCTCAACCTCGAGTTCTGAGAGCCGCCTTCCCTCAACCTCGATCCAGCCCTTCAGCATCAAACCGGAGACCATGGGGCCCGTTTTTATCCCTCGGACGGTTATAAGATTTATCATCTAATTCGCCTCGATGAAGGCCAATGGCGGTGAAAGTCGTCGCTACCCCGTCACCATAAGGCTGATCCATCGAATACGGATTGGGGCTTGGGGCGTGGAACGAAGAGAAAAAAATAGAGGATAGCAAAGGGTGATAGGTGGTGGATAGTACCGATCACTCGACGCCCCCGGCGGTGATCCGGATCTCCGCGGTCGTGCCCTCGGGCATCGACCTGTGCTTCATGAGCCGCGCCAGCCTCTTTCCCTCACCTCTCTTCTCGAGGAAGATAGAGGTCTTGGTGGCGTGGTCCATAGCCATACCTCCGAGAGGCCTGAGGTTTCCCGTCTCGATCTCCATGTAAACCTGGTTTGTGATCACCACCGGGATCCGGTGCCTCCTCGCCATCTCCTGAAGCTCGCCGAGCTGCGCCGAAAGAGCCCTCCTCACAGGCCTGTTGTCATCCCCCTCGAAAGCAGCCCTGTACAGGGACGTCGCCGAGTCGAGGATCAAAAGGCCGAATTCCTTATTCATGATCTTGGTGGCGTCCTTTATCGATGCGTGCTGCTGTTCCAGGTTCAGGGGCTCGAAGACGACTATCTTAGATCCGACCTCCTTCGCCTCATCTCCTGCGATCTGCCTGAACCTCTCGACGGAGAATCCCTCAGTGTCGATGAATATTACCTTGAACCCGTGGGCTACGGCCTGGACGGAAAGCTGAAGAAGTATGTTCGTCTTTCCTGTCCCAGCCTCGCCGTAGATCTGGGTTATGATCCCAGGCTCAAAACCACCGCCGATGAGCCGGTCCAGCCCCTCACATCCCGAAGGCAGCCTCTCCTGCATGATCACCATTCTGCATCTTTCTGTATCTATTTCGGGTTTTGCATCTTTCGGCTCATTCGAACTGCTCGATCAGCTCTTCCAGCCGGTCCATCGCCTCAATCTCCCGGGGCCCGCCACACCGGCCTACGATCCGCCTGATCTTGAAGATCTCCTCGAGGTAGAGGTCGCTTTTGAGGGCGACGTAGCGGGTCGCGGCGACGGCGGCCTCGACGACCAGGTTGATGCCCCGGTTCACGGCGCGAAACTCCCTCTTGAGGACCTCTCCCTTTACGAACTCGACCTCCGGGAGAGAGATGTCCAGGCCGTTGGGCTCGCACTTGAAGAGGGCCCAAGCCTCGGCGTCCTTGAGGGTCAGCTCCCCGTCCCTCTCGATGAACCTCTCTTCAGGGATGTCGTTTAACGCCGTCTCTACAAATAGCATAGGGTCGTGGGATACGTTGGCGACGAATTTGCCTTTGGCCATGATGTTCTCGTAGGTGTGAGTCCCGACAAAGAGCCTCACCGATAGGGAGTCGCCCCTCTTGATCAACCCCAGAGGCGCTGCGTTGGGATCGCCCACCTCGTTCGCTGTGGTGGCTATGATCTCGTTGATTCCGTCGAATATTCCGAGTTCTTCGATCTCCTCAAGATCGCATATCATCATTCTTCACTCCTCAGAATGGAGCCTCCGACGAGGGCTATGAAGAGGGCCGCTCCGATCAGGTCCGCCGTGGACCCGGGGTTTATGTCCTCCTCCACGAACTCTCGGTCCAGCTCCCCGGCCAGGCGCAGCGTCTCGCCGGCTTCAAACCCCAGGATCGATCCCGCCCTCCTCGAAGCCTCCTCCGCACTCTTCGGACCGAACTTCGATGCTACGAGGCTGTCGGGGACGTGGGCCAGGGCCTCAAGGTAGGTCATAACCACCCCATCGTTCAGTCCGAGATCGTAAACCCTCCTTGCTAGAGTCTCCGCGAGTTCAAAACTCCTTTTAAACCCCGTTGACCACTCTCTCGCCACCAGGTCGTGGCCCGAGGAGAGGCGCATCAGGTCCAGGAGCGTCCTCCCCTCCGAGCGGACGCAATCGGCGGCATGGGGATCTTTCAGGCTCAAAGCCTCCACCTCCGCCACCCGAGCTCCGGCGATTGCGAAGGAGGCATAGAACTCGACGGCGTCCTCAACGGTCGTCTCCTCCAAGACCCCGGCGACCTCCACCTTGAGATCGCCACCCCTTCCAGCGGCCACCGCCAGGGGCACTAGAAGGGTGACAGTTCCGAAGTGGGTGTTCTGAGATAGACCCCATCCCCTCCAGGAAGAGACCGCCCGTCGAATCAGGGCGCCCGTCGGCTCGGACCCCATGGCGGCGTCCCTGAAGATGGGATACGCTGATACGGCGCTGATCAGGAAGTGGTGGAACTTGATCTCCTCGAAGTCGTGTCCCCGATCTACGTTCCCCGGCTTGGGGGTGGAGGAGAGCTCGATAAGCATCGCAAGGACAGCCGCCTGGGCCACCCGGTCCGGACTCGTCTTCATGCCTTCAACAGATCCTCGGCCAGCCTCTTCTTAAGTCTCATGTACTCGTCGGGAGAGATCCCGTGCCTATCCAGGACAGCGTCCCTCATGAAACATGGCTTTGTGATCTTGCAGCACCAGGCGAGGCTTCCAAAACATGTGCCGTCGCCGGGCTCCAGCGGCGTCCCCTTCGTCAGGGCAAGCTTCCTCTCTATGAACTCCTTCGGAGAGATGTTGATCTTCTTGAGGGCTCCCAGGAGGGGACAGTTTTTCACTGGCGGGCAGCAGAAAGCGATTCCTCGAAGGTCTCCCCCTGAACAGATGTGCTTTGGGGCGTTGTACCAGCCCACCAGGTCGTGGAACCTCTTGAGGGCGTCAGCGAGCCAGGCGACGAACTCGGGGTCGGCCTCATCGGAGAGGGATATCATATCAGCTCCCATGGAGAGGAGAGCTCTTGCGCCCTCGAAGTCGCCGACGTCATACCTCACCATGAGTTTAGGCGTTCCCCCATCGGAGACCCTCTTCACGACCTTGGGCGCTTCAGGGCCGAGGCCTCGAAGGTCGAGGTGGAGGAGGTCAGCGCCACCTTCCTTGAGCTCTCGGGCCAAGGATCTCAGATCCTTGAAGGCTCCGGGCCCGGTCCTCACCGAGAGGGCAGCGCCCGAACTCTTTATTTCTCTTACGAGTTCGATGATCCCGTCGGTCTGTGAGAGCTCCACCTCCATGAGGCGCCCCCCCTCAGCCGCCATCTCGGCCACCTCCACAAGATCTTCGAGTTCTCCCCCGACCGTCGAGAAGCCCAAGGCCGAGGGGGTACGGTGCCGATTCAGAGTCACCTTAATTTCGGAGGGGTCGACCTCGTCAAGGTTGAAGCGTTCCAGCATGACCAGGCCTGCAGAGCCGTTCGAGCTTGCCCGGCTGGCCAGATCGCGGAAATCTGATTCCTCTGATATGATCGCAATGGGATTGTCCAAATTCAGGTATCCGATTTTCAACATCAATATCGGGCCCCATGACGACACTCCCGTTGGGCATATCAGCCTTTCGGCCTAATAGGAGATCTGGATGGTCCGTCGTCAACTGTTGAGACTTTATATAATAATTTATTTGCAAAAATATAGGTCCTGAATCGATCACGCTTCTTTTGTCAGGACCATCGGCTTTCCGCAGCAAACCAGCTGCCCTGCCCCAGCCTCTTTGACCTCAACCACGTTGCCGCAAACCTCACACCTGTATATCTCGCCCACTTTGGCCATCTCTGATCACCTCTGATCCTCAAGTTTGGCAGTTTTTACTTTAAGTCTCTTTTGCCTGCGGGCCCCATCTTTGACCTGAAACCTTTCAAGCCGTTAAGGCTGACCAGAAGTCGCTCCGAAGCATCACTCAAAGCCTTCAACGAAGCTCTTGACGCAGAGCCTGAGCTCATCATGGTATCCGCCTTCCAGTATCGCAAAGCGTCGTCCGGAGCATTTATTCTCCGCCTCTTCCTTTACGATCTGGCCGATCTCATGGTAGTCCTCAAGGGTGAGAAGGCCGCCCCAGTCCTCGATGTAGGTGTCAAAGCCGGCTGAGACCGCCACCAGATCGAAGTCGTGGATCGCGAGCGCCCTCTCGACCTGTTCCAGGTACCCGCTCCTGTCCAGCTTGAGGTAGTCAAACCCCACGTCGATGGCGCCTATGTTGACGATCTTCACCTTCTCGTCCCACCGAAATATGCTCACCGTACCGTCGCCGAAGTGGAGGTCGATGTCGATTATTAGCACCTTCCCCGTCCGCCCCTCGATCTTGCCCTCTATCAGATCCTCGATCTTCTTGATGGCCACGGCCATGTTGTTGAAGTAGCACATCCCCCAGGCGTGGGTGGACGATGCGTGGTGGCCCGGTGGCCGGATCAGACCGAAGGCCGGCTCACCCGCGAGGGCGAGCTCTGCGGCGAGAGAGGCGCCACCGGCCGCCAGGAGGGCGGGCTGTAGCATCCCCTTCCTCCTCACCATATCGATGTGCTCAGGGCTGTGGACCCTCGATACGTCCTCGAGGCTTGCGGGCAGGGGCTCCACAAACTCGCGGCCCGCCAATTCCTGAGCTGGCCATATCGCCCGGTCGGGATTTTCCACCGGGTTGGTGTGATATCGCTCTTCGAACTTTTTGGAATATATGATCTTCATGATCCAGCCCGCCATCCCATCGAATTCAGTGTTCTCCGTCTCAACAGGCCTAGAGCATCCTGGGCCCCTGGCCGTAGTCGAACCTGTTCGCCCTGAAGATGTAGGAGAAGATCTCTCTTATGCCCGCCAAGCCAGCGTGGCGAAAGGCGCCCGCCCAGATCCTCGCCGACGATCTCAGGGGCGCTGTCCTTGGGTTGACCCTCCTCATCGACCAGTCGAGGAGCCTCCCCATCTCCGAGGGCGGGATATTTGGGTGGTTCCAGACCAGGTGCTTTCCGTCGTAGTGGTGAAAGTCGCGGTCGAATATTCCGTACCTTCCCTCTATCTCGTCCCACAGCTCGGTCTTCGGAAGGGGGGTGAGGACGCAGATCTGAGTGAGGTCGAGCTTGAGGGAAGCGAGCCTTTCGATGTCATCAGTTATCGATTCCTTCGTATCGCTCGGAAATCCGATCATGTAGTAGCCGACGGTCCCAAAGCCGTGATGCTGGAGCCTCTCGACCGTCTCCAGGATCTCCTCGACCCCCTCCCTCTTCGTCACGTCGTCGAGGACCTCCTGGTGAAAGTTCTCGATCCCGATCGCGGCGCCGGCAAAACCGCTGACGGGGTTACGCATCCCGTCCCCCCCCCGGCGGGACGTCCTTCTCATCTCCGCCCACTCGTCGATCTTATCCCGGAGGTAGTCGGCCCTCGCCATGCAGCCCCAGACCATCCCGTACTCGTCGAGAAGGTCGACGACCATGTCGGCGTGCCTCCGATTGGCGCCGAAGCTCTCGTCCTCGATCAGGACGACGTTGATTTTGTGATCCCTATAGTAGGAGAGGACTCTCTCGATGCTCTCCAGGGGGAGGGGGCTCGGCCTGTTGCAGAAGGAGGGAGCCTGGCAGAACTTGCAGCCGACAGAGCAGCCCCTGATAGTGAAGAGGGCTCCGTAGATGTTCAGCTTCAGGCCGAAGGAGGAGTCCAGGTGCTCGATGAGGGGCGGGTGGACGATCTTCTCGATCGTTCTGTTGAAGAAGGGGGCGACCTGGTTCTCGGCGTAGCCGACGAAGACCCGGTCGAACTTCTCCTGTATTGAGGGGGTCAGAGCACCGTAGTTTCCGGCCCAGACCTCGCCGACGGCGCCGCTCTTCCGGGCGGCATCCGCCATCTCCAGGGCCTCCTCCGTCTCGCTCAGGTAGAAAGAGATGCCTACGACGTCCCACCCCTCGGCGAGCTTCCTCTCGTACTCGCCCGAGGTCGGAAACTCGGTGATCTCGATCTCTGGGATGTTCTGCTTGAGGAAACGGAGGCCGAAGGACTGGTTTCGGGGCCAGCGGAACCTAAACCACCGCGACCGGGAGTTAGCGCCGATGTAGTCGTAGGGCTCCCTCTCGTTCCGATAAGCTGTGGTGAAGAGGACCCTCGACGGAGCCGACGCCTTAGCTGCAGGCAGAGCCTCCATCTCCTCATCAAGGCCATTTCGATCTATCATCTCGGTCTCATCACGACTCATCTAAGGCCTCCTGAACTTCGTCGCCAAATTCCTCCTGCTAATCGCGGGCGTTCCGACGGTTCTCCCTCGGTCTCGCCTCTAAATATACTTCGTGACCGAAGAGCGGCAAACCATGCCGATCTCCAATCAATTGATTAAGAAGAAAAGAGAGAGGGTTAGCAGCATGTCCGAAGATGAGAAGCTCAATGCCTACCGCCAAAAAAGAGACTTCGCCAAGACGAGCGAGCCCGAGGGATCAGGCGAAAGAAAGACGGAGGGAAAGCCCCGCTATTCCATTCAGAAGCACAGGTCGAAGAGGCTCCACTACGACCTCCGGCTCGAGGTGGAGGGGGTCCTCAAGTCCTGGGCCGTTCCCAAGGGCCCCTCGATGGACACGAGAGAGAAAAGGCTCGCGGTCCCCACCGAGGACCACCCCCTCGACTACATCGACTTCGAGGGGACGATCCCCGAGGGGGAATACGGGGCGGGGTCGGTCATCGTCTGGGATATCGGAACCTACGAGAACACCACCAACGCCGATGGCGACGAGGTGCCGATGACCGAAGCCCTGGAAAAGGGCCACGCCACCGTCTTTCTCTCGGGAGAGAAGCTCGTGGGCGGCTTCGCCCTCACCCGGACCGGCCAGGGGAAGAACGAGCGGTGGATCCTGGTGAAGATGAAAGACGACTTTGCAAGGCCCGAAGTCGACATCCTGGAGGCGGAGCCGAACTCGGCTCTGACGGGCAGGTCGGTGGACGAGGTGGGCGAAGAGGAGAAGAGCTGATTTTGATCTATGCGCTCAGCTCCGGCCCTTCTCCGCCACCACCTCAAGCCTAGTCATCCCGACGTGGACCCTCCCCTCGGCGTCGAGAGGATGCTCTCGAAGGTAGCGGTCCACTATCTCGGATACGAAGTCACGGCGGCGGTCCTCTGGGACCCGTTCGAGGTAAGGGTGCCACGTCGTCTCGATCCAGCCGGCGAAGGCCGCCGGATTCGACTGGACCATCTCCTTTGGGATCAGCTCGGCTCTCAGGGGCGATAGGCCCGCCTCTTTGAGCCATACCCGGTACTCATCGGGCCCAAAGAATCCGTACTGGAAGTCGAACCCCTCAAAGCAACTTCGCCACCTCTCCTCTCCCGTCATCTCGTCGGCGATTTTTAGGGGTGCGGCAGCGTTTCCCCTTCCACCGAACTGGAGGAAGGTCCTTCCCCCAGGCCTGAGGGCTCGCCGTATGCCTCTGAGGACGGGTCCGTGATCCTCGATCCAGTGAAGGGCTGCGAAGGAGACCACCAGGTCGAACTCCTCATCAAAACTGAGGTCCCGGGCGTCAGCCTCTACGAAACGGAGGTTTGGGTGGCTCTCGGGCGGGAACTTTTCTATTGCGAACCTGACCATCTCCCTTGAGCTGTCGATCCCCAGGACCGATCCCCTCGGCACCAAATCTGCTATCTTTGCTGTGACTTTGCCGTCGCCGCAACCAATGTCCAGGACCCTCTCGCATCCCTCGATCTCGATCTTTCTTAGAAGCTCCTCAGCCCAGAAGCTCTGGGCCGAGGAGCTTTCCGCGTACTTCTCCGGCCTCCAGCTGTGCAATCGCCATCCCCCGAAATCTTGCCAATAAAGGAGATTATATTCTGAATCTCGAAAAGATAACTATTTCTACGCCAAGAGCCTCCAGAGCTTTGTGGTCCAAGACGTAGAGCTTCCTACGATAGACGCCACGAAGTCCACGGGACTGGTGGTTCTGGGGCTATCCGCCTACTTTGCGTACCTTTACTCCTTGGGTTTTGGGGAGGTGGCGGTGAGCCTATCCCAGGTGAACCTGGCGATCTTCGGCCTTGCCTTTCTCCTATCCCTCCTGAACGTCGTCTTCAACGCCCTATCCTGGAAGACCCTGGTCCGGGAGCTGGACTACCGGATCTCTCTATTGGACGTCTTCTTCATCTACATGTCCAGCATATTCCTCAACAACCTAATCCCCTCGGGAAGCGTATCCGGCGAGACCGGCCGCCTCTACTTCCTCTCCAAGATCGCGGGGAACGCGAGGCTCGACTCCAGCACCGCCAGCGTCGCCGCCACCCGGATCATCACGGCGATCCCCTTCGTCTTGGGGATGTCCCTGGGCCTAGCCTACCTGATACTCCGGTACGAAATTCCATCCTGGGCCCTCACCACCTGTTTTTCGATGATATTTCTGATGGTGTCGGTGGGCGTCCTCTTCGTCGGGGTATGCTTCTCAGAAAACCTCCTCCAGAGGATGGTCAACGCCGTCATCGACCAGGTGGAGTGGATTTTTCACAGAAGCGTCAACAGAAACTTTTACAGCGACACGACCCGCCAGTTCCAGCAGAGCATGCTCCTCCTCCGGAAGAGAAACCGGCCCCTCATCGTCAGCTCCTTCTGGGCCTTCGCGGGCTGGTTATCTCTGAACTTGGTGGCCTTCGCCGCCTTCCGATCCCTGGGGGTGGAGGTCCCCATCTTCGCCATATTTGCGGTATACTCAGTGATCATGGTATTCCAGAACCTGCCTCTGATCCTGCCGGGGGGCCTCGGCATCGTCGATATCCTAATGACCGCCCTCTTCACGGCCGTGGGGGTGTCGCTCCACGACGCCGCGGCCGTCACCATCCTCGCTAGGGTCGCCCAGCTCTGGTTCCACACCCTCGTGGGCGGGATCTGCACGGCATATCTCTTGAGGAAGGTCAGCAAGGGTGGGACGATACGGAGCGTTTCGATAACTACAGCAACAGGTCCCTGAACCATGATCCTGATCTCAGTACTGCCACCGCCTTCCAGACCTCCGTTTGTTCTACCTCTAGATATCGGCGTGGTACTCCTGAAGCGACTTAACGCTTGACTTCCCCCTCTTGAAGGCCGCGATCCCCTTCGCCGCCGCTGAGGCTGCGGCGGCGGTGGTGATGTAGGGCACCTTGTACTTTATCGCAGCCTTCCGGATGTACGAGTCGTCGTACTGGCTCGCCTTCCCTATGGGGGTGTTGACTACGAGCTGAATCTCCCCATTCTTTATGGCGTCGTCGATGTTCGGCCTTCCCTCGTGGAGCTTCTGGATCGGCTCCGATTCGATCCCGTTTTCGGCAAGAAAATCGAAAGTCCCACTGGTCGCCTTTATCGCAAACCCGAGCCTGTAGAACTCTCTAGCAGCTTCCAGGACGTTCGATCTGTCCTTAGATGCGACCGTGATCAGCACCGCTCCCTCCTTCGGGAGGATCTGCTTTGCCGCCTCCTCAGCCTTGTAGAAGGCCAATCCGAAGGAGTCGGCCATCCCTAAAACCTCGCCCGTCGACCTCATCTCTGGTCCCAGGAGGGGATCGACCTCCGGGAACATATTGAAGGGGAAGACCGCCTCCTTGACGCCGAAGTGGGGGATCGCCCTCTCTTTGAGGTCGAGGTCTGAGAGCCGTTTGCTCATCATAAGCTCTGTGGCGGTCCGGGCCATAGAGACGTTGCAGACCTTCGAAACTAGGGGGACCGTCCGGGAGGCTCTCGGGTTCGCCTCCAGGACGTAGACGATCTCCTTTGCGATGGCGTACTGCATATTCATGAGCCCCACTACTCCGAGCTCTTTTGCGATCCTCTGGGTGTACTCTTTGATGGTTTCGAGGTGCCTATCGGGGATCGTCACCGGAGGGATGACGCATGCGGAGTCGCCGGAGTGAACCCCGGCCTGCTCGATATGCTCCATCACGGCGGGAACGAAGGTCTCGGTCCCGTCGGAGAGGGCGTCCGCCTCCGCCTCCAGGGCGTTCTCCAGGAACCGGTCGATGAGGATCGGCCGCTCCGGCGTCACGTCGACGGCGGCCGCGACGTACCGCTCTAGCATCTCCTCGTCGTAGATCACCTCCATCCCCCGGCCGCCGAGGACGTAAGAGGGGCGGACCATGAGAGGGTAGCCGATCCGGCCCGCCACCTCCAGGGCCTCCTCGAGGTTGCTCGCCATTCCAGACTCGGGCATGGGGATCTTCATCTTCTCCATCATCATACGGAAGCGGTCCCTGTCCTCGGCGAGATCGATGGTGTCAACAGTCGTGCCGAAGATCCTGACGCCCGCCTCCTCCAGCTCTCTTGCGATGTTCAGGGGGGTCTGGCCCCCGAACTGGACGATCATCCCCTCGGGCCGCTCCTTCTCGTAGATGCTGAGTACGTCCTCGACGGTCAGGGGCTCGAAGTAGAGCTTGTCAGAGGTGTCGTAGTCGGTGGAGACGGTCTCGGGGTTACAGTTCACCATGATAGTCTCGTAGCCGAGATCTCGAAGAGCGAAGGCGGCGTGAACGCAGCAGTAGTCAAACTCGATTCCCTGGCCGATCCGATTCGGCCCGCCGCCGAGGACCATCACCTTCCGCCGGTCGCTCGCCCCCGTGGCGTCGGGAGCGTTGTAGGTCGAGTAGTAGTAGGCGGCGTCCTCAACTCCGCTGACGGGGACCGGATGCCACCCCTGGACGATGCTGAGTGCCTTCCTTCGGCTCCGGATCTCCGCCTCGGGAACATTCAGGAGCTTCGCAAGATATTTGTCGGCGAAGCCGTCCTTTTTGGCCTGGACCAGGAGGTCGTCGGGGAGGGCCCAGAGGGTTTCGGCTGCACCTTCCCTTCTATGCTTGAGTATCGCCTCTTCCAGCTCCACCAGCTCCTTCATCTGCTCGATGAACCAGAGCTTGATGGAGGTGATCTCGCTTATCTCACGGACGCTGGCTCCTTTCCGGAGGGCCTCGTAGATGATGAACTGCCTCTCGCTCGAAGGCCACTTCAGCATCTCCATAAGTTCGGGAAGCGACTTTTTGTTGAAGTCCTTTGCAAAGCCGAGGCCGTAGCGTCCGATCTCAAGTGACCTGATGGCCTTCTGGAGAGCCTCCTTGTAGGTCTTGCCGATCGCCATTGCCTCGCCGACGGCCTTCATCTGGGTCCCCAGCCGGTCCTCGGCGCCCCTGAACTTCTCGAAGGCCCAGCGGGCGAACTTCACCACCACGTAGTCGCCGGATGGGGTGTACTTATCAAGGGTCCCCTCCCGCCAGTAGGGGATCTCGTCGAGGGTCATGCCGCTCGCGAGCTTCGCCGATACGAGGGCGATGGGAAAGCCTGTGGCCTTGGAGGCGAGGGCCGAAGAGCGGCTGGTTCGGGGATTGATCTCGATGACGACGACCCGGCCGGTCTTCGGGTCGTGGGCGAACTGGACGTTCGTTCCACCAATGACCTGAATTGCCTCGACGATCCGATAGGAGTAGTCCTGGAGCTTATCCTGGAGCTCTTGGGAGATCGTCAACATCGGTGCTGTGCAGTAGGAGTCTCCGGTATGAACACCCATGGCATCGACGTTCTCGATGAAACAGACGGTGATCTTCTGGTTCTTCGAATCCCTCACCACCTCCAACTCCAGCTCCTCCCAGCCCAAGACCGACTCCTCGATCAGCACCTGGCCTATGAGGCTGGCGGAGATCCCGCGGCTCGCCACGGTCCGAAGCTCCTCGACGTTGTATACGAGACCGCCTCCGGTGCCGCCCATGGTGTAGGCGGGCCTGACGACGACCGGGTACCCAAGATCTGCTGCAACCTTCTCTGCGTCCTCGACGGAGTAGACTGCGGTGCTCTTGGGGATCTCGATCCCGAGCCTGTTCATCGTCTCCTTGAAGATGATCCGATCCTCGCCCCGCTCGATGGCATCGAGCTCAACTCCGATCACCTTCACGCCGAACTTCTCGAGGACCCCCGCCTTCGCGAGTTCAGAGCTGAGGTTGAGGCCTGACTGGCCGCCGAGGTTTGGGAGAAGGGCGTCAGGCCTCTCCTTCTCGATGATCTGGGCCATCCTATCCAGGTTCAGGGGCTCGATGTAAGTGACGTCCGCCATCCCGGGGTCGGTCATTATCGTCGCTGGGTTTGAGTTCGCCAGCAATATCTCGTATCCCAGCTCCCGCAGGGCCTTGCAGGCCTGGGTTCCAGAGTAATCAAATTCGCAGGCCTGCCCTATAACGATGGGTCCCGACCCGATGATCATGATCTTGTTGATGTCCTCTCTCTTTGGCACCTTTCCGCCTCCTCATCATCTTGGTCTCATCTCTTCAAAGCCGCAAAGCCCTACATGGTATGGGATAAAAAGGATGTTGCTGGAAATTGGTCTTTTTGCCTCCAGCGGGATTTTGGCGGAAGAAGATGGAGCGGCGCATCCTGCCGTTCGTGGTGATCAGATGAAATGGATCAAGATAGAAACTGGGTCGAAGATTGAAAAAAGACGCCCTCTGAAGAGGCTCTTGAAAAAGTGGCGGGCCTCCTGCTCCGCCCGCCTCTTAAAACTTGCACCTCTATCTAAATCTTCTCCGTCCTGCTCGTCCTCCTCTCCCGGGCGACCTGATCGTCTTTTCCGAGGGGGTAGCCGCCGCGGCTGTTTCTCATCAGGGCGACCGACCGACAGGCGTCGCAGTTCTTGTCTCTGGACCTGAAGAGCTCCATCACCGCCTGGGAGATGACGGGGATCGGGATCTCCTTCTCTATGGCGTCATGGACGAGCCAGTTGACCTCTCCCGTATCCTCGACGTGGGACGGGACGTCTGAGAACCTCTGCTCGCCGAGGCTCTTCGCCATCAGCTCCACGAGCCATCCCCGGACAGTAGAGCCGCTGGACCAGCACTTGAATACCTTATCCAGGTTGATCTCGAAGTCGCTTTCTCTCAGGAGGGCCACCCCCTCGCCGATCGCCTGGAGCATCCCAGCCTCCACGCCATCGTGGACGAGCTTGACGAAATGGCCGGATCCCGGGTCGCCTGTGTAGAGGCATCCGTCAGCGGCGGCCAGGAGCTTCAAGATCGGCTCGGCTATTTTGAAACCCTCCTTACTCCCGCCTACCATGAAGCAGGCGCCTTTCCGAGCCCCCTCGATCCCACCGCTTGTTCCGCAGTCGAGGAAGTATATCCCGTGGTCTGCGAGGTCCTCCTCCCTCCTGATCGAGTCTAGGTAGAAGGAGTTTCCTCCGTCCAGGACGACATCCCCCTCGTCGAGGCGGGGTGCGAGCTCTTCCAGGACCTTGTCCACCGTCGGCCCTGCGGGAACTGAGATATATATCACCCTCGGCTGGTCGAGGAAGTCGACGAAGGGATCGTACCCGTCCACCACCTTAACGCCCTTTCTCTCAAGATGAGGCTTGGCGGATCTCGACTTCCCCACGACGGCGATGCCCTTCTCTTTCGCCTGAAGCGCGAGGTTTCCGCCCATTCTTCCCAGTCCCAGGATGCCCAGCTTCATATCTTTTGATTCGCTCAACTAAATCACCACCAATACTCAGATTCGCTACGTCTCTAGGATGACGACTCTAGGCGTTCTATCAGGCTGTTCGACGCTCCTTTCTGGAGCGAAAAGTAAATTGCCTCATCTTTTTGGATCGTTCTTCCTTGATCGCACTACTTCGATCGTTATTCTTCGATCATTCGATCGTCCTTTCTGGTGACAAGAGATCCCCGACCGAGATGGGGGCGGGACGAAGCGATGTGAGACCGCGCCGCCCTGCTCACCCTCCTTCCTCCTCGCCATCACTCGGCGGAGACAACGGGCCGAAGCTTCGGCGGCCGCTCTCCCAGGTCCCGGTCGAGCATGAAGAGGACTCCGATCCCCCTTTCGCCGCTGACCATCTTCACCTTCTCGACGATCTCGCTGGCGTTCGCCTCCTCCTCCACCTGCTCTTTGACAAACTACTGGAGCATGTTGAAGGTGGCGTGATCCTTCACTTCCGTCGCCAAGTTCACCAGGCCGTTGATCAGCCCCGTCACCTTCTTCTCGTGGTCGTAGACGGCCTTTGCCACCTCCAGGGGCGATGCCCACTCGAACTGGGGCTCGTCTATCGCCAGAAGCTCGGCCCTTCCACCTCGCTCGATCACGAAGTCGTAGATCTTCATCCCGTGCATCAGCTCCTCCTGGGCCTGGACCCTCATCCAGTGGGCGAAGCCCGGAAGCTTCATGGCCGAGAAGTAGGCGGACATCGATAGGTAGAGGTAGGAGGAGAATAGCTCCCACTTCACCTGCTCGTTTAAGGCCTTCGCCATCCTCTCTCCGATGGGAGCCATTTCTGTGCCCTCTTGATTCAGCTCGCTTCGAAGGCGTCCTTCGGAGCCCCGCACTCAGGACAGGTCCAGTCGTCGGGGATATCTTCAAAAGCGGTACCAGGAGCAATCCCAGAATCAGGGTCGCCCTTCTCTGGATCGTAGACGTATCCACAGACAGTGCACGTATATTTCTTAGCCATCAACTTCGCCTCCGGACAAGATCAAACTGAATGGAGGTAAGCTCAGGAGTGGTCCGATTCGGTGCCGCGGAAAACATGTCTAATAATACAGCACTGTATTCTCTCTTCGAGCGTATATATCCTTTTGGATCGGATGGCCGCCAAGCTCGTCCCCGAGATCTCCACCATCAAAGGAAGCCTTCCAGGGCCCCTCTTATCCTGCCCTCCAGATCGGTGATCTTCGAGTTGTATTTCATGAAGTTATCTCCGAAGGTGGAGGCATCCTCTCGGTAGAATATGCCGAGGGGTATCGGACCGTCAGAGTTGTAGTCCCACTCCCTCATCTTCTCCTCAGCCCTGTCGCGATCTCGAGGATCGTGCTCCTCGAGGGTGTAGACCCGCTCGTTGTAGTAATCGTACAGATTGAAGAAGGTGGCACAGACCTGGAGAACGTCTACGAAGGAGAAACCCCGATGAAGGATCGCCTCTCGGAATATATCCTTGAGAAGCTCTATCCCGTGGGAATAGCCTCGGGCGACGAAGCTTCCGCCGCTAGCGAAGACGATCTCCAGAGGGTTTATAGGGGGGACCTCGAGGCCCGCTGGTGTGGACCTGCCCAAAAAACCCGAGGGCGATGTGGGAGTGTACTGGCCGGTGGTGAGGCCGTATACCCGGTTGTCGTGAATTATCGTAGTTATGTCGATGTTCCTTTTGGCAGCGAAGATGAGGTGGTCGAGTCCCTCAGCATAGGCGTCGCCGTCTCCGGCAAAGCATATGACGTTTAGGTCGGGGTTTGCAAGCTTAATCCCTGTGGCGACGGGGATCGTCCTGCCGTGGATGGCATAAAAGCTGTTAGCGTTGACGTAGTCGGCGATCTTCCCGTGGCAGCCTATCCCAGATACGAGGACGACGTTCTCGATAGCCACCAGCCCCTCCTCGTCCAAATCCGCCAGGACCGGCTTTATGGCGTTGAGTATCGCAAAGTTTCCGCAGCCAGGACACCAGGTGTTCGGGGCCGTGGTGCCCAGATCTTTCGTTTTCATCTCGTCACCTCAATAAGCCTCTCTTCAAGGTCTTCGACGGAGAAGGGCCTGGCGTCGTACTTCAGAATCTGATCGTCCACCTTAAACCCGATACATCGCACCAGGCGGGCGAGCTGGCCCGTGGAGTTCGTCTCGACGGATATCTTCCTCTCGACGCCTTCGAGGGCCTCCTTGAACTGAGCTATCGGGAAGGGGTTCATGACCACCGGCTGGACAACCCGGAGGCCCAGCCTCTCGCCGACCTCGGCGCAGACCGGCTTGTTTGAGCCCCAGCAGAGGAGGGCCACAGATCCGTACTCGTCGCCGTAAGTTCTCACCGCTGGAAGGGCCTCCAGCTCTTTCTTCAGCCCCTTCTCCTTCTGTAGGGACTTCTCCTGGACGGCCCTGATCTCGTGGGCATCCTCCGTCGTGATCCCGGACTCGAGATGGGCGTAGCCGTTCGCCTTCGTCACAGCTCCTTTCATCGGCGGAAAGGCCAGGGGGGAGATCCCGTCGTCGGTTCGGGCGTACCTTCTGTACTCGCCCTCGCCGTCCCAGTGTACGGGCCCGATCTCGGGGATATCCCTCGCCTCCGCGAGGTTGAAGCTGTAAGCGGACTCGCTGAGGGTCTTGTCCGATAGCAGTATCACTGGGATCTGGTACTTCCAGGCGAGGCCCATGGAGGTTGCAGACCAGCAAAATGCCTGCTCCAGGTCCCCGGGGGCGATGACAAGCCGCGGGAACTCGCCCTGCCCCGCGTTCATGACGAAATGGAGGTCGGATTGGGCGGTGTAGGTGGGAACCCCGGTGCTGGGCCCCGCCCTCATGGATACGACGACGACGAGGGGCATCTCCGCCATCCCCGCGAGACTCATCCCCTCGGTCATGAGGCAGAATCCACCGCCCGAGGTCCCCAGGGCCGCCCTCTTGCCGGCATAGGCGAATCCCTGGGCCATCAGGATCACTGCGATCTCGTTTTCCGGGTGGACCACTTTGACCGAGAAATCATCGGCGACTCCGGCCAGGAAGTGGAGGATCCCTGACGACGGGGTCATGGGGTAGGCGACGTAGGCGTCGAGGCCGCCCCTGAGGAGGCCGAGGCCGATGATCTCGTTTCCCGTGATGACGGGGCAGCAGGGATACGACCGCCTCTCGACCTTCAGGCCCTCCTCGCCATCGATCTCTTCGCGCCCCCGGCGGGCGACCTCCAGGTTCTCGTCGATCGATTTTGGGATCACCTTTCGTAGGACGTCTTCAACGACCCCCTCCTCGATCCCTGCGGCTCCGGAGAAGGCTCCAATGAGGCCGCTGTTTCTGGCGATCGCTGGAGCTCCAGCCTCCTTCGCCATCGTCTTCAGGGGAAGGCCAATCCCCCTGTCGACTTGAGACTTCACCTCGTCGGAATCGTAGATGACGATGGAGCTCTCCTTCAGCCTCCATTCGTGCCGGTCGATCGTCTCCTGATTTAATGCCAGAAGAAAGTCCACCCGGTCCCGGTGGGCCCCGATCTTCTTGTCAGAGGCCCTGACAATGGCGAAGTTGTGGCCTCCCCTGATGAGAGAGGGGTAGTCTAGGTACTGGTAAAGGCAGTATCCGAGCTGGTTATAGAGGCGGGCGATTATCATCCCGGCCTCGGTTATCCCGTCTCCAGCTCTCCCCCCCACCAGAACGGAGAATTCGTCCATTAGTGATCATCCTCCCGTCTTGATTTGTGATATCTCATCTGACTTTTCGATCTTTCTCGGAAGCAGCTCAACGCCGGTTCATATCTTTCGATTTGATAACGAAGATATAATTTCATTTCGAGAGTATATAACAACTTCGCGTGTGGATAAATAGCCCAGAGGATCGGAGGATAGGGTTTTTCAGACCTCCATCCTCCATACCATCCCGCAGTCACGGCAGCTGTAATGCCAGCTTTCCCCGAGACGACCGCAAAGATGGCCCTCGCCACCGCATATCGGACAAGATGGTCCCGCTCTTAGGATCTCCTCCTCCTCGTCCGGGTCTTCTTCCAGTTCATTCGCCCCCCTTAGGAGGCGTTCATAGCCGCTCATCCATTCGCCTCCTTCGGCCCGCTTGGCCGGTGTTAACTGGCCTTATTATAGGTTTCTCATTAAATATAGAATTGTCGGGTGACTACTCCTCGCCCTGAAGGGCGGAGCTTCTAGCTTTTGGAAGAGACTGTAGCCCCAGTCTCAGAATGTTTATCGCCGCGTTCTCGTCACGGGACATTACTAGCCCGCATTGAGGACATTCATGGACCCGCTCCGATAGC
>LGFT01000033.1 GCA_001509375.1 Methanothrix harundinacea | reverse complement strand
GCCATGATCATCTCACCGCAGCCTGGGCAGATCACGCTCTCGGTTATCGGGGCGTAATCCGGCAGATCGGGGCGGACAAACTCAACGGCGAAGAGCTCCTCAAAGGGAAGCTCGATAAGGGCGAAGGCCGCCGCTCGGCCCACCTCTCTAAAGGCTGCAGCATCTTTTTCATCCCCTGCCCGATCTTTGATAACCTTCTCCAGGAGGGGATAGAACTCCGGAACCGCTTCTGCCACCCTGTCGCGGAAGTTGGGCAGAACCCGGACCCGCACCCCGTCATCTCTTCCCCGGACGGTGAAGGTCACCGCGAGCCTGCCCAGGTCTCGATAGACCAGGGCGTTATTTCCCAGGGTGCAACCCGAGACCGCCTGGACCCCGTCGGCGAAGCAGGCATTGATCTCGACGATGGCCATGAGGTTCTCCATCCCGTCAGAGGATATCGACTCCAGCCCCAGCTGGTTGAGGGCGTAAACCGATGCCATGACGCCGAGGGCGCTTCCGGGGCAGAAGTGGCCGTGTATCTCCGCAGTCTTCACGAGACAGCTGGCAAGATCGTTATCAAGTACCGCCTGAACGAACTCCTCTCGAGGATTCTGCCTCAGACGCTCTATTCTCGCCTTCTCCAGAGCGTCAATATCGGAGTTTGAGGCGATGGACACCGCCCCCCCCACCCCATCTGGGGGATGAAAGCCCATGTGAAGGTCGTGCATGTCTTTCATGAGGGCTTGTAATTCAGCGTCATCGAAGGTCTCGTTGGCCATGGCTATCGATTGATAGAGGTTCTTGATGAAGCCGCATTTTGCCTCTTTTATCTGGGCCACGTGTTCTTTTCCGACCTCAGTCAAACGATAGCAGGTCTTTCCGTCTTCGGCCCTGCCAGAGATCCAGCCCACCCGCTCCATCTTCTTCAATAGCGGATAAACCGACCCCGTGCTGGGTTTCTTTCCTGTGAGGGACTCCACCTTCTTCATTATGTCATAGCCTGATACTTCATCATCTTTCATGATATGAAGCATCATCATCTTCAAGATACCCGTCGCCATTATATCGATATCGACATATCGGCGCAGATACATATACTTTTTGGCCTGATATTCACTGTTCGTATGCGTTAAAACCATATTTTACTTACAAAAAACCCCCATTCAATGCTTTCCTCACCGGCACCCAGCCTCACAACCCCGTGATCAGATCAAAGAGATTTTCTCCCATGCGGACAAAGGAATCATCATGAGACCGTTCGTCCTCTCTCCAGCAGCAGGAAAGCGTCTGATCGGAAAAGCCCTCGCCACCCATCCCGCCATCGAGGCGGCTCTGGAATCGGGAACCATCGTCATCATCGCCGGGACGACCAACGGCTACGTCGCCGAAGAGATCCTGGCGAAGACGGGGCAGTCCGAGGGCTTCTCGAAAGAAAGGTTTTTCCGAGGGATCACCCTCCCGCCGTGGATGCCCACCACCGAGGCCGGGATGCTCCCCGACATGTCCGATTTCCCCGGCGACGTCGTCATCAAAAAGGGCGTCTGGCAGAAGGGGAAGACGATCCTCAACGTCGTCGACAGCCTTGAGGAGGGGGACGTCATCCTGAAGGGCGCCAACGCCCTCGACCCCTGGTCCGACCGGGCCGCCATCCTCATCGGCCACCCCAAGGCCGGAACCATCGGCCTCGCCCTCCAGGCGGTCGTCGGAAGGCGCGTCCGGCTGATCCTGCCCGTCGGCCTGGAGAAGCGAGTCTATGGCGACCTCGACGACCTGGCGAACAAGCTGAACGCCCCCGGCGCCGGGGGGCCGCGCCTTCTGCCGGTCCCCGGCGAGGTGTACACCGAGATCGAGGCGATTGCACACCTTACCGGAGCGAAGGCGGAGATGGTGGCCGCGGGCGGCGTCTCCGGCGCCGAGGGGAGCATTTGGCTCGCCGTCGACGGGAGCGAGGAGGAGATGGAGAAGGCTGGGAAGCTGCTGAAGTCTGTGGCGGCGGAGCCGGGGTTCGAGCTGTGAGACGAAAGGTGTAACCCACAGTAAATCGAATATTCCCAAAGCCGATCTTCCAGGTGAATAAATGATCATCATCCGAGAAGAAAGACCCGAGGACATCGAGGCGATCAGGAGGATCAACGAGGAGGCCTTCGGCCAGCCAGCCGAGGCCGAGATCGTCGACCAGCTCCGGGAGGCTTGCGAGAACCTCCTTTCTCTTGTGGCGGTCCAGGGAGAAGAGGTGGTGGGCCATATCCTTTTCAGCACGGCGACGATCGGGGAAGAAGGGGAGACCTACAAGGTTGAAGGGATGGGCTTGGCGCCGATGGCGGTTCTGCCTCGATGCCAGGGGCAGGGGATCGGGTCGCTCTTGATCCACAACGGGATAAAGATGCTGAGGGAGAGGGGCTGCCCCTTCATCATCGTCCTCGGCTACCCCGAGTACTATCCCCGCTTCGGCTTTGAGAGGGCGTCCCGCTACGGCATCCACAGCGAGTGGTCGGAGGTCCCCGACGAGGCCTTCATGATCCTGATCCTGAACAAGACGGCGATGGTTGGAGCCACGGGGATCGCACGGTACCGGCGAGAGTTCGACGAGGCGGTCTGAAATCATGAAGGAAATTATGAATATGAAGAGGCGCTGAAGCCCACGGTCTTTGCCCGCAAGCTCAGCGCCGAGTTTGGGTAGAGGATGACGAGGATCGAGCGGAAGTTACGGATTTTATTTCATCTAATATCTCATCTCATGTTCTTCTTCCTGAGATACAACGCACCCCATATCAGGCCTATGATGACCGTAGCTGTGAAAGCCAATGCGCTTAATAATATGCGATCGTTTATGTATAAAATATAGCTTATTATTAAGCCCGCCAGACCGAAGAGAATCATATTTTCATCGCGCTTCATCTTCATCAAACCCTCAAAATCAACCTCTAAAGTCCCATTCAATTTTGCCGTGCTGTTATGCTGTTATAACACCGAATGACTAGGATTCCTCAAAGCTACCTCTTCTTGAAATCGTCCCTGGTCCTCCGTCGCGACTTGAGGGAGAGGTCGCGAGCTGCCGCGGTGGAGAGCCTCCTCCACTCCACCAGGTGATGGACCTCTTCTATTATCCTATCCAGACGCTGCACCTTAATCTCGGGCGTCAGCTTGCCGGAGTCGAGATCTTCGAGATACTCGCCGAGCTTCCTTGTCATGAGAGACACCTCGGCGTCGTCCCTGTACCTCGAAGAAATCTCGTCCAGCTTTTGCATGGAACCGTTCAGAGACTCCCGGCACCTGCCACCCACCCCCAGCTCCGGCGTCTTGATCTTCGCCTCCTCCTTTGCTCCCTCCTTAGCCTCCTCCATCAATTCTTTTGCCCTCTTCAAAAGCGCCTCAACGTCCTGGAAGATATACCCGCTCGCCTCGACCATCGCATATTCCTCCCTAAAACAACCCAAGGTAACTCATCGCAAGGTAAACCATGTAGACGCCCCCGATGAAGAGCGAGATCGAGGCGCAGATGGAAGCGATCCACATGAAGAAGTAGATCTTGACCCGAACGTCCTTCTTATTTAACATCCGCTCCAAATAATAATCATCATGCAACGATTTCACCTCCTTTACCCTTCGCGACTTTAATTACCCTTCATGACGTGGAGATCAGGAACGCGTACTGAGTGGCCGAGGGAAGCTCTCTTCTCAGCCTGCGTATGTCAGGCCTGAATATCACCATCTCGTCGGTGGTCTTTCGATCCTCCCCGAGGATCGCCTGCAAGATGTCGCAGTATACCCGGCCCCTTATCCTGGCTGCAGAACGGCCGTAATCAGGAGCCATTTCGATAAGGATGGGAAGCTTGAGCCTTTCGGCCTCCTTTCCCCACCTCGACCCCACTATCCTCTCAATCGCCTCCAGCTCCTCCTTCCTGATCCTGTGGGTGGACCCGTCCCTACAGACGACTCTCGGCTTCTCCTCCCTCAAAAGCTCTCCGAGGGCCTTTCGCTCCACTGGAAGGTGATCGTTCAGCGATCTGACCAGCTTTGCGAAGACCCTCGATTCCGGGTCCATCTCACCCTCTTACCACTCTCACCCTCAACCTCTCTTGCGCGGGACTATGGGGATTAGCATCATGACGCCTATGAGCTCCTCTTTTTTGACCGATCCTTCTACCCCTGCCACAAATAGCGCATGATCCGCCGAACGGTCCATTTCTACGGGCATGGCGATCTCCTCGCCTATGCTTATCACCTGGCCGATCCCATGCCGACCGTAAGGGCTTATCAAAAGAATGGTATTTCGAGGAATCTCCACTCGTTTTATCTTCAAAGGCTTTGCGTCGCCCGACCTGAACTCCTTATCCTCCTCCGCGATCAGATAGTCTACCCGGCAAGTCTCTTTGAGAGCGAAGTCGAAGGGCTCCCTCTTCTTCTCGTCGATCTCCTCGATTATTTTCTTCACCCTATGGGTAATGACAGGCATCACTTCACCTCAGGCTGCCTCTGCCCCTTCTTCGCCCGCCTCGATCGCAGCTTTGATCTTCTTGAGCCGGGTGAAGTTCTCTCTCTCCATCTCAGCAAGCCTCATCCTGATGTGAATCGCTGTCGCTTTGAGGCGTGGTATAACGATGTACTCGAGGGCGTTCACCCGTCGTTTCGTCTTGATCACCTCGCTTGCGAGGCTTTCCACGCTCTGCTGCACCTCGGCAAGTTTAATCACTTCGCCGATGGCCTCCTCAAAGTTTCGGGCGGCGTCGTCGATCTTGGAGGAGGTATCTGCAAAGCCGTACCCCCTGTCGATCATGCTTCTTTTGACATCCTCGGTGGTGATCATCGGAACTTTTACGCCCATGATGTTCATCGTGTCCACGTCGATTTTGATCTCTTGACCTGTAACCTGGGAGATTTGCCATACCGCATCTGAGCCCATCACCGCCTGAGCCATGATCAGATCCTTGAAAGCCTCTGCAAGCTTCTCATTTGTGCTGTCGCGCGACTCATGGACCCTCTGAACCACATCCAGAAACTCGGAGACCAGAGCATCCCGCTTCTCTTTCAGGAGTTTATGTCCCTTCTCGGCGAGCTTTATTCTTCGCCCCAGCTTCAAGAGCTCCATTCTGGTGGGGCTTATCCCCTCGATGATCTCTGCCATCTGTTTGAAACCCCCTTCCGGAAAGCTAGGCTGTTCTGTAATTCGGGTGATACTTCTTGATGTACTTCTCGTCGATCCTCTTCAGCTCGCCCTCGGGCAGATCTGTCAACAGATCCCACCCAAGATCCAAGGTCTGCTCTATGGTCCGGTCCTCGTCCCTTCCTTGGGTAACGTACTCCTTCTCGAAACGATCTGCAAACCTGAGGTACAGCTGATCTCTCGTTGAGAGCGCCTCCTCTCCAACCACAGCCACCAGATCCCGCATATCCCGTCCCTCTGCATACGCGGCATAGAGCTGGTTTGATACGCCGGAGTGATCCTCCCGCGTTCTCTCGGGACCGATCCCCTCGTTCATCAGCCTTGAGAGGCTTGGCAGAATATCCACTGGAGGGTAGATCCCCCTTCTGTGCATCTCCCGGCTCAGAACGAACTGGCCCTCAGTGATGTAGCCAGTCAGATCGGGTATCGGATGGGTGATGTCGTCATCAGGCATGCTGAGTATCGGAACCTGCGTGATCGAGCCTTTGGCGCCTCGAACCCTGCCGGCACGCTCGTAATGGGTCGCAAGATCAGTGTACATGTAGCCCGGATAGCCTCTCCTTCCGGGAACCTCCTCTCTGGCGGCCGAGATCTCTCGCAGCGCCTCACAGTAGTTCGTCATATCCGTCAGCACCACCAGGATATGCATGTCGCAGGTGTAGGCGAGATACTCAGCAGCTGTCAGAGCCATCCTCGGCGTGATGATCCTCTCGATGGCGGGATCGTCTGCGAGGTTGATGAAGGCAACTATCCTCTCGAGCGCTCCCGTTCTCTCGAAATCCCTCATGAAGAAGCTCGCCTCTTCGTGGGTGATCCCCATGGCAGCGAAGACCACCGAGAAAGGCTCCTCAGTGCCGCGAACCTTAGCCTGTCGCGCAATCTGTGCCGCTAGATCGTTATGCGGCAATCCCGCGCCTGACATTATGGGAAGCTTCTGGCCGCGAACCAGGGTGTTGTTCCCATCGATCGTCGAGATCCCCGTCTGGATGAACTCGTTGGGGAAGGCTCTGGCGGTGGGGTTGATCGAAGCGCCTGCTATGTCGAGATACTCCTCGGCGATGATCTCAGGACCTCCATCAATGGGCCTGCCGAGGCCGTCGAAGATCCTGCCCATCATGTCCATCGACACCGGCATCCTCATGATGTCCCCGGTGAATCTCACCTTCGTCGAGAGCGTATCAATCCCGCTGGTCCCCTCGAAGACCTGAACCACAGCGACGCCCTTTCGGGATTCCAGCACCTGGCCCCGCTTTGTACTGCCGTCAGGTATTGTCACGTCCACGATCTCACCATAGGCCACGCCCTCAACGCCCTCTACAACCATGAGGGGACCTGCCACCTCTCTTACCGTCGTATATTCACGAGTTGTGGTTTTTGCCATCTGATCTACCCCTCCAGTGCAGAGAACTGATTCTCGATCGTCTGAAGCATCGCTTCATACCGCTCCGGAAACTCATCATTGGGCACGTACTTCATCCTGGCAATATCGTCTTTCACTTTTATCGTCTCGATCTTCGTGATAGACGCTCCAGCATCCATCGCCTTCAACGCCCTGTCATAGAAGGCGAGGATCGTTCTTGCCATCATCAGCTGCTTCTCTTTGGAGCAGTAGGAGTCTATCTCGTGGTAGGCGTTCTGCTGAAGGTAATCCTCTCTCACCATCCTGGAGACCTCGAGCACCAGCCGCTCCCTCTCCGGCAACGCGTCCGCGCCTACGAGCTGCACTATCTCCTGGAGCTCCGCCTCCTTCTGGAGCAGAACCATCATATCAGTCCGAACTTCGTAGAAGTCCTCTGAAACGTTCTTTTTGTACCAATCTCCGAGCACGTCTAGGTAGAGGGAATAGCTTCTAAGCCAGTTGATGGCAGGGAAGTGCCGCCTGTCTGCGAGCGTCGAGTCCAGAGCCCAAAAGACACTGACGACGCGAAGCGTATTCTGGGAGACGGGCTCTGAAAGATCGCCCCCAGGTGGCGATACCGCTCCCACCAGGGAGACCGAACCCTTCCGCTCCTCGCCTGAACCAAGAGTTATCACACGTCCACTCCTCTCGTAGTAATCAGCCACCCTGGATGCCAGGTATGCAGGGTATCCCTCTTCACCGGGCATCTCCTCGAGCCTGCCCGAAACCTCTCTCATGGCCTCTGCCCAGCGCGACGTCGAGTCCGCCATCACAGCCACGTCGTAGCCCATGTCCCGATAGAACTCGGCTAACGTCACTCCAGTATAGACCGACGCCTCTCTGGCTGCCACCGGCATGTTGGAGGTGTTGGCGATGAGCGTAGATCGCTCCATCAGCTTCTCGCCTGTGGTGGGATCGTCCAGGTGCGGGAATGTGTCCAGCACCTCTGTCATCTCGTTTCCACGCTCACCACATCCGACATAGACGACCACCTGAGAATCGGCCCATTTGGCAAGCTGATGCTGAGATACAGTCTTGCCGGTTCCAAACCCGCCTGGAATAGCTGCAGATCCACCCTTTGCCAGCGGGAAGAAAGTGTCGTATATCCGCTGACCTGTAAGAAGGGGCACGAAGGGATCGAGCTTCTTTTTGTAAGGTCTTGGCACCCTGACCGGCCACCGGTGGGACATGGTGAGATCGACCTCTTTCCCGTCCTCCTTGGTCAGGGTTGCGACGGCGTCAGTTACGTGAAGATTCCCCTCTCGCACTTTCGTAAGCTTCCCACTGACCCCAGGTGGAACGAGAACTCTGTGGGTAATTACCTTCGTCTCCGGCACTGTGCCGAGGATGTCTCCAGCCTCAACCAAAGAGCCTTCTGCTGCAACGGCAGTGTAGTCCCAGACCGTCCTGGGATCCAGAGGCGGTACCGTCAGGCCACGGGTGATGTAATCTCCTGCCGCTTCTCTCAGCCCCTCAAGAGGCCTCTGGATCCCATCGTAGAAGTTTCTCAGGATCCCCGGCCCAAGGTCCGCTGTCAGTGGCGACCCCGTCGTCTCCACCGGTTCGCCGGGTTTTAGCCCCTCAGTGGCCTCATAGACCTGGATATAGGCGCGATCGCCATCAAGCCTGATGGTCTCACCCATCAGGCCGATATCTCCTACCTTGACCACTTCGTACATGACGCAACCTTTCACGTCTTCGGCGACTACGAGAGGTCCAGAAATTTTATAAATGCGTCCTGTAATGCTCAAACGATATCCCTCCGTTAAACCTCAACTCCTATGGCGCTCTTTATCAGAGCCTTCAGCGGATCGACCTCACGCACTATAGGCCCGTTTTTGTCCGGAATCTCCACCAGAATCGGAGTGACAGCTTTCTTGCCTTTGTTCGCTTCGTCTATGGCCGAACGGTTTGCATCTGCCACCCGCTCCGTTATGGCTATCACGCCAACAGTCTCATCGGCGATCAGCTCCTTGAGGATGGCATCGATCGGCTCTCCATCTTTGACCACATTAGAGCTGGTCACTCCCCCCAACCTGAAGCCGCTAACAGTATCTGAGTCACCGATAACGGCTATCTTCATCGTGCTCAAGATCCCACCTTCATGATGAGATTGCGTATTTCGTCAGCAGAAAGGCCCGACTCAATTCCCCTGGCAAGAGTTCTGACGTTCCGGATCTCCATCTCCTTCATGGAGAGATAGCCGATCGCTGGGCCAATTCCAAAGGGCTGCGTGATCGAGATATCTTTTCCAACCCTGGCAAGGTAACCGTCCAGGGCGAGCTCTATCGGGAGGATAGATCTCGTCGATTCATATTCTGGAACTGCCGCCAACACTGGCTGGTAGTATTTCGTCCCCTCAAGCGCCGCCACGACGTTGTCGACGCTGTCCACTTCGAGGATGCTCTTGATTAAGCTCTCCGCGAGATTTCCGCCTTTGACCAGGTAGCCCTCTATGCTTCCCGCTGCCAACCCATCCCTTTTCGCTCTGAAGACGAACTTCAGGTTCACCACATCTATGTTGGTTGCCAGGTAATTCTTAAGAGAGAGGAGGTTCTCGTCGAGCGGCTGACTCGTTGCATACCCCCAAGCATCTTCGTAAAGAATTTTATCAAGAGTCGCTTCGAAAACGGTGAGATTTTTGGTCTGATCAAAGAGCTGGAGAGATTCGGCCAGGCGAGAGTAAGGGGTGCCATCGAGGTTTGAAATCACCTCTTCTAAGCTTCTGGCCTCGACCAGCACGCCGATCTTTGATGGGTCCAACTCCCCCACAGGCACGAGATCTGCCCGAATGTCGTCGGGAGATCTCTCTGCATAGACTCCTCGCAAGATCATTTTGATGTTGTAGACGTCCCATTTCCTGAGAAGTACAGCCAATATCTTTTTAAAGTTCATAGGCACCATAGTGGCCACTTCTCTGTACGAATCTGCAGTGTGCCTGTTCAACGCCCTCTCTATAGCCTCAGATCGCTCATCCATCATCTCACGCAAGTATGGAGAGTACTCCGTAGCCTCCAAGGCCGCCACCACCTCGGCCAGGGAGGATGCCTCGATCATCTCCTTGAGCTTCTCCTCCGGGATGATTCTGCTCGACATCACCTGTATTCGAGAATTTGAGTAGGCGTAGTTTGCTATCTCGATCACCCGGAGGAGGATCGGCACAAATATGATGAGCCCGACAACAAGGGCAACAGCTAAAGCTACAGCGAAGAGGGGCGGGAATGAAGAAAAGCCCAGGCTTGCAGCCAACTCTTCTAGCGTCACGATGCTCCCTCGAAGAGTATCTCGGCCACCTTGAACCTCAACTCGCTCCTGAGCCTATTGATCCTGGACTCGATGGTGTTATTGGCCTCGATTGAGCCGCTCTTGCTGCGCACGATGGCTCCGCCAATGGTGGTTATGACGTCATCCGAGAGTTCGAGCTCCGTATCCTCGCCGGTCGCCTTTGAGATCTCCTCGCCGAGATCTGCAAGAACCTCGCCGGAGAGAAGGGCTCTGTCCTTTTTCCTAACCAGCACTTCGAGTGAGCCGCCTCCAACCACCACCGCCGACTCCACTATCATTTTTTTGAGAGTATCGCTATACTCAGGTGAGTCTGCCAATTTTTTTAACCTTTCTTCCGCGTCTCCAAAGGACTTCTTTATGAGATCCTCCTTAACATCGAATATCTCCCTCTTGACCTGCATCTTCGCATCTGCCAGGACCCTCTGCTGCTCCCTCTCAGCCTGTTGTTGCCCCTTTGCCAGTACTGCAGTTTTCTTGGCCTGTGCCTTCTTTTTCGACTCCGCTAGAATTTCATCAGAGTCTTTCCGGGCTTCCTGAAGGATCAATTCAACTTGGGCATCTGTGATCCTGACAATCTCATGAACGATCTTATCGGCCCCTTCAGAACCCATGATTTATCACCCAAGAGTTACGCACCCAGGAGTTTGAGGCCAACCAGGATCAGTATCGTTATCAGCAGGCCGAAGACCGCGAATGTCTCGGACATGACAGTGAGGACCATGCACTTTCCAAAAGCTCCAGGTTCTTTTGAGACCGCTCCAATGCTGCCGGCTGCAGTGATGCCCTGACCGATAGCAGAAAGTCCTGCTAGGCCGACGGAAAGGCCTCCCCCGACCGCTGCTAGCCCCATGATCAGCGCTGCATTCTCTGGAGTGGTTCCAACAAGGCCGGCCATCGTATTGGCAGCCGCTTCAAAGCCTGCGAATCCTCCCAGAATGCCCGTGCCGATCATTATCAGCACCGCCCCAAGGAAACCGTAAATGCCCTGAGTCTGGGGAAGCGCTTGAAAAACGAGGGCCGTTCCGAACTTGTTTGGATCTTCTGCAATCGCTCCTGCACCCGCAGCACCGGCGATGCCGACGCCAATGCCGGAACCTATAGCAGCCGCGCCCATCGATATGCCTGCTCCCACTGCGGCAAGAGCCACACCCGTACTCACATCCAACATAATTTTCTCCTCCCTAATTATCAACGCATTCTGTAATCAAACAACTTCAATATTTTTTAACCTAATTTCAAGACCTCTACTCTCTTGTCAGCTCCCGTCGTATCCTGTATGGTCTGTACTCAGATCCCCCTCCCTCATAGAACTTATTAAAAAATTCTACATAATGTAACCTTATCCCGTGCACAAAGCCGCCCAGACCGTTCATCCCCCAGTTGAAGATGTGCCCGATGACAAACACCAGTGCTCCCAGCGCAATTCCGATGAGCGGAACGCCTTCCACCATGGACGATAGTATGTTCACAGTCATCGCTATCCCGCTGGTGGCCAGACCCAACGCCAGAAGCCTGGCGTACGATAGCACATCTCCAAGATATCCGGTGATATCGAAGAAGAAGAGCGGTCCGTGGATTATGGCGACAATTATGATTCCTATCAGACATAGTGAAGCGCCCGCCAGGTCCATTCCCATTGCGAGCAATGCAATGCCGATCTGCAGAGGGAAGAGCCAGAACTGGTCCCCAAATGCATCCTTGTACTCTTTCCGCTGGACGTTCTCCTTAAACCCGAGTAGTAGTCCTAGGTTCAGATGAATCAGTCCAATCACCAAAACCAGGATCAGGAAGAATTGAACATCAACCATCGGATCGAAGATTATGGGGCTCAATGCCGTAATTCCTACATACTCTCTTGCAAAGTCGCCAAGATAGCCACCCGTTAAGATGCCGAATCCTATCGTCGCACACCCGATCGCTGTAAAAATGACGCCGAAGTCCTTGACTGAGGAGCTGTATCTTCCACCACCTCGAAGCAGAAGCAGTCCCAGCACCGTCATCATCACACCGTATACGGCGTCGGTAAGCATAATCCCGAAGAAGAGCATGAAGGCCGGCGCCAGCATGAAAGTGGGGTCGATCTCGTTGTACTTGGGACGGCCGAAGAGCTCTGTCAGCAGCTGGAAGTGTCTAATGAACGGCGGATTTTGAAGATGTACAGGGGTGTCTTCTGGCGTGGGATTGGGGTTAGTCTCCTTAACAACCGAATATCCCTTGGTGACCTTAAAGACTTCCTCCTTCACCGAATTTATGGATGTTGCCGGTATCCACCCCACCAAGAAGAAGGTCTCATCCGTCCTCATAAAGTTCGTCACAACGTCGAGTCTATCTCGCTCTATCAGAAGGAGCTCGCGATGCGCCAGCAGCTTATCCCTCCAAATCTCGGCAATTTTCGCAACCTCGGACCTGAGAGATTCAGCCTCGGAATTGAGTGCTGCAATTCTCCCGTTGAGCTCTGAGAGCGCATCAGCTGGCGTTCCAGATAGCCCGCTCACATCGATCCTCTCAAATCCCAGCCGTCTCAAATGATCTGAGACGTCCTTCGACTTCTCGGTGAGCGCGGCCACCAAGACGACAGATTCGGTCTCGAAGATACCCTGGGACGCTACGTAGCAGATCCCATCGGTTATCTCTGAAAGCTTATTGGAGATCTCATCGGTACGCTCTCTCGGAGCAACGCCAATGAAAACATTGAGAAGATCCGTCTTGACGACATCGGCCAGATCTACCCTGAAATCTCGTATCTTCTCAAGAGATTCCACCTTCTCGGAGAGCTCGCCAAGCTCCGAAGTCACCCGGTTCAACCGCTCTTCAGGCTCCTTTACAGCCGCATTAGCCTCCTCCAGCAGACCGTCCGTACTCTCCAACAGTTTCGTCCCGTAGAGCTTCTCAGCTGCGATCACCTTTGGCGGCGATGGTCTGAAGAGAAACTTGAAGAAGTTGTCTTCCGGGAGGGGAGAAACTGCATCGAAGAAGTCGATGATCTTGTTTAAGGACATGACATGCGCAGTAATCTGTCTGATCGCCGGATCTGAGGGTTGATTTTCCAGAATCTGCGTCCATTCGGGCGAATCCATCATCCTGCCAACATCGGTGATCTGAACGACACCGAGCTCGTGCAGCCTCTTCATGAGGGGGTACTTGTACTTGCTCAATGCGACGATGTGCAACCGCCTCATCTGAACTGGTCGAAACATTCTATCCCCCGATAATAACTTGCAACGCCACAAATTCTCCTGCGTCTGAGATCTTCGACCGGGCACGCTCTGCAAGTTGTCGTGCCTCTTGCTTGCCTTCCGTGATAATCTCGTTGGCGGATCTCTTAGCCTGTGAAATTTTATCTTCGATGAGCGCCTCAACCTCCGAATTAGCTTCTTCAATTTCCTCGTTGACCAGCTCCCCTGCCGCCTTATTGGCTTTGATTACCAGCTCTTCAGCCTCCTTATTTGCGCGTTCGAGCTTGGATAGAGACTCCTTCTCCGCCCCTTTCACCATTTTCAGCGTCTCAAAGACCATTGCAGTCCTCCCGAAGACGGACCACAGCAAAATCTTGCATCAAATTTATGATCCATCATGATTATACGTGTACAAACCACATATTAAACCTTTTTGGTCAAGAAATGCGCAGGCGAATATGAAATAAACATAACGATTAACAATTATAATTATTAATCATGATAATTGTAGACGTTTTGTCCTGTAAACTAGACTAAAATAAACAATTCACCATATAGACAATCTGTAGTAATAATTCATATAATATTCTCTGTGAGTCTCGAATACTGCAATTAAGAGAGTTATATACAGTTTTATTCGTGTAAATATTGTAATATTTGGTGAGATTTGAAAGGTGGTCGAAAATATAATTATATTTTTACATAATTTTTGAGTTATTTGTAATTAATATCAGCTAGGATCAATGATATAGCCTTAGTAGATATCGCTTTTTTTTCGCGGCTCCAGATAGTATCAGCAAAAAGTCGTAAAATGTTAGTTTGAGAAGGGCCGACCAATCCAAGGAAAAAAATCGGCTTAGTTTTAAAATCAATAAAAATATACATATATACCTATTTATAATTGGCTTCTTGACAGGTCTTGACAGGTGCAGGGTAAACAAAAAACACTTATACCATCACTATTAATAATGATCATTATTAATAGTGATGGTTATTGCTGCAAAGGTGGTGATAGTTGTGGCGGTCATTAAGAGAGCGCTGATTGTAGGATTAATTTATTTGCTAATTATTTCTTCAGTATTAGCAAAAAATGTGACAACTTCTGATGACGGCTGGATGAGAACCTTCGGCGGGGCTGGCGAAGATGTAGGAACATCCGTCCAAGAAACAAATGATGGCGGATATATAATTACAGGCAGCACAACATCTCACAAGAAGAATATAGCCTATTCTTGGCTGATCAAAGCTTCCCGCATAGGCGAAATCTGGCTTATCAAGACGGATCCTGAGGGGAATTCTATTTGGGAGAAGACGTTTGGGGGGCTGGGAAAGGATATTGGTTTTGCAGTAGAGCAGACCAAAGACGATGGCTACATCGTCGCGGGTGCTACAAAACCGCAGATGATTGGTGATTATGATATCTGGCTGATAAAGACCGATTCCGAGGGAGACCTCAAATGGGATACGATCTTCGGCGGTCGGGGAAACGATTGGCCCAACGCAATCCAGGAAACGACTGATGGGGGTTACATTATCACAGGCGGCACAGAATCATACGGTGCCGGCATAAATAACGCTTTTTTGGTAAAGACCCCCCTCAATGCGAATCTCTGGCTGATCAAAACGGATTCTGAAGGAAATTCCGTCTGGGACAGAACCTTTGGAGGACCCGGCTTTGATGAAGGCTCTTCTATCCAGGAGACAGCTGACGGCGGATACATCATCACAGGCTATACAACCTCCTGCGGTGCAGGGGGCAGCGACATCTGGCTGGTCAAGACGGACCCGAGAGGTCACAAGCTTTGGGAGAGGACCTTCGGCGGACCTGGCGAAGACGTTGGGTTTTCGGTCCTGGAGGCGAGAGATCCAGGTTACATCATCACTGGAGGGACTGATTCTTACGGCAACGGCAGCAAAGATCTCTGGCTGATCAAGACGGACTTAAACGGGACCGAAGAATGGAACAAAACTTTTGGCGGGCCCGGTTTTGATGAGGGGATAGCCGTCCAGGAGACAGAAGACGATGGCTATATAATCGCAGGATACACAACCCGCCACAGTGAGGGTGCCGCGCGCTCCTGGCTGTTAAACACAGATGAAAAAAGCTATGTTTGGCTGGTCAAGACCGACTCAGAAGGAAACCTAGAGTGGGACAGGACCTTCGGCGGGGAGGGCAACGACTGGGCCACCGCTATCGACAAAACATCCAATGGAGGTTACATTATCACGGGAGGTACCGATTCCACCGGAGACGGCAGCAGAGACGTCTTGCTGATAAAAACAATTGGCGATTAGCTCGATGGACTTGCTCAATTGATCCTCGCCAGATGCAGCAAACTCGGTGCCGGTCCCATTAAAGGTATTGGCACCCTCGAACCTTTCGATATTGGTGTCAAAATAAGCGTCAGTCAAAATTGAGAGATCGAAATTTCAGTCAAAAAGAAAGGCGAGGTGGAAGGGGGGTACATTTCGTACTCGATATGCCTTCACGCTGCTGTTGGGGCGGCATACGTCCTTATCGTTCTAATCTCCTGCGCACCCAAAACTATCATGAGAAGGCCGAATATCGATTCAATCCCAAACCCGCCAGCACTTAAATTTATGAGACCTGCGAAGAGTAAGGCCATTCCAAGGGGGATAAACATGCTTCGTTCCTGAATTCCCAGCGCTGAAGCGCCGAAGATCACTAGAACTATGCCCCAGACGGGATCCAGAAAGCCTGAGAGCATGATCCCAAAAATCCCAATAGCTACAAGTACAGTGCCCCAAACACGAAGGTCTCTCTTCATTTCAACGACGGTTTTATTTGGTACAGCAGATGGGAGCCACCTCGGACGCGTTGAGTAGGACTCAAGCCAATTGGTGCGAAATACGATCGTACCTAGCGATACAAATAGGAACGATTTAGAGATTTTGCTGGGCATATCTTACCACCTACCGATTGGTTCCAATTTTATCATTCTTAATAGTTAAGATTTGCGCCTTGATGAGACGGATTTAGATCGAACATATAAATAGAGATTCCCGTATGATTTTCAAAAGAATGATGCCGAAGGCACCAAAGCACCGCCCTTGTGATCTGGTCGCGGGGGTTTCCCACGTCGACGTGAGTCCTCACTTTGAGGCCAGCGCCGACGAGATCCTCCTTGATCGTCTCAAGCTTTTCCTTCGCCTCTGCGACATATCCCTCGATCTCTTCCTGAGTCTCGCCCCTGGAGACGACGTACTCCAGAATTACCTCTCCGACTGCGTCCTTCAGATCCCTTATCACGGAGATCGCCGACTTGGACGCCTCTGAAAAGTCGGTGGTGCAGAGGACCTTGGAGAAGATCATGGGGCAGAACTTCTCGTAGGTCGCCCCTTCAAGCCCCTCCAGCATCTTGTAGCGCATGATGAGGGTGTCCCTATCGCCGAAACGGACGACCCCTGTAGAGGCGCTACCCAGAAGGACGCCAGAGATGCGGCCCTGTCCGCGAGCGCCCATCACTATCAAGGATACATTCTCCTCGTCGGCTACTCTCTGAATGGTCCTTGAGACATCAGCCTCGGTGATCACCTCAAGCCTCGTTGTGACCTTGAAGCCGAGCTTTTCGAGCCGCTCTTTTACGTCGCCCAGATCGATCTTGGCATCCTCAACTTCTGGTCCACGAGTCCATCCCCGCTTTGAAGGATGGGTGGCATCCACCACGTGAAGGAGCACTATCTCCTTCACGCCTGGAAGCTCCCCAATGCACTCCACGACTTTCTGCGCGTACTTTGAAAAGTCTGTTGGAACCAATACCTTTTCAAACATTATAACCATCCTCGCATCAGTTTATCCTCGGATATTCGCTCCTCAGAATTTAAATGTAGAATACCCACCCGAAGTAGACCAGCATCGTCACAAGCCCGATGGGAACACCGGTGCGAGCCCATTCTTTGCTGGTGATGCCGATCTTGTTTGCACATATGATGTTTGGAATGTTGCCGGGGATGAGCATGCCTCCGGATACGAGAAGGCCCATCAGAATGGCCTTGATCTGGTCGATATGCATGCTAGGGCCGATCTCTGCCGCCGTCAGGGTCGCATTGTCGAGCACTGCAGAGGACATGTTAACCCAGTAGAGGACCATCGAGGGTACGTGAATCAGGTAGGTGTCTATGATGATCTTGAAGCCGCTCCCCAAGAGAAGGAGAGCCATAACGAAGAGATATACCTTTGCACCCCTCATCGCAACGTCTCTTAGGGTGTCGCCACCCTTCGCAACCATATCATCCATCTGCTTCTCGGTGGTTTTTTTTCCGACCACGAATGTGCTAAGTATGCCGAAGGCCAGTACGCCAGGTATTATGTACATGCCTATCGTATCAATCAAGAAGGTGAAACCGGCATGATATGGCGGACCCTGCAGCTTGGTGATGGCAATTGTGGAGAGAGGCTCACCCACCGGGGTCAGGGCCGCTCCAAGGCCGATGGAGAAACAGGCAACCACCGTGAGGTTGATCTTAGTCTTGCGGTCCAGGGGCAGGAGGCTTACCACCTCTACCAGCACCAAAGCCGCAATTATGGCCGTGATCAGGCTTGCACATAGGCCGAGAATCACAACTACAAAGAAGACCAGTATCTTGAGAGGGATTTTGTCCAAGAGGACGTTCATTATCCTCTGCGCGTGAGATCTTCCGTAGTAGAATATAAGACCAGCGACCAACACCGCCGGAACGATTCCCTTTATGATGGGCTCCTCGATGGCCTCCATCACAAGCTCCATATGCCAGGCGTTAGCTATAGTTACTGCAGATACGCCCATCACAAATAGGAAAGCTTCCAGCTGCTCCTCAACTTTTTTTATGAAAAATGGGCATAGCAGTACCAGCAAGAAGATGCCGAACAAACCCATGTCGACTGTGCTCACCATAAAATCTATCCTCCATAGTTTATTGTGCTCGTTTATCCTCCAATCGCATGACCACAACGCTCAAAATAATCTGATTTATGAGAGATTCCAGAGCTCATACCAACTTACACCTTTTGCGACTCTCGCATTTTTTTAGGAGATGATGATCTCCTCTTGCTCGAGGTCGATTTTTCTGGAACTGCATCTGAAACCCTTCCCGTCCACGAAGTATGGCCTTCAAGCCATTTTGTGCGAAACACAATGGAAGCGCATAACAGATACAGAAGACATTTTCCCTGGGATCTTGATTTTTTCGTGTCGGACATATATATCCTCCAACTAACCGGCCCCCAGTTAAACTCCTGATATTAAGTCCTTTTGGGTCAATAAACGATTATAATGATTAATAATGACAAAAAAACCGTTAAAATTGTTTCTGGCCGGGTTGAAGCTAATATAACGATTTATAATGACAAAAACTAGAGTATAATGGTTAATAATGATATATTGAGCATTATTAAAGTTTTTAAAACGAGGAGAAATTTATTATGGTTTTAAATGATGGAACCGATAAGATGATGATTCAATATGACCTATGCCAAAAACCAAATGGATGAACAATATTACGCTGTCAAACGGCTATTTTAAAACAGTAGGAGAACCGAGGATCCAAAAACCACCAAAAAATAAAGTATAAAATGGTCATCAAGTTTCGAACAAAAATCAAAGCAAAGCAAATTTTTTTTATTAAAATAAAAATTTGGCGTAACAAGGCCTCGCGCGACAGGGATCTAAGTTCGGGAGATTTCAAGACCTTTTTCCTGCCCTCAACACGAGAACGGGCCTCGTGCCGCGCTTGGATACTTCGTAGGAGAAGCTACCGACGATGTGCTGCTTCGCCGAGCCTTTCCCATGAGATCTCATGGCCACCAGGGAGACGTTCTCCTCTTCAGCGGCCTCGATTATCTCCTCGACAGGGTTGCCCAAAGCTACCCGAACGGAGGCCTTGATGCCGACACTCTCGAAATCTGCTTTGATGGCTTTGAGCTTGATGGCGGCCTCCTTCATCTGGGCATCAACATGCACCCAGCTATCACCGGTGGTAACGACGTGGAGTAAAAGAACCTCACAGATCCCCTTTACTCCCTTGATGACGTTAATCGCCTCGTTTGATGGATCTGAGAAGTCCGTAGGGTAAAGGACCTTGGAGAATATCGTGGAACAATACTTTTCAAGATGGGCCCCACCTTCTTCCAGCATCTTGTAGCGCATAAGCAAGAGGTGCTTGTCACCATACAGGAGGGTGTTTTTGGCCACGTTTCCGAGGAGCATGTTCTGGACGAAGCCTTTGCCTCGGGCAGCCATTACCACCAGGTTGACTCCCTCTTCGTCGGAAACTGCCTGGATCCTTCTGAAGATATCGCCTCCCAGAACCGGCTCAACCCTCTGACAGACTTCGAACCCCTGAGACTCCAGAATCTTTGCCTGCTCTCCGAGCTTTTTCTTCTGTTCTTCTAGCTTGGATCTGGGACCCAAAACCCTAGACAAAGGATCTACAGGACTGATGACATGGAGGAGGACGACCTTTTTTGTTCCAGGCAACCCGACGACGCACTCGAGGACTTTCTGCGAATACTTAGAGAAATCTGTAGGGACCAAAACCGTTTCGAACATGCTATTTATACCAACTGTAATCGGTAAGATTCAGCCAGAATATTATCCAATATGTTATATTTCAACCTATCTGCTTAGAAAGTGATTTCGCAATTTTTGTAATTCATCACTAACCTCATGACTACGACGAGTCCTACGGTCGCGAACTGATGAAAGTTCCAAGATTGAACCTCGGAACTAAACGCGATTTATAATGTGTTGCACACCTCCCTTATCCGAACCCAGTGGGGACCCGAAGGCGAGGTCCCCCAGCTCCACCACCTTTTCCCAGGCAGCCCTGCATCCGCAGTCGAGATCTTCGAAGACGCCGACGTCCTGGCTGAGAGCATGCTCTCTTATCGCTTTCGCGACCGCCTCGTCGCACCTGCCGCAGTTGGAGGGGCCACGCCTGGTGCCCGCGGCCACGGGATCGCAGATGATGGGGATCGAGGTGACCTTCTTCAATACCTCTACGGCGCTCCAGAGCCATGGCGGGCGATATTCTCCTTGCATCCACATCCGCTCCATGAGGGTCCCCCTCTGAATGTTGGAGAGGTTCAGGGAGAGGACGTCAGAGTGTTGGGCCGCATCCCGAGCGGACCGGAGGGCGTCGGAGATCGCCACCCCCTCGGAGAGGAAGAGGGGCTTGAGGAGAAGGTAGGTCTTGACCGACCCACCTGCTGCATGAACCACCTCCGCTGCCAGCTTGAAATCGTCGAAGGAGAAACCCTTCCTGATGGAGTGTTCTCTGACCAGGTCGTTTGTGGTCTCCAGGCCCATCGCCACCTCCGTCCTGATCCTTGAAACCGCATCCTCAACCCGTTCACGGGTTACATACTCCGGCCGCGACTCGATGACGAGCTTCTCCACCCCGGCGGCCGCAAGGCCCTCGAGGATCTGGGAGCTGACCGATTCCGGGACCTCGGCGGGGTCAAGGAAGCTGCCGCTGGTGTAGATCTTGACGACCTGATCCTCGGAGGAGAGATCCTTGGTGGCGGCCAAAAACTGGACCATCAGGTCGTCCTCGGTGGCAGGAGCACCCTCGAAGGCGTAGCCGCACATGGTGCACTGGCGCCACCTGCACCCCCTCGTCCTCAGGATTATGGTCAGACACCCCGCCGCCTCCCCGTCCAAAAGGTCCATCGACCGCCAGACCGCCACAGGCCTTGACGGATCGAGCTTGGATCGATTCTTCTTCGTTAAAGTTTCACCACCGGATTCACTGAATGTACCTCATGGCGCTGATGGCTGCCGAGGTCCCGGCGCCGACGGCCGTCGTCACCTGCATCCTCCCGCCGGTGACGTCCCCCGCTGCAAAGACCCCAGAGATATTCGTCTCCTGGGTGAGCCGATTGACCTTTACAAAGCCGCCCTTCGTCAGCTCAATGCCGAGGTCGACGGCGAGACTGACGTTCGGAGCCACGCCCATCTCGACGAAGACGCCGTCGACCTTCAGGGTCCTGACCTTCCCCCTCGCCCTGAACTCGACCCCTGTAACGAAACCGTCACCCAAGATCGAGATCGGCTCAACCCCAAAGGAGGTGCTGAGGTTGGTGAGGGCATTGATCCGATCGAGGTATATCGCCTCCGCCGATAGCTCCTCCCGGACGTTGAGGAGGTGGACCTTCTCACAGAGCCCCGCTAGATAAAGAACGGCCCTTGCTGCGCCGTTTCCGTATCCGATGACGGCCGCGGTCTTATTTCGAAATAGGGCGCCGTCGCAGTAGGCACAGTAGGAGACGCCCCTCGTCGCGTATTCCTCCTCGCCGGGAACCGAGAGCTTCCTGTGGCTCGCGCCCGTCGCGAGGATCAGAGCCCTCGACTCGTACTCCCAGCTATCGGTCTTGACCCTGAAGACGCCGTTCAGGGATACTACCTTGGTAGCCATCTCTTCATGAACCTTTGCGCCGTACTTCTCGGCCTGAGCCAGCATCCGCTCCGAGAGCTCGATCCCCTGGATGCCTTCGGGAAAGCCCGGATAGTTCTCGTAAAGACCTCCCATAGACTGCTGGGATCCGTAGACGCTTCCGAGGATGAGGGTCTTCTTCCCGCCCCTGGCACAGTACATCCCGGCGGTTAGACCAGCCGGGCCCGCCCCGATGATTATGACGTCGTACACGAGAGTACACCACCAACGCGACCTCAAATTTGAAGTTGATGATAGATAAAAGATGTGCAACCCCGCGAGGATGAAAGGACTATGAAAAGAGGCCTATGAAAAACGGATTACGGCTTCCAGGGAGCCGCCTGCCCGCAATGTTTTTACGCTGGAACGTTATGGGGTGTGTGGCGGCACATTACAGAGCGCCGATAGTGTAGTGGTTATCACTAGGCGTTGCCAACGCCTAAACCCGGGTTCGAATCCCGGTCGGCGCACTTCTCGCTTCTTCTTTCTCGTCTTAGTCGATTTTGAGGCGCTCATTAAAGGCGCCCATATAGTTCTTAGACGAAGGGGCAGGTCGCCCCGCAGTCAGCCCCATCTGCTCTGGACCGAAGAGGTGCCGCCGATGAGGTCCTTGAGCCTGTAGTCATCCAAGATCATAGCTTTGAGCTTTGCGAGGGATATGGAAAGTGAGATCTCTTTCGTCCTTCCATACCTGCCCTTGCTCACCACCACGGTGTGAATGATCCCCAGCATGTCGAGCTCCGCGATCAGATCGGCGATCCGCCGGTGGGTCAGGTAATCGAGGTCCACCAGAGGGCAGAGCTGCTTGTACATACCGTAAACAGCCCCAGTGGTGACGTTCTTTATCCCTTGCTCCTCCAGGAGGAGGACGCTGTAGAGGACGAGCTTGGACTGGGTCGGAAGGGTCATCACCACCTCTCTCACCCGGTCGCGTTCTATCTTCGCCCGGGCGGATCGAACGTGATCCTCCGTCACCCGATCGGAACCCACCCGCTCTGCCAGCTCCCCCGAGACCCTCAGGAGGTCCAGAGCCCTCCGGGCGTCGCCGTGCTCCTGGGCTGCGAGAGCCGAGCAGAGGGGAATCACGTCTTCAGCCAGGACACTGGGCTTAAAGGCCATCGAAGCTCTCTGCTGGAGTATATCGCTGATCTGCTCAGCGTTGTAGGGCGGAAAGATTATCTCGTCCTCCCCAAGGGAGCTTTTGACCCTCGGGTCCAGGAAGTCCGTGAACTTCAGGTCGTTGGAGATCCCTATCAAGCTGACTCCGGCCTGATCCAGGTCCGAGTTGATCCTCGTCAGGTTGTAGAGGATATCGTCCCCCTTCCTCGTCAACTTGTCGACCTCGTCGAGAACCATGACCACCATGCGGTGGTCCTCGTCCAGGGACTTTCTCACCTCCTCGTATACCTGATCTGTGGGCCAGCCGGTCATGGGGACTTCTCTCCCAAAACAGCGAGCGAGATGGGCCAAAACCCTATACTGCGTATCGATGACCTCGCAGTTGATGTAGATAAAAGAGCATTTTGAGCTGCCATCCCCCCCCGCAGCCTCCAGCTCCGAACCGACGTATTTGGCCACGGCGGTCTTCCCCGTCCCAGTCTTCCCATATATCAGGACATTAGAAGGAGTCTCGCCCCTGAGAGCTGGGACCAAAATAGAGGCCATGCCATTGATCTGATCTTCCCTATGGGGAAGCTCTGAAGGTGTATAGCTGGAACGAAGCACATCTCTGCACGCAAATATTTCCCCCTTTTTTAAGAGGTCAGCAAATAATCCGCCCGACATGAAAGACCAAATCCCCCAGACAAAAAACAAAATACATTCTATCTGTTATTAAGAGTTGCGGTATGGAACCGCCATTTCTACTGCAACCCCCCTACCCCTTTATTTCTACTGGAATAAGAGATATACCTTTGAGTTGTGTAATGTAAATCAATATAGATATAGCCATTAGTCGTTAACTCACTAATCATACTTAAAGATTCTGATTGTATTTACATTGGGCAATCATAAATATACATATCTTTAAAAAACCAGCAATGGTGGAAAAGATTAATTTAAGATCCAGCTACGATCAGTTATTTATTAAATAAATGCTATAAAATGTTTCTCTCGATTTATGCTCTTCATTCATATTGGAGGGCCACATTTAAGATTCAGCTTTCCGTATAGAGATCAGAGCATATCCACATTGCAAGTTTCCAGTGGAAATGATGGGGTTTTGTGTTCCAGTAGAAATATTAGGGTTGAGCAATCGGGAGAGTTTTGTTTTAATAGTTAAAATATTGATAATTTTTTTATTTCTTGTGTAGATTCCTCCCGCCATAAATCTGTTTCCGCGCCGGGATGTCACGGAGGGGTTCCGGCTCCATAGTTCTAGTGGAAATGATGGGGTTGGGGGGTTTTTCGAGTGGAAATAAAGGGGTTACAGCCAGCTGGGCTTCCGAGATGAATGCGCCAGATCTCTAAGCGTGAAATTTCTAGATCTCTAAGCGTTGAAGCTCTATATGAATGAACCGAATGGATGTGGGGGGCAATACTTAAAATCAAACCGTTTTTATAATGCACTCCTAAAAGGGTATTCATGGGGTTTCGATATAGAAAGGCTTAGACCACCCTCATGTTGGATTAAGAGACTTCATCTCAGATTTTATACCTGATTCGTTATTTATCAGAAAATGGGTTGGAATTAGAATACAACTTAGAACATAACTCGATTCGAGCCAATATCGCCCATTATCCGATTCTTTTTGGCCGATCGTCCCTTGACAGGTCATTCGACGGGGACCGTCTCGAGCTGACTGGCGACGTTCCAGATCAGGGTTCTGGTGTGAAGGGGTATGTTTGGATCGTTGCTTATCTCGTCCAGGATTGATATGGCGGATGCAGCTCTGATCGCCTTGGAGTCTTCCTCGTTAAGAAGGGTTGACTTTACGCTCTCTGCAGAGCGCCTTATGTTTCTGGGAACGGTATCGTCGCTTATTATGTGCTCTAAAACTTCGACGCACTGCTTAATCACATTTTCAGCTGCCATGGAATCACCACACTTTCAAGACGGCAAAAAGGTTAAGGATAAAGTCCGTCTACCAGATTATGACATGGTAGTCATATTTAAACATATGGTGGTTTCAAGACGTTTTACATCGGCTGCAAAGGGATGCATCTTGCGACGGGGTGCATGTTTATGCTAGGTTGGTGCTTTAATCATACTTGGTGATCTCGATGGAAGAAGAAGAGGCCATTAAAAGGATATCAAGGCTCTTGGAGATGGGGGGGACGATGCTAGCCAATCACCACGATTGTGGTGCCCCTCTCTTTCGTTACAAAGGGGAGGTGGTCTGCCCGGTTTGTTCTTTTGAAGAGGTGGGCGCAGCACAAGTTCTCCCGCAAGAGAAAAATTTCGCAGCCGAATCTGAGGCGAGGCCCCCGAGCATATCGGAATCTGAGACGAGGCCTTTGAGCATGTCGGAATCTGAGACAAGAGCCTTGGGCGAGTCGCGTTTAATTCCAGAGGCTGAGAAAGAGAGAGGTTCAGCGAGAGAGTTTGAAGTAGAAAAAAGTTTTAAAGCTACACCATCAACATATAACCGGGAATACGGTGAAGCTGTCCATCGCGAAGCTGTATCAGGAAAGATGGGACAGAGAGATCAGGTGGATCTGGCGAAAGAAGAGCTAATGAGGGCTATCCTCCAGAAGATCAGGGAAATCTCCGAGAAGATGCGAGATGAGCAGGATCTGGGACGGCTGAAGATCCAGCTCGAGTACGTCAAGGAGGCTCTCGAGGTTGTGGAGAGGTTGCAGGATTGAAGCTGATAGGGTTCTTATCTGCTGAAAGATTGCATTGCTGCCTTCCCTTTGAAGTTTGAATTCTTCAACAGGCAGAAGCTCTAACCATGATGTCAGCTTATAGATCTCCAGTGGAAATAAAGGGGTTGTGGGTTTAAGGGGGTTGAGCGCTTTTGTTGCTGAGGCTTCCATCCTTCAAGAGATTGATCCTATTCTCCTTCCTTTTTCTAGCGCTTCTTGCATCAGCGCTCTTCTTTTCTGGATACGAGTTTGGGATTCCCCCAGAACTCGATGGCGCTCTCTCCATAGTCCGAGAGGATCCTGATTCTTCGATCTCGGTCATCGGCCCCTCAGTCTCATCCCTGGCTTCTCCGATAGTAGAATTCGATTCCTCAGTCAGTCCGAGCATGTTTCGGACCTGGGGAAATCTGACCCTTGAAGATGGTTCGGCTCTGCCCTACCTGATCCTCAACGCCACCCTCTGGGACGGGGACCTTCTCATCGAGTCCACCAGGCACATGATGATCGATATGGGGCCTGGAGATAGGCGCAGCTTCGATATACGCGAAAGCTGTCGCCTCAGCCCGGAGCGCGGCTATTCCTCTCTTCTTGAGGTCGAGGAGCCAGAGGATTTTTTTGTATCCGAACGACATGATTGCCAGGTTGTGGAGGATGATTCCAGAGTCGTAGTCTGGGAGGAGATGAGCTCGCCCCGTGGCGTAGAGGCAGGATCTGAAAAGGCGTCTTACAGTTCTCTCTCACCCCCTGGCTCTGCAAAAGTGGCTTCGATTTCATCCTACTACAAATCGACTGAACGATATCGAGACAGCTCCGGCGCGCAGATGGAGGCTGAGCTGGAGGTAGAGACCGATTATGAGGATGATGAGATGGTTGGGAGCTTTTATGTGGGCAGCACCACCTCCAACAAGTATCATCGACCCGATTGTCGCTATGCTGAGAAGATCAAGGACGAAAATAGGATATTCTTCTCCAATGTCGCGGAGGCGGAGGAAGCCGGATATTCTCCTTGTAAAGTCTGCAATCCGGAATAGAAAGCCTCTTTTATTTCTCCGCCGTATCTCCAGTGGAAATGAAGGGGTCATTCAAAAGCCGAGATCTCCTATCATAACCGAGGCGAGCCCCCCGGACCGCGGCGGCCTTGCGGTCGTACCCTTCCGGATCTCTTCATCGGGGTAGCCGAGGTCGGTGAGGATCGCCACGTCCCTCGAGAGATCCCTCTCCTCCAGGAGGCGGCAGAGGCCCAGAAGATCGGTGGAGTCGTCGACGAGGAGAAAGACGCACCTCCCCCTACCCACCTCTTCGAGGATCGGCTCCGGGTCCATCCTCCTCCCGTGGACGGTGATGGGAACTACCTTCAGCTGGCTTATCTTCAGCCTCGCGCAGGCGACTTGCATGCTGGATATCCCCGGCACCACCTCCCCGTCCAGGTAGCCGAGGCCGCTGAGCATCGGGTCTCCAGTGGAGAGGATGACGGCCTCGGCGGGAAGCTCCCGGAGTTCTCTGTAGTTCTCAATCACCCTCACATTGCACCCGGGGCCGATCTCCTCTCGGACGAGATCGATCGCCCTCGTGGACCCGTAGATGAGTCTGGCCATCCTTATGGCCCTCGCCGCCTCTTGGGTCAGCATCCCGGGGCCCGCACCGACACCGACGATCTTCATCTTCTGGCTCACCTAAAACCTCGATCTTTTCCGTTACGATCTTCGCTCACAACCGTTCCGCCAAGCCTCTCCCTAGGGGCTCGCACGTCAGGCCCTTCGTCCCTGAGGACTGAGCCGTCCCTCCGAAGAAGGACGATCCTCGTTATGGGCAGCCTCGCCCTCACTTCGCAGATCGCCTCTCCGATCCTGGGGTGGTGGGGCTCTTTCTCCACCATCTCTGCCACGGTACCATATCCCGTCCCCTCCAGAATATCGGGCATCCCCCACTTCAGGATCAGGGCCGGAAGGCCGCAGAGGACGCTCTCTTGATCCTCTCGGAAATGAAGCCGGTCGAGCTGGTTTCCGAGGAGGACCACCTGGTGTTCTGGAAAGAGGAACCTGCTGTACTTGAGGCCGACCCTCCCAGTGGTAACCACTACCCGATCGGGCTTTTGGATTTCGGCCTCCCTGCTCTCGCCGAGGTGCTCGTTCCAGGGCTCGACGAAGCCCGTCGATCCCAGGACCGATATCCCGCCGTTAACCCCCACCTTTGGGTTCATGGTCTTTTCAGCGATCCTCTCGCCATCTCTCACCGAGAGCTTCACCCGCACCGCTGCAAGGCCGCTTTCGGCCATCCCCTCCTCGATCGCTCCCATGATCTCTCGCCTCGCTGAGGGGCTGATGGCGGGCTTTCCAGGGGGGGCGCAGAGGCCTCGGGCCCCGATCCTGCCGATGCCGGGGCCCGCGACCAGCTCGATTCGTCCTCCCGCATCTCCCTCCTCCCGCATCTCGACCTCAGCGGGCTCCGCCCTCGCCTCCATCACAGCGCCGGCGGTGACGTCGGACTCGTGGTCGCCTCCTATCTTGACGGCGGCGCAGACGCCGTCCCTCCCATCGACGGGGACAGAGACCCTGATCCCCGCCGGCGTGAGGACCGTGACGTTGTCGATGAATCCCTTCAGGGAGATGACGGCCCCTTTACAGGCGGCGGCGGCCGTCGTCCCTGTGGTGAGCCCTCGTTTCAGGAGGGTGCCGTCGGAGAGGAGGGCCCAAAGGCCGCTATTTACCTTCTCCATGACATGGGGGTCTATGGACTTCTCGATCCAGCCGGCTGGGATCGCCAAACCGGAGACGGGATCAGTGGTTCCTTCCCTCTCGGGGTTCCTTTTTTTCATGATGCAAATTTATGATCTCGTTTATGGCGGCGACGGCGATCGGCGTTCCGCCCCGGGTTCCCTCTGTAGATATCGAGGGGACGGCGATCTCTCGGAGCCTCTCTTTGCTCTCGGCGGCGTTGACGAACCCCACGGGAACCCCGATGACGAGGGCGGGCTTCGCCTCGCCTTCTTCGATCAGATCGCAGACGGTCAAAAGGGCCGAGGGGGCGTTTCCTATGATGACGATGCTCCCGGAGAGGTCGCCTTTAAGCTCACGAAATCCCGCCGAGGTCCTGGTGATCCCCTCCCTCTCAGCCAATCGATCACCCCTGCCGATGGCGGTGATGACGGGGCTTTTGTGCCCCCTCTTCACCACCCCCGCCTCCACCATTTTGATGTCGACGTAGATCGCCGCCCCCTCCTCCAGGGCATCGAGCCCTGCATTCAGGGGGTCGCTTCTGAACCTGAGGATCTCGGCGACGCCCAGGTCGCCGGTGGCGATGACGCAGCGCTGCTTAATCTTGTCATCGGGCGTTCTGTCCCCCACGATACCGGCGATGAAATTTCTGCTCCTGTTGTAAATCTCCCTCGCCTCGGGCGTCACCGCCCCCAGATCAGAATACCTCTTATCAGCCATCTTCAACGCCACTGGTTTTGAGAATTGTACTTCAATAGTCGTACTCTGTACAAGTGCTCAGTAATCATACTTAGTCTGGTACCCTCTCCGGGTGATTATCCTATCCTCTTTTATCCGGGCCTCGGGACCCGCCAGGACCAGGGTGCACCTTCGGCCATCAAACTTCGGCCGGGCCAGGTCGATCGCCCTCCCAACGGCGATCCTCTCTTCGGGGCGGGTGGCGTCCTGGACGAGGCCGAAGGGCCTCTCCGGGTCGAGGGATGATATTCTTTCTGCAAGGTCTGAGAGCTTCTCGGAGCTCTGGTTGTAGATGACGACGGCAAAGCCGCCCTTCATCAGCCTCCTGGCCCTCTCGGGCGTGTCGTCGTCCAGCCCCGAGAGGAGGGCGAAGTCGCCCACCAGGGGGGCGCCGATCCTCGCCGCCGCTGCAGAGAAGGCGCCGACCCCCGGAGATACGTGAACTTTTGAAGTTCCGAGGTTTGATGGTTCGAGGGCCCGCCAGGCTGAGCTGAAGGTGGCAGGGTCGCCCCCGAAGAGGATCGAGGCGGTCATTCCCCGGCCCTCGGCCTTCTTCGCCGCCTGGATCCTTGCCTGGATCCTCTCTTCAAAGCCTCCATCGTGAGAGATCGTCTCGCCCCTGGCCAATTCTCCCACGGCATGAAGGTGTCTTTCGGGGCCGAGGATCAGATCTGAACTCCCGATGAGCACCTCGGCCTCGGAGGTCAGGTGGGCGGGGTCTCCCGGCCCGACTCCCACCAGGTGGATCCTCGGCTCAGAGCCGGATCCGCCTGGGTCCATCCTCTCATCTCCTCTCATCCCCCCTCCTGATGCTCCTCCTTCTCCTCCCTTCATCCCCACGCCCTCGATGATCAGGAGGGTGAACATGTCGACCTTCTGGCGGAGCTCTTCCCTCTCCCGCATCTCTCCTGCCGTCGTCCACCAGAGGGTCTCACCAAGGCGGGAGACGTTTCTCGCCACCAGAAGGTTTCGATCCGAATCGCCGTCTTTTGCGACGATGTCGAGAATCCGCTCCAGCTGCCAGGTCCTCTTCTTGCTCCGGGGGTTGTATATGGCGATGGGCATATTCAAATCAGACGCAATCCTGGTCCTCTTCTCGATCCTGGGCCAGGGGGTGAGAAGGTCGCTGAGGCTGATCACAGCCGCCGACTCCCTGAAGGTGATGCCAGCTCGGCAGGCTGCGGCGGAGAAGGAGGTGATGCCCGGGATGACCTCGACCCGGCTGAGGCCCACCCTTCCCGAGGCGACCTCCAGGCCTAGCCCCGCCATCCCGTAGACGTTGGGGTCTCCGCTGCTGATGAGGGCGACGGACCCCTCCTCAAGGAGGTCTACCGCCTCTCGCGCCCGGTCCACCTCCCGCCCCATCCCCGTGGAGCTGACGGACTTCCCCTCGAGAAGGTCGGAGACGAGGTCGAGGTAGGGCCGATAGCCTACGACGCTTCTGGCTTCAGCTATCGCAGCTTCCGCCCTCCTTGTCAGAAGGTTCCGGCCTCCGGGCCCGATCCCGACGATGTAAAGCTTACTCTCCGAGAGCAACGGTCACCCTCCCGTAGACCCTCTTCGGCATTATCAGCCTCTCAGACAGGGCGAGAACCGCCGGCTCCGCCACCCCCACAAGGCCGAGAGAGGAGGCCCTCGACTCCGTCGTTGGCGACTGGGCGTTGAGGACCTCCTCTTCCAGGTAGACGACGGGGCATCCCATCTCCTCTGCTGCTCTCTTGATCCCGATCTCATCTCTCTTGATCCAGGCTGTGGCGATGACCCTGATATCCTCAACCCCCATCCCCGCAGATTTCAGGGCCGAGGCGACGGCCTCCAACACTTCGGAGGAGTCCACGCCCCTTCTTGCGCCGAGGCCGACGACTACGCCTCCACTTCTCTTCAAGACCGCGACGTCCTCGTCCACCAGGACGACCTTGGGCCCAGACAGCCTGATGATGGGGACATCTTCCCGGAGGAAGGCGAGGTTTACCTCCTTGGAGGAGTCTCTGTTCGCCAAGCGAGCGCCGAGGCTCTCTGCCGCGCCCTCGAGGGAGGGGCGGTCGGCGGCTTCGGTGGCGGTGGTGATGGCGGGGTAGACCCCCAGGTTCTGGTGCAGATGAAGGGCAAGGTCGTTGGCACCGTGATGACCTCCGACGATGGGAACTGCGGATCGCAAAGATGCGTCGATGGCCACCACAGGTCTGTCGGTCCACTTATTTCGCAGGGCCGGACAGATCAGCCTCATCACGATCCCTACGGCCATCACCGCCACCACCAGGTCGAACTCCCTCAGGGACTCCAGCGTCTCCTCAGGGTCGCCTTTCTTATAGACCACCACCTCGGGCTCATATCGGTCCGAGAGGCTGGTGCATATCTTCTCGCCCTCTTCGAGGTTTCTATCGAAGACCAGGACTGCTACCGACTTCGGTATAGGTGAGACCTCCCAAAGCCGCTTCTCGATATGACATTTCCCACCAGGATCAGGGCGCTCTTCGTGATCCCCGCTTCCTCTACCTTATCGGCGATATCCTCGACGGTGCCGATGATCACCAGCTCATCGGGCCAGGAGGCGTGGTAGACGACGGCTGCTGGCGTCTCTTTTGGAACCTCAAGGGACCTCATCGTCTCCTTTATCTTATCAGTTCCCAGAAATATCGCCATCGTCGTCCCGAGCCGGGACATCTCCCGGATCTGGTCCTCCTCCAGGGTGGTTCCCGCGGGCCTCGTAACGATCAGGGACTCGGAGACCCCCTTCAAGGTGAGCTGGGTCTTGAGGGCGGCGGCGACGGCGAAGAGGGAGGAGACGCCGGGGACCACCTCCACCTCTACCCCGGCCTTCTCCAGGGGCCTCATCTGCTCGAGGATCGCGCCGTAGAGGGCGGGATCGCCGCTGTGAAGCCTCACCACCCTCTCGCCCTTCTCTGCGGCCTCGAGCATCATCCCGTTGATCTCCTCGAGGTTGATCTTGTTGCTGTCGACGAGCTTAGCTCCGAGGCCCTCCAGAAGGGCGGGGTTGACGAGGGAGCCAGCGTAGACGACGAGGTCCGCCTCCGCCAGGAGCCGAGCGCCCTTGACGGTGATGAGCTCTGAGTCGCCGGGGCCAGCGCCGACGAAGTGGACCTTCATCTCTTCGTCCTCCTTCTGGCGCAGAGGACGCTGAAGTAGTCGCTCTTCTCGGGCATATCTCCCCGGATTATCTCCTCGTCGGGGGAGTAGAGCCGGACCCCCAGGATGAACTCGTCGAACCCCTCCTCCGCCAGCTCTGCCGCGAAGCTGGCCGGCCTCACCGCCTTCATCCTGACCACCGTCTTAACCTCTGAGCCGTCGGATACCAGGAAGGACTCGGAGAGGTCGACGTCGAGCTTCGCCGCCAGGGCCGGGACCGTACCGATGCCGGGGATCGTCTCGATGCGTACCTCGGGGTGGCGCGTCCTCACCACCCTCTTCAGGTGGGAGAAGGTGGAGAAGGTGTTTACGTCGCCGATGCAGGCGAAGGCCGCGTTCCTTCCGGTGGCCCAGGAGGCGACGAGGTCGGCGTTCTTCTCCCAGATCTCTCGGAGCCTATCTTTGTCCGAGATCATGGGAAACTCCAGGATCTCGGGTTCCGCGAAGGGCATTACCAGATCTGCCGCCATCTCACCGGGGACGAAGACCTTCTCGGCGGAAGCTAAGGCCTTCTCAGCCTTCCGGGTCAACAGCTCTGGGTCACCGGGGCCGAGGCTGACTCCTATAAGCATCTCATCATCTCCATCAAAAAGAACCTCCTGATATTCGGCCCACCACCATGAATATCGGATTTATGGGCCGGAGGGCGATGTCGCCGGCCAGGTCGTAGCCCCGCGATATCCCTATCTGGAGAAGCTCCTCAAAGATCCCTTCCCTCTTCATCAGAGTGACGACCTTCGAGGCGATCCCGATCCGAGCGAGGTCGGCGACGACTATCGATTCTGGTGAAAACCTCTCCATAAGGGCGGGGAAGAAGTCCTCTATCCCCTTCGTCCCACCGATGAAGCAGCGGTCGATCTTTGGCATCCTCCCCAGTAGCTCTGCGGCCTCGCCACAGAGGAAGGTTCCGCCTGGAACTCTAGCTCGAGAGATTTCGACGGCTTCGGGCCTCCTGTCGATCCCGTAGATCTTGTCGGTGAACCTGGAGGCTGCGAGGGAGACGGCCCCGGAGCCGCACCCGATATCCAGGAAGGTCATGTCTGGCCTGATCTCCAGCTTTCCCATGGCGATGTGGATGTTCTCCGGCTGGGTCTCGGTACCGGGAAGCTTCATGGGATTTGGGAGCGGCGGAAGGGGATATAAGCTTAATCCAAATCCTCTTGCGCGAAGTAAAATTGATTGGGTCTAGATATCCCCAAGCTCCGGATCTTCAAATTCCTGATTTTCGAATTCCAGATCTCCGATCTCGATCCGGTAGGTGCCGTTCTTTCTCTCCGGGGCCGGAAGAGCCTCGATCTCTTCCACGGAGATTCCTGGCCTTTTGGACCGATAGCTCGCCATCACCCTCCTCCAGGGGACGAGGTGGGCGGTCTTCGCCTTTCCTGGCCCCCTTCGGAGCTCCACTGCCAGAATCCCTTGCCTTCCGGACCTCTCGATGAACTGGTCTATCCTTTCGATCTGGTGGACTCCGCCGGCTATGGAGAAGTGCTGGCTATAGTAGAGGGTCTTCGCCTTCCGGGCGTCGAGGCTCTTGCATTCGATCGCCATGTAATAGCAGGGGTGCGGAGAGTCGACGAGGAGGTCGACGACCTGGGGGGTGTAGCGGCTCTGCTTCAGCCGGTAGGCGATACCTCTAATCTCGGCCGTATCAAAGAACCGGTTTATCGCCGCCACAAGCTCCCACTCGAAATCGGGCATTTTGAAGCTCTCCAGAACTCATTTCGAAGGTATCCAGAACTGCTGTACTTCAAGTTTAAAGAGCCAACCTATTTCAGCCATGTGGACTCCTTCGTTTATGGTGGTTTTTGTGAGGGTCGGAAGGTTCATCAGGGCGGATACGATACCAGAGGCGTGGCGCCGAGGCCTCTCCCTCATCTGGCGCGGAGGAGAGGAGATCACTGACGAGCGGGGGACCAGAACCAAGGAGGTTCTGGCTCTGGAGGTGGTGGTGGAGGATCCGAGAAGGGATATGATCCCGGAGGAGTACTCCTGGAACCGGCCCCGGTTGGAGGATTATGCAGGACAGCTCATCAGCGGCGAGAACCCCGGCTTTGAGTACACCTACGGGGAGCGGCTCCGGGCCTGGGCTCTGCCCGCTTCCGGGATGGGAGGTGGGGCCGATGAGGGTCGGAAGGAATTTGGGAAAGCCTCAGGCTCCGTTGGCCCCATCGACCAGATAGATTACGTCGTCCGCCGCCTCCGGGCCAACCCCAACTCCCGGAGGGCCTCGGCGGTCACATGGATCCCGCCCGTCGATACGAAGAAGGAGGAGGTCCCCTGCATGATGGTCGACGACTTCAAAATAAGGGAGGGAAGGCTCCACCTCGCGGCCCTCTTCCGGAGCCACGACTTCGCGGGCGCCTATCCGGCGAACCTCTACGGCCTCACGAGACTCCTCGAATACGTCGCCGAGAGGGTGGGGGCGGAGCCCGGCTCGATCTCGACCGTCAGCTGCTCGGCCCACATCTACGATCACGATTGGGACTGGGTATCCGAGATGGTCACGGGTCGGTCTTGCGGGGAGATCTGATAGAAAAGATGCGGCAAAGGGTGTGAGGCCGAAGAGGCTCCAATTCAATGCTTCTTTGAAGAACCCCTCTCATTTTCGCGAGGACTTCATTCTTCTCATTGCGATCGGTGCTCTCACCATTTCCCCAGAACCTTCATATACCGTCAACCAGATCAAATAGCTCAAATAAATCTGTATTAACATCGATCGATTTGATGAAACTTGAGGTGGTTGGCGTGAGCGGAAAAAGGTACCTCTTTATCGTTCTGATCCTGGCAGCTAATCTTTTGGCGACCTCGGCGGCGTTGGACGTCCCTGTCGATCTCGACGACGGCCTTGAGGACAAAAGGCAGATCTTCGAGAGCTATCCCCGGGCGGTGGCGGATTCGACGGGAAACGTGATTACGATCTACAAGCCCCTTGAGAGGGTCGTCGTCCTCAACAAGGCCGCCGCTGAGGTGATGAGGTCCCTGGAGGCTGAGGATCTGATCGTGGCAGTGGACCAGAATACAGCTGGAGAATCGGTCTTCTTCCCTGAACTCTCCGGTCTTCCCAGCGTGGGTTCCCTCTCGTCTCCGGATACCGAGGCGGTGTTGGAGCAGCGACCCGACGCCGTGATCCATTACGCGACGGTGATGGTCTCGGGCGGCGATCAACTCCGGTCCGAGCTCGGCTCCGTCGATCCCTCCATCGCGATGATAAGGCTGGACCTCTCCAAGCCCGAGAGCTACGTCCAGGAGGTCCAGTCCCTCGCCCATCTCATCGAGCGCGAAGAGGAGGCCCGAGAGTATCTGGGCTTCTACAACGCCTCAACGATCGGGATCTCCGAGAGGGTGGATGATCTCGATGAGGACGAAAAGCCCAGGGTCTACCTGGAGATCTGGGGCGAGTACAAGACGGCCTCGTCGAGCTCGGCCTCTCACCAGAAGCTGGCCATGGCTGGTGGGGAGAACATATTCGAGAACCTCTCGGTGACCTATCCCGTCGTCGACCCCGAGAAGGTCATCGTGGAAGATCCCGATGTCATCATAAAGCTTTGCGGTGCAGGGGACGTCCAAGTAGGCGGCTACGGCGCTGACGACCTTTCGGAGATGGAGGCTCTCCGCGACGGTCTGTTGTCCCGGCCGGGATGGGGCGAGATATCCGCGGTGAAAGAGGGGAGGGTTTACGTCATCTCCAACGATGTCCTCAGCGGGGCGAAGCACTTCATCGGCGTCGCCTACATGGCCAAGGTTCTTCACCCGGAGCTCTTCGAGGACCTCGACCCTGTGGCAGAACATCAGGAATATCTGACCCGCTTCCAAAGGCTTGATTATGACCTTGGCGAGCACGGTGCCTTCATATATCCGCCAATCGAGGCCTGAGGTTCAATTCTCTCTCGGTTAAAAGTTTATAAATAGTTTTGAGATCATCTACTGAACTGACGCAGACGGAGGGATTGAACTGGATTCATTTTTTAAACTCAGCAGATATGCGGCCCTGATCCTGATGGCCCTTGGAGCCGTCTTATCGAACTCTGTGGCCCTGGCCGAAGTGGCATCGGCAGAAGATCTCGTTTTCATTACAGAGCAGTTTCCTCCCTTCAGCTTCGAGGAGGGAGGGATGGTGCAGGGGATATCGGTGGACCTGCTGGAGGTGGCTTTGAACTGGATGGGTTTCGACCTCAACCGAAGCGAGATCCTGCTTCTCCCCTGGGGCGAGGGCTACGAGAGGGCCCTGAAAGAGAACGGCACGGTCCTCTTCTCCACGGTCAGGCTTTCTGAGAGGGAGGAGTCCTTCAGGTGGGCAGGCCCCATAATAACCATCAAGGACGTCCTTGTGGCCAGAAAGGAGATGGGAATTGAGATCAATAGCCCCGAGGATATCAGCAAGTACAGGACGGGCGCTGTAGAAGATGACTCCACCTTGATCCGCCTTCTCGGTCTGGGGGTGAGGGAGGAGGATCTGGTCATAGAGGAGGAGGCGGGAGCGCTGGTGGAGATGCTGGCGAACGGCTCCATCGACCTTTTGGCCTACGAAGAGATCAGCACCTTCGACCAGTTGGAGAAGCTAGGTGCCGATACATCGGACTACGAGGTCGTCCGAGTTTTGGGGGTTTACGACCTCTACTACGCCTTCAACGTCAACGTCTCAGCTTCCCTGGTCCAAGCCTTCCACGATGGCCTGAAAGAGGCCACGAAGGTGGGCGATGATGGGGTCAGCGATTATCAGAGGATACTCTACAGTCACCTCCCGGTCCGGTACAGCGAGGAGAGCGTTTCCGAGGCGCGGGTGGTCGAGCTTGTGGCCCTCACCGCCTCCGACCTGGAGGAGGACGCGCCAGCAACCCTCGCCGAAATCGACTCCGGAGAGCCTCCCTACAGAAACGAAGATACCCCCGACCTCTACGTCTTCGTCTACGACACCAAAGTGAACCTGGCGGCGGACGCCGGAAACCCCGGCCTCTCAGGCCGGAACATGAGCGGCAAGACGGACGTATCCGGAAGGGCGTTCAGGGACGAGCTGATCGCAGGGGCCCTGGCCGATGGGACGGGCTGGGTGGACTACATCTGGACGAATCCGGCGGTAGGAGACCTCTATTACAAGACGACTTATTACACGCTCGTCACCGGGAGCGACGGAGTGGAGTACGTAGTCTGTGCGGGGAGGTACAAGGAGGAGGCATAGAGGAAGGGCATCGTTCTTGGGGTGGCCGGATCTGGGGCGGTTTTAGGTGTTAAAGGCCGCCCGCTTTTTTCTTTAGGATCTCCTTCGCCACACGGCTGAACTTCTTCATCTTTTTCCGCTCCGCTGCCATAAGCTTCGGGTTCTTCTTCCTCTCGATGGCCGAAAGCTCGCGCTGGAGCTTCCGGTAGCTCTCCAGCCGGCCCAGCGAGAGGGCCCCCTCCTCTATCGCCTTCTTGACGGCGCAGCCCGGCTCCGTCTCGTGTCGGCAGTCCGAAAACTTGCATTCTTTGGCAAGCTCGATGATGTCCTGGAAGGCGTCGTCGAGCCCATCACCTGCGTCCCAGAGCTGTATCTCCCTCATGCCGGGGTTATCGATGATGATCCCGCCCCTTTCGAGGACCAGAAGCTCCCGGACGGTCGTCGTGTGCCTTCCCCTGCCGTCATCTTCGCGGATCTCGCCGATCTTCTGCCTTTTGCGACCCTCCAGGGCGTTTATGAGGGTGGATTTGCCGACGCCGGAAGACCCGAGCAGGACGACGGTTTTGCCGTCCTGGAGGTAGGGGGCGAGCTGTTCGAGGCCGGTCTTCTCCGCGGCGCTGATGGCGATGACGGAAAGGTCCGGAGCGATAGCCTTCACCTCGTCGACCTTCGCCTCGACGTCGGCGCAGAGGTCTGATTTGTTCAGCACGACGACCGGCTCTGCGCCGCTCTGCCTCGCCACTGCGAGGTACCTCTCAAGGCGCCTCATGTTCAGGTCCTGGTTGAGGGAAGTGACGATGAAGACGGCCTCGATGTTCGTCACCATCACCTGCTCGCCGATCGCCCTGCCGGGATCTTTCCGGGAAATCTTACTTTTTCTCGGCAGTATGGCCTGTATGGTGAAGATATCGGACTCATCTCGATAAATCGCCACCCAGTCTCCGACGGCGGGACGAAGGCCGTCCTGGCGGAGCTTGCCTGAGACCCTGGCCCGTACAACGCCTCCCTTCATATGGACTTTGCAGCTGCTTTTGTTCACTGCGGATACGCGCCCGGGCTCATGGTCAGTGGCATATCCCCGGAAGCGCTCTTCGAAAAAGTCGTTCCAGCCGAGTTTTTTAAGCGCAGAGTCCATGAAGTCGGCCTCCTTCTCATGCATCACCTCGCCAGATTAAAAGAAAGTTGTGGTAGCCGGCGAGGCCGCGGCCATTCCTGAATGGTCATCTGTAACCCCCGAGGGGTTTGCATCCAAACCGATTCCAAAGATTTGGTGGGGCGGATGGTCTACTTTGGTGCTCCCATCTTCCCTCTCTTTGGCCGGGATCTCTGAGTGGTTGGCATAGGCCCCTTTACCGCCCTACCGCGCCGAGATTTCTCTCAGGAAACTATATGTATCCTCAGATCGATCTCCACCCGGAATAATAATGCCAGGCCGGCTCACCGGCCAGAGTGTTCATTATATTTAACACAAAGGGGAAATATAAGTGAAAATCTCGGTATTTATCGATGGTGCGAACATCTTTTACATGCAGAAAGACGAGCTAAGATGGTGGATAAACTTCGAGAAGCTTCTTAGGTGGATCGAGAACAAGACCGACGGCGAGATCATCGACGCCTACTACTACGTCGGCGAGGAGAACCCTCCTGACACGAGGCAGCAGGGCTTTCTGACCGCTCTCGGCGATCCTGGTCAGCGGCGACGGCGACTTTGAGCGGCCCCTCAAGCTCCTCCGGGCGAGGGGAAAGAGGTTCATGGTCATGTCCACAAAACGGTTCATCGCCCGGGAGCTTCGTGAGGTGGCGGGGATGCACTTCATCGACTTCGAGGACATAAGAAGCGAGGTCCAGAAGGAGGTCCTCTGACCCATCTTTTCCGTTTAATCCTCTGTTTTTGTCGTGTGAATTCGTCTCTGGCTGGCGGATCATTTATTTTTAACGAATACCCCGCAGCTCTGCTGCGGGATCCGCCGCCGCAATTTGACCTTTCTGTTTTTTGCTGGGCTATTAGGGCGTGACCAGACTTTCAGGATTCTTTCAAAAAGGATTAAATATAAGATAAGGGTGTCTCAAAATTATGGCGGACGAAAAGACATCTGAATGGAATGCAACATTTCAACTTTTAGCACCAATACACGAGAACAGCATAAAAGGCGTTGAAAGTATAGAATTCGATATTGAAGAATCTCCGGACGGTGGCATTAAATTAAAAGGTTTTGTGATAAGAGTTCCGTCGTTGGTTATAGATGATGCATTTCTTTATGCGCAAGCGAAGGCGAATAGGATCTTTGATTATCTAAGAGTTCTTCATGGATATCCTATCCAGGGATTTCTTGCTAGCATAGTCGAAAACAAACCAACTGGTGAAATTAAACAAGGTTATACCAGGGTTTCGATCGATACCATTATACATAAAAGCTTTGATGTCGATTTTAGTTCCATTAAGGATGTGCTAGAGAATAACGATATAAAGTTGTCAAGACAATTGGCGCATTATAGTATGGGATTAGAGTCAAAAGATGTAGTTACTAAAGTTTCTCAGTTCTTCCAAGTGGCAGAGGATGAATACTCCGTTAAACGAGGAAAACCCGCACATCCGTTTATTAAAAAATATAGGTGGGTTCGGAATATCGTTAGTCATCCAACAGGCGATTTTGAAGAAACAAAGACTAATGCTGAAAAAATTTTTGGGAAAAACTATATAGATCTATCCGATCCCAGCGATATGGATAAACTTGAAAAAGCTTTGGAACCAATAGAAACCGCCTTCATCTTCCGAGCCTTCGCCGTGGCCGCCTCTCGGGTCATCTTCCGAGGAGAGCCGATGTACTTGTTGACGACCTTATCCCCCACCTTCCAGGATACGAAATAGTACTCATAGGTCTCCGGCCTCGCCCTCCAGCCTGGCCGCCTACCTCTCCCCCGCCGCCTCCTGGCCCGATAGCCCGATCCTCTCCGCGGCTTTCCTTCCGACCTCGGCGGGATCGACTTTGAGCCTTGCAACCCCCGGCTGCCATCTTCATCTCCTCGTTTATGTCTCGCGCCCGGACGTCCAGGGCGCCCCGGAAGATCCCGGGGAAGCCGAGGACGTTGTTCACCTGGTTTGGATAGTCCGACCTTCCTGTGGCGACTACCCGCGCCCCGGCCTCTTTTGCCAGTTCTGGCATTATCTCGGGAATGGGGTTTGCCATGGCGAAGACGATGGGGTCTTTTGCCATCGACCTGACCATCTCCTCGGATACGATCCCGGGGGCCGAGACCCCTATGAAGACGTCGGCGCCCTCCAGGGCGTCGGCGAGAGATCCGGTCTTTCCTTTGGGGTTTGTGATCCTCGCCATCTCCATCTTGGAGGGGTTGAGGTCACCTCGCCCGGAGTGGATGATCCCTTTGCTGTCGCAGAGGAGTATGTCGCGGACGCCGAAGCTCATCAGAAACTTGGATACGGCGACTCCTGCCGCCCCAGCACCGCTGAAGACGACCGCGACGTCTTCAAACCTCTTTCCCACTATCTTGAGGGCGTTGATCATGGCGGCCCCCGTCACCACGGCGGTCCCGTGCTGGTCGTCGTGAAAGACGGGGATGTCCAGCTCTCGCTTCAGCCGATCCTCGATCTCAAAGCAGCGGGGTGCGCTGATATCCTCCAGGTTAATC
>LGFT01000032.1 GCA_001509375.1 Methanothrix harundinacea | reverse complement strand
CGACGCCGACGCCTGGAACAACAGGGGATCCGCCCTACACCAGCTGGGCCGATATCAAGAGGCTCTGGAATGCTACAACCGGGCGATCGAGCTCGACCCACTTCACGAGTACGCCTGGCATAACAAGGGACTTCTGGTCCCCACCCTCGACGAAGAGAGCAAGGAGGCTTTCGCCCTATCTAGAAAGAGGATTTACGTTGAGGCTGAACCTAAAAACGCTCCCCTGTTTCTCTTCGAGGAAGAGAAAGCCGCAGTTTTAAACGCCGAGGATGGAACGGGCAACGAAAAGATTCCGGGTTGGAGATTATCCCTGGTGATCGTAGCGATCCTGGTGGCCGGGCTCCTCTTAAATCCGGGCGAAAAAGGGCGGGGCTTTTACATCAATTCCCTTCAGTCGTCCCTTAGCAGACTCGTTCTGATGGGGGACAGATCTACAAAAAGGCGCTGACTATGAGATTTGAGCTGAATTTTGTGATACTTTTGATGGCCGTCGCCACCGCAATTGCGACGGCTGCACCCGACGAGGCCAGAGGGACTGTGACAGCAGTTGAGAGCGGCGAGCTATTAGATGTCAGGATCGAGGAGGCGGATTCCCCGATCGGCTCAGGGTTGGAGAGGGTGAGATTGGCGGGGGTCATTCTGCCTCCCGTCGAATCAGTCGAGGGGAAGGCCGCAAAAGATTTCGCAGAGAATCTCCTCATGAACAAGACCGTTTGGCTGGACATCGGCAACGATAGTGGCAACGGTCGAGATTCCCTAGGAAGGCTCGTCTGCGTCGTCTATCTGGAAAACCCGGCGGGAGGTATCAACCTGACCCACCCCTTCAACAGGATTCTGATGGAGGCCGGACACGCCGATGTCGGCGATTTTGAGGAAAACAAGTTTGATTCTCTGAACTGGTGGCGCGTCGAAGGCCACCCCTTCGAGGAAAAATCTAGCCTCGTTTTGATCAACGAGGTGGAGTCGAACCCCCCGGATTACGATGAAGACAACGAGTGGGTAGAGCTTTACAACGACGGACTTTACGATGCAAAGGTGGGAAACTGGACCCTGACGACGGCGGGCGGATCTGTTGTAACAATTCCGCAGGAAACGATCATCTTGGCAGGATCGTTTTTTGTGGTCAAGGCCGAAGGCTATTGGCTCAGGAACAGCGATGAGACGGTGATCCTGAGGGACGAAGATGGTAGGGAGGTCGACAGGACCCCTGCCTTGGACGACGGGGATAACGACGATTACTGCTGGTCCAGATACCCCGACGGTGAAGACGAGTGGATTTACACCCTGGCTAGCCCCGAACTTCCCGTTTCACCGATAGAACAATCCCTGGGCACCATATCTGACATCAAAAAGCAGAATAAGAACTGGCTCCGGTGGTCTGACGACTGTGATCCCTATGGCCGGTGGGAAGGCTCTGGATTTCTCTGATGGCGGCTCTGAAGATCTCCTCTTCTCAATTGTTCTCCGGTTTAAGATCACCTCCTTCATTATAGCATCGCCTAGAATGGTGATTTTTTGAGTCGGACTGAAGAGAAGCTCTCCCTGGAGCTGCCCGTCATTCTGTTCGAGGAGGACGGCCAATGCCCTCAGTGTGCCGATCGCCTGGTCGAGGCCTTGTCAGGGAGGAGGGGCATCGATAGGGCTCACCTTCGACGGGAGGGGGAGAAAACCCTTCTCTGCCTCCACTACGACCCAAATCTCGCGTCCCTTTCGACGGTGAAAAGGCTCGCAGAGGAGGCGGGTTCCGGCATCTCCGAGAGGTACCGTCACGAGACCCTCAGGGTGAGGGGGCTGGACTGCACCGACTGCGCAAAAAGCCTCGAGCACATCCTATCCCGCCTTCCAGGAATCCTCGACGTATCCGCCAGCTATGCTGCCGAGCGGGTTAGGGTGGAGTACGACTCCGCCGAGACATCTCATAGAGATATCGTCCGCCGGCTGGAGGGGATGGGTTACGAGGTCGATGAGGAGAAGAAGAAGGGACGGCTCCAGCGCCATCGAGAGCTGGCCTTCGCCCTCCTCTCGGGATTATTTCTCGCAGCGGGGTTTCTGGCGAGCGTGTTTGGATCCCCTTCCGCCGCAACGGTCGCGGGGTTGTACATCCCGGCATACCTGGCGGGGGGCTACGACGCCACCAGGCACGCGGTCAAGGCCGCAGTCTCCGCCCGATTCGAGGTCGACTTTTTGATGGTGGTGGCGGCCCTCGGTGCCGCCATGGTGGGCCAGGCGGCCGAAGGCGCCCTCCTTCTCTTCCTCTTCAGTTTGGGCCACTCCCTGGAACACTATGCCATGGGCAGGGCTAGGCAAGCCATCGAGGCCCTGGGCGAGATCTCGCCGAAGACCGCGAGATTGAGACGGGGTGGCAGGGAGGTAGACCTGGCCGTAGAAGAGGTGGAGAGGGGCGACGTCGTTGTAGTTCGGCCTGGAGAGCGGATCCCCGTCGACGGCTTCGTCCTCGCGGGCATCTCCTCGGTGGACGAGAGTCCCATCACCGGAGAGAGCCTCCCAAAAGAGAAGTCGCCCGGCTACGGGGTATTCGCTGGGACGGTCAATGGTGAGGGGTCCCTTGAGATTGAGGTGACTAAGCTGGCAAAAGATGCCACCCTCGCTAGGGTAGTATCGATGGTGGAGGAGGCTCAGGTTCAGAAATCTCCCACCCAGAGGATGACGGAGAGGATCGAAGGGACCTTCGTCCCCCTGGTTTTGGTGGCGGTGGTCCTGCTGATCGCCGTCCCGCCGGCGGCGGGCCTCCTTCCTTTGAAGGAGGCTTTCATCAGGGCGATGACGATCCTGGTGGTGGCCTCTCCCTGCGCCCTTGCGATCTCCACCCCCTCCGCCGTCCTATCGGGGATCGCCCAGGCGGCGCGGAACGGGGTCTTGATCAAAGGTGGTGTCCATCTCGAAAACCTCGGATCAATAAAGGCTATCGCCTTCGACAAGACGGGAACCCTCACCCTGGGCAGGCCCGATCTGACTGACGTCATAACCACAAAAGAAACCGGCGAGGAAGAACTTCTGAAAATCGCAGCAGCTGCCGAGAGTAGGTCGGGCCACCCCCTGGGAGAAGCCGTCCTGAGGGCAGCCCGAGATCGGGGGCTGGATCTCCCTCTGGCGGGAGATCTTCAGTCGATTCCTGGAAAGGGCGTAAGGGGAGACTTGGACGGAGAAGAGGTTCTGATCGGTAACACGAAGCTCTTCTATGGCATCGAGGCGGAGTCAGATCCCCTTTTTGAGTCGGTCCTATCCGAGGCCGAGAAGCTAGAGGCGGAGGGAAAGACCACCATGATCGTGAATAAGGGCGGCCATTTTTTGGGGGTGATCGGTTTTTCAGACCGGCCACGGCCCGAGGCCAAATCCACCCTCAAGCGGCTGAAGGATCTTGGCGTTGAGTCCCTGGTGATGATCACCGGGGACAACGAACGGGTCTCCGCCGCCGTCGCCGCCGAGGTGGGGACGACTGACCAGATATCGGGCCTCCTTCCCCAGGAGAAGGTATCCTCCATAGATGACCTCCTCCGAAGATATGGATCGGTGGCGATGGTCGGCGATGGCGTCAACGACGCCCCGGCCCTGGTCAGGGCCAGCGTGGGAATCGCCATGGGGACAGGAGGAGCCGACGTTGCCCTAGAGACCGCTGACGTCGCCCTCATCTCCGACGACCTATCAAAGCTCCCCTTCGCCGTGGCCCTGGGGAGAAGATCCCGAGGGATCATAGGCCAGAACCTGGCGATCTCCCTCGCGGTGATCGCCCTTATGATCCCCATGGCCCTATTAGGGCTCGCGGGGATAGGCCTCGCCATCGTCCTCCACGAGGGGTCCACCCTTCTCGTGGTGGCAAATGCCCTGAGGCTCCTCCGATTCCAGCCGAAGTGAAGGGATCCGGGTATGCCATTATTCCCCTTCCAGCTCCCTCGCCCTCTCCAGGGCCTCGTTGGCCTCTTCGTCTCTCCCCAGGGACTTGAGGGCAAGAGCCATGTTCTTCCAGGCAGTGGTGTACTCTGGATAGATCTCCACCGCCTTCGTGAAGCTCTCCACCGCCTCTTCGGGCCGTTTCAAGGCTATGAGGCAGACCCCCTTGTTGTTCCATGTGTAAAAGTCGAAGGGGTCGATGAGGATCGACTCTTCATAGCACTCGAGAGCTTCATCGTGCCGCCCGAGGTTGTCGAGGGCCGCGCCCTTGTTGTTCCAGGCCCTGCCTGCCCGGGAGCCCAGGGGCTCGATCTCGATGGCCCTATCATAAGAGTCGGCCGCCTCCTGGAACTTTCCCGTGGAATGGAAGGCGTAACCCTTGACGATCCAGGATCTTGCATCCGATGGGTCGATCTCGAGGGCCCTATCTGCCGACTCCAGGGCCTCCTCGTGCCGGGAAAGCTCGTTCAAGGCGATCGCTTTGCCCCGCCAACTTCTGGGATGGTGAGGCACGATATCCAAAGCTATTTCGAAAGAATCCACCGCCTCCGAGTAGCGGTGGATCTTTCGTAGGGACTCGCCGAGAAGGTGCCACGCCTCGATGAAAAAGGGGTCTTTCTCGATCGCCCTCTTGAGCGATTTGGCGGCCTCTTCGAAATCGCCGGAGCTGTAGTGAGCGGCTCCCTTTTTGTACCAGTAATCCGGGTCTAACAAGCCGCCACCTCCAACCACACAGATCCGAAAATGGTGGATTCAAACATGACATCCTGCTTTTGGCTAGGAACGTTGTTAAGCCTTCTGTAACCCTCGAACGGCCGCCGATATCTTCTCATATAAGTTTCTGGTGACCTCGCGAAACTCTGAGGTGGTGGGCCTATAGATCTCCTCCGGGTTGAGGTCACGTAGGCCGCTTTCTTCGACGAAAATTCTGAGATCTTGGAGGAGCCTCGCAAAAGAATCGGTACCTAATCCATAAATTTTTATATAAAATGCTGCAATCGATAGAATGAAGAGGACTGCGACTAAAGCAGCCTTTGACCCTCTCTTCTTTCCGGCATTTCGAAGATCTGATTCGACCGTCTCTCTCCGCCTCAGGCCCCTCTTCTCGGCTACATTCCTTCGGAGCCTCTCGATCTCTCCAGTACCCCAGAGCCTCACGCCCCTCCTTTCGGCCAGATCTGCTGCAGACCTAGAAAATCCGGAATAGGGCGAGACTACCACCGAAATGCTTCCTGGATGCTTTTCTCGGGCATCAATAACCCTCTCGACTTCGGCCTCGTCGACGGGACAATCTGATTTCTGGTAATATATTACATAGATTATCTTTTGGCCCACCTCATCGGTCCTGATGGCGATCATCTCTGATCCGCCATCATCGGATCTGGTGGTCTTGACCACCCTATAGCCGTTCAGCTCGACCAGATCGACAAGTTCTTCCTCGAAACCATACCCGGGCCCTGGTGAGTTCAACCATCTTGCCCCCTTTTCATCTTTGACCCCCATCCAATGCAGTCTTTAGATTATTTGACTTTTTCCTGCAGTGTTATCCTCTGCTAAAATTTATCGGGCACCAAGGACGTCCACAAAACCAATACCTTATATATTATGATATTCTATGCTTATTTATAATTGGGGCGAAGTTCAGCCTGGGGCCATCAGCCGCTCTCTGACGACGGTGTCGTCGCAGATATGTGGAAACCGGCTTATGGGTCCGCTCCATTATGGCAAGATATATATTGCCAGGCCGCAATTCGCTGTCCGCATGTACTTGGACGGTGGTGATGAAATATGAGTTCGATGCAATCTGAGATCGCCAGCCGTCTGGTCCAGTTCCTCGACCTGGACACGGATGGAAGAAGGCGTTTCGTTCTTGGAGTCATCCTCGAAGCGGGCGAAATTACAGTTAGCTCCCTTTACAAGGCGGTCAAAGAGCAGTTCGAGACCTCACGCAAAGTCGTGGCATCGCTCTTAGGATATATTTGTTCCAAACTGGGAATCCTCAGGGCGCACAAAAAATCCTACCGTCTGCCAACGGTTTACATTTTAAAAGAGGAGTATACAGATCTCGTCAGGTCAGTGCTCAACGCCACCGCTGCTCCCAGCGATTCATGACCCACGTAAAGAATGCTCCGCGAACCGCGACTACGCTGAAGATCAGATCCAAGTCAGAGCACTGGATCAGCCACTCCAAGGACCCCTACCTCGAGCTGATGCTCCGCCTATTCCAAGATGAGAAGACGGCTCGTCGCGGCAGAGATTTTCTCAATATGGTAGAAGAGGGACAAAATAAAGGCGAACCTCTGAAAACCAGGGACTGGAAGAAGGTCATGGGAGACTTGGACGTCTCCAGATCCGCCTTCTACTTCATGAGAAACAAACTTTTGGGTGCGGGGCTGATCGCCGTCAGGTCAGGGGAATACAGGCTCTCAGGGATGTTCAGCCGCGACCTCGTGGACATGTCCCGATGGTGGTGGACTGCGGTCATGGGAAACGATCCCGAGACGCTGTAGATTTAAAACTTTAAAATGCTGGGAGAGTTAAAGGGCTAAAGAGAGTTCCCCCATCCTCTTCTCGATGGTCATCACGATCCTGTCATTATCCATGTACTCCAGGCCCGCTCCGCAGAAGGGACAAACGAAGTTGTTCTCGCTCGCCTCGTCGAAGACGAAGCGGGCACAACCACCGACGCATGCGTAGAATATGTTGTTCTTCTCGTAGCTTAGCCGCTCTTCAAGCTTTCTCAGAAGCTTTCTGACCTCCGACTCCAGGGCCCGGTCGAGGTTTTCGACGCATAACGTCCAGAGATATGTCAACCAACCACTTTCGGGATCCCTCTCCCGCCTATATTTGGCAAGGCGGTGCTCATAGAGGAGATATAGCGTCCTTCGGACGGTATTGAGGCTGATCCCTGTGATCTCTGCAACATATTCGTCGGTAACCTCCTCCTCGGGCATGCATTCGACGATCTGGAGCCCCTCCTCCCCCACGAGCTTGCGCAAATAGGCGCGGTAGATAGGATCTTCAATCAAAACCAAGAGATCACCACTTGGTTCTCCCGGAGGGAGAATTAGCATGTTTAGACAGTTTCAGCCATCGCATTTTGTTGGATATACGCATCTATTGCTTATAGCGATTTCCCTAGCCTGCCCTTTGGTATGAGATCAGAATTTTTGTAATGTCTTGCCCTAGCAGCGTTCAAAAAGGATGATATCAGAGATCGGAACTCTTCGTTCACGAATCTCACCAATTCACTGGAATGAGGCAGACGCCGTGGGTCCTATCAAGGGGATTTTGGCCTTTCGCCCCAGATCCTCTCGACAAAACGTCTCTTCTTGGCGATGGCCATCTCGGCTGCCAGGTCCACCTTCTCCTTCATCTCGGAGAAGTCTCGGACAGGACCATCGTCCACCACCTTCTTTATGGGGGTATAGGCGGACTCCCTGAATCGGGGCTCAAAGTCCTTGATCCCATCTCTCGTGTGGAGCTCGACGCCCGAGCCCTCCTCGACCCTTCCGATCCTGTCGATCTCGACCCCCGTGCTCCGGATCACCTCCATTATCTCTTCGGCGGAGGACGGGGGGGCGATTATGAGGAGAGCGTCTATTGAGACCCCGAGGTAGTCGATCTTGAGGGCCTCCAGCATCTCGAGAACCCTCCTGTTTACGAGCCGTGCCATCCTCGCCTCATCGAATACGAGCTTAACCCCTGCGGTCTTTGAGATCTCCTTGGCGTCGCCTCTGATCCCACCGTTGGTTACGTCGGTCATGGCGTGAATCTCGATATCGGTCTTCAGAAGGGCCGACGCCGCCTCCAGGAACTTCACGTTGATCGTCTCATCGACGACGTCGTGCCAGCCGTAGTAGAGGGCGGCGGCGCAGACGGTACCCCCGCCAGCCCCCTCGGTCATGAGGATGACGTCCCCGGGTGCGGCGTCCTTTCTCGGCGAAAGGAGGTCTGATACCCCCACGGCGCCGACGCAGCCTGTGAGCCGATTTCCGATAACCATGTCGCCGCCGATCCGCAAGGTAGACCCGGTTATGAGGGGGACACGCGTCAGCTCTCCGACGGCGGCGATACCCGCCAGGTGGTCGAAGAGGCGGCTGACGTCACCATCGTCGGCCAGGTGGATGTCAGAGAACATGGCGACGGGTCGGGCCCTCATGACCAATATGTCCCGCAATGTGGCCCTGGTAACGTGAAACCCCGCAAGGAAGGGGTAGTCGCTGAGGCGCGAGTGCATCCCGTCGACGGAGAGGACGAGGTACTTTCCCCCGGCCTCGACAGCCCCCGAGTCGTCGAGCTGCCTTGAGTCGACTACGGCGTCCGTCTCCCCGATCACCTCGGCGATCTTCTCATGGGCGTAGAAGTCGCCGAGACCCCGGGAGCCGACGCCGAAATCTCCCATGGTGACCCCCGAATCAGATAGCTCGAAGACGTCGCCTTCCGGGTTCAATGTTGCCCTCGCCTCCTCCAGGACGGCCCGCGCCAGCCTCTCGGCGTGCGCCCTCTTGATCCTCTCTTCCTTCACCTCGACGATCAGGTCGACCAGCTTCTCTTCGAGATCGGGGTCTCCTCTCGAAAGGCCCCTCTTGGCAAATCCCTCCAGATCCATGGATGAGGGTTGGCCCCGGAGGATAAAAAAAGCTCTACCTTCTCCCAAAGATCTTCTCCAGCTGGACCTGCGATATGGTGACGGTGGTGGGCCTTCCGTGGGGACAGGTCTTGGGGTTATCGCAGGCGAATAGCTCCCGCAAAAGGTCGTGCATCTCCCTCCAGCTCAACTCGTGCCCCGCCTTTATCGAACCCCGGCAGGCGAGGAGCTTCAGGATCTCGTCCTTTGTCGTCGCCTCCGTCCCGACCCTCCCCAGAGCGAATAGATCCCTCAAAATGTCGTGGATGGCTTCGAGGCTTTCGAGCCGGGAGCCGATGGCCGGGACGGACCGGACGTTGTAGGCGCGGCCCCCGAAAGGTTGGATCTCAAAGCCCATCTCCTCCAGAACCTCTCTCCACTCCTCCAGTGTCACCTCCTCCTTCGGCGAGAACTCCAGGGTTACGGGCGCGATCAGCTCCTGAGATATGGTGCCGGAGGCGTATTTTTTCGTGAGAGTCTCATACCGGATCCGCTCGGCGGCGGCGTGCTGGTCCACCATGACGAGCCCGTCTGTTCCCTCTGCCACGATGTAGAGCTTCAAGGCTTGACCGAGGACCCTAAGTCCGCTCGGCAGCGGGGGGGATTCGAGGTCGAGGTCGAGCCGTTCCCTTCCGGAGATGAGGGGAAGGGTCTTCTGGACCTCGCCCCCAGTTCCATGACCCTCCGACTCCGGGCCAACGGGCCGTGGTAGGGGAAGAGGCCCGCTCACAGCCGTCGCCTCGTCGGCCTCATCGCCGCCCTCCGATGCTTCCAGCCTTGCGGTCTGGAGGGCTTTCATCTGCTGGGGCCCCGACTCCTTCTCCTCAGCCTTCAAGAGGGCGAGAGAGATCGACTCTGTGACGATCCCGGCCAGCTCCTCCTCTCTCAGAAACCGCACCTCCATCTTGGCGGGGTGGACGTTGACGTCCACCATCGACGGGTCGATCTGGAGAGATATGACGGCGATGGGGTACCGTCCTGTGGGGATGAGGGTCCTGTAGGCATCATTGACCGCCCGCAAGAGCCCCCGGGATCTTACAGACCTTCCGTTGACGTAGGTCATGATCCAGTCGGGGCTGCTCCTCGTCACCGTCTGCCTCCCCACTGCCCCGGTGATGGAGACGAACTTCGACACGACCTCGACGGGGATGAGGTTACGCGCCACGTCGCTTCCGAGGATTCGGAGGATGGGATCGTTCCAGCTCTCAGACCGGACCGACTTGAAGAGGGTCTTGTTCCCGCTGAAGAGTTCGAAGGAAATATGGTGGTTTATGACGGCGTAAGAGGTGACGACTTCGACGATCCTCGCCAGTTCCGCCCGCCCGCTCTTCAAATATTTTCGACGGGCGGGGACGTTTCGGAAGAGGTCTATCACCTCGATCGCCGTCCCGATGGGAGAGCCCACCTCACCTACATCCGCGATCTTTCCATCCTCGATCATGATGTGGGTGCCGGTGACCTCCAGATCCTCGGACCTCTGCTTCGTGACCATGTCGATGGATTTGGCGACGCTGGCTATGCTGGAGAGGGCCTCGCCCCGGAACCCCAGGGTCGATATCCGGTCTAGGTCCTCTGCACCCGAGATCTTGCTCGTGGCATGCTTCTCGAAGGCTAGAAGGGCATCCTCTCGGTCCATGCCGCAGCCGTCGTCCGTGACCCGGATGAATCCCTTCCCCCCTTCTGCTACCTCCACCAAGATCTTCGTCGCCCCGGCGTCAATGGAGTTTTCGATCAGCTCCTTGACGACGGAGGCGGGCCTCTCGATCACTTCGCCCGCAGCGATCTTGTTGATGGCGTCCCTGTTGAGGCGTTTGATTCTGGTCATTTGAGATCCCTCAACCTCTCTCGGTATCCGGAGAGCATATTCAGCGCCTCCAGAGGGGTGAGAACGTCAAGGTCCAGGTCCCTTATCTCGTCGAGGAGGTCACAGCTATCATCAGAGATGGAGGGGCCTTCCACCAAAAATCCGTCCCTATCATCACCCTCACACCCTTCTTTGTCATCGTCCTCTCTGGCCCGGGCCCCGGGCTCATCGAAGAATATGAGCTGGGTGTATTTTGGGCCCTTCTTTCTGGATCGAGGTCCGTTTCCCAGGGGCTCGATCACGGCATCCCGCTCAATCTCCTTCAGTATCTTCGTCGCCCTGGCGACCACCTCCTCGGGGACCCCTGCAAGTTTTGCGACGTGGATCCCGTAGCTTCGGTCCGTGGCCCCCGGGACGACGGTCCGGAGGAAGACGACCGATTCGCCCTCCTCCTTCACAGCCATGTTGTAGTTCTTCACCCCGGAAAGGACTTCCGCGAGCTGGGTGAGCTGGTGGTAGTGGGTTGCGAAGATCGCCTTTCCCCGGACTTTGTTATGGATGTGCTCGGTGATCGACCAGGCGATGGCGAGGCCATCGAAGGTGCTCGTCCCCCGTCCGATTTCGTCTAAGAGGATGAGACTTTTGGAGGTGGCAGAGCTGAGGATCTTCGCCAGCTCCGTCATCTCGATCATGAAGGTGCTCTGGCCTGCCGTCAGATCGTCGTAGGCCCCGACCCGAGTGAAGATTCTGTCCACAGGAGATATCGAGGCGAAGGAGGCGGGTACGAAGGATCCCATCTGGGCGAGGATGACGGCGAGGGCGATCTGTCTCATGTAGGTCGATTTCCCGGCCATGTTGGGCCCCGTCAGGATCAGAAACCGGTTTCCCTTCCCATCGAGGTGGACGTCGTTGGGGACGAAACTTCCTCGCATCGCCCTGTCCAGGATAGGGTGGCGACAACCTCTCATCGAGATCTCGCCGGCGTTGTTAAGCTTCGGCCTTGAAAACTCGCTCTCAGCGGCCACGACGGCCAGGGTGATGAAGACGTCCAATTCACCCGAGGCCGCGGATCTCTCTTGGATCTCCCGGGCTCGGCCGGCCACCTCGACCCTGATCTTGAGGAAGAGCTCCTCCTCAAGAGAGGTGGACCTCTCCTGAGCCGAAAGGACCTTCGACTCCATCTCCTTCAGCTCAGGAGTGATGAACCGCTCGGCGCCCGCCAGGGTCTGTTTCCTTATGTACTCGGGGGGAACGGCAGAGAGGTTCGCCTTCGTCACCTCGATGTAGTAGCCGAAGACGTTGTTATACCCCACCCGCAGGGACTTAATCCCCGTCCGGTTTCGCTCCTCCCTCTCCATCTGGGAGATCCAGCCTCTCCCCTCCCGCAAAAGCGACCTCAGATCGTCCAGCTCGGGGTCGTAGCCGTCCCGGATGACCCCCCCCTCCCGTATCGCCGAGGGCGGATCGTCGCGGATCGCTCTTCCGATCAATTCCACCAACTCCCTTAGAGAGCCGAGGTCGAGCCGCTCTTTCAGGTCGGCGAGCCTGCTGGATTTGACCTCTCCCAGGAGCTGGACGATTTGAGGAAGCCGATCAAGGGAGCTCTTCAGCGCTACAAGATCCTTAGGCGACGCCGTCCCGCAGGAGGTTCTTGCAACGACCCGCTCCAGGTCTCCTCCTCCCCTAAGAGCCTCTCGAAGCTCCGTCCTCAGGAGGGAGCGCGAGACCAGCTCTTCCACAGTATCCAGGCGGTCCTCGATCTTTTCCGGGGAGACTAAGGGCATCTGAAGCCACTTCTGGAGCGTTCTTGACCCCATGGGGGTGGACGTCTCGTCAAAAAACTCCAGAAGCGATCCCCTCTTGGTCCGATCTCGGATGTTCCGGAAGATCTCCAGGTTTCGCAACGTCGTCTCGTCCAGGACCATGAACTCCTTCGGCGAGTAGAGTCTGATCTCGGAGATGTGATCTAGGGCCGCAAGATGGGCCGATTCGAGGTAGGAGAGGATCGCGCCGCAGGCCCTCATCGTCGGGTCCATTTTCATCAAGCCGGATTTATCTAGGGCCGTCGAGCTGAAGTGGTTGGCAAGGCGGGTTTTCGCCCTCTCCAGGTCGAACTCGGCGTCCTCGAGCCTCTGGACCGACGCTCCCACACCATCGCCGAGAAGCTGAGGGTCAGCTGATCTGGCGATTAAGCACTCAGCGGGCTGAAACTTCGCAAGCTCCCCGGAGAGCTTCCCCTCATCGGCCAAAAGTTCCGTCGCAAGAAACTCGCCGGTGGAGACGTCGAGGAAGGAGAGGCCGATCCTGCCATCGCCCTCAAATATGGAAGCAAGATAGTTGTTCGACCCCTCCTCCAGCATCGAGGGCTCGATAATCGTTCCAGGGGTGATGACCCGGATTATCTCCCTTTTGACGAGCCCCTTAGCCCTTTTGGGGTCTTCCACCTGTTCGCATATGGCAACTTTGTAGCCAGCACCGACGAGCTTGGGAAGATAGGCGTCGAGGGCGTGGTAGGGAATGCCGGCGAGAGGTATCCGATTTCCCTCTTTGTCCTTCTGCCGCGAGGTGAGGGTGATGTTCAGGATCCGGGCCGCGATCTCGGCATCCGCACCGAAGGTCTCGTAAAAGTCGCCCATCCGGAATAAGAGGACTGCGTCACCGCACTTCTCCTTCATCCCGAAGTACTGGTCCATCAAGGGAGAGATCTTGACCATGAGCTATCTGGACCAGATGAGGGGCTAGTCTATCATATCGGTTTCGGCCCTCTCAAAAGACTCCCCTTGCATTTCCGATTTTTAATTGAATAGGGCACAACTCATCCCTCCGAGCTGCCTTGGTCTTCTTGAAGCCGCGGCCCCCGTCCGGCGCTGGGATGCAGAGTTGCCCATATACGAGCCTGGACCCATCATCGCCATTGAATGACGACGGGCCTAGCCATAAGGAGAAAAGAGAGGAGAGGGTCCCAGGCAGCGTCCCGGGAAGGTCGGAGCCGTCGAGAGACCCTCATCAGAAACTTTTAGAAAAAGGGCGGTGAATCGCTCCTTTGCCAACTGTCAAATCCGATGCTGCCTCTTTGACTACCACCAACGCCACCAAAATCCCCAGGGCGAAGAATATCCCCAAGGATTCCAATATCCCCACGATACATAGCTCCATGAGCGATACCTAGGCTGTTGGTATCCCGGCGGGTGATAATGTCCCGGAGGATGGTATCCCTGTCCATAATAATCCGATTTATGGATTCCTAGCTGCTGATGCCCGTCTGGAGTTCCATCTCGCGGCCTATCGCCCGGCATAGCAACAGAGACGGACGCCGTCACCAAAGTTAGCAGGGCGAAAGACATCATCAATTTAACAACGCGCTTGTTCATAATCTCAACTCCCCTTGAGTTTATCAACAATATGCCACCATCTCTATTTAAAGAAAAGGTTTATGTAGCCCTCATCTGAATCAGATATAAAGACCGTGATCCGAGCTCTGATCGACGCTTCTCCTTGACGCTCTGAATCATCGCCTGATCGAGCCCATTTTCACCCAAGCTACGATGATATCTCTCGGGAGGCTTCAGGCGATTCAGCTTCTGAAAAGATCATTCAGCGTCCGATAATAGAGCCGTGGAGGTAGGAGCCTCTAAAACTTCAGCTCCATCCCCAGGATCGTCTCGGTGGAGGTGACGCCGTGGATCTCTCGAACCTTGAGGACGATCATGTTCAGGTCGTTTATCCCACCTACGTCGGCTATGGCGATGAAGTCCGTCTCTCCGTAGACCGGGACCACCTCCCGGACGCCCCTGATGGCGGTGAGGGCGTCGTAGACCGACTTCTCAGACCCTGGCTCTGCGTTGATCATAACGAAACCTTTCAACTCGATCCCCTCCTTCAGAAGGTCTTCACGTTATTCCTAAAGATCTCACTTCTCCCTATATCAGACTTCGCCGGGGCGAAAAGCACCATCTCATCCCCCGGATGGGCGCCCATCGCCGAACTGCGCCCTGATGGAGATCTCCATGATCGCCCTCCTCAGAGCCTCGATCTCTCTCTCGACCTCGATGGAGGGCTCGATATTCGCCGCCTCCATCAGCGCCCCCAGAGCCTCCTCCAATAGGCCCATCCCCACTAGGACCGTGGCCAGGTTTCTGAAGTCCAAGGCCTCAGGCTCGTCGTAGACGATCTTCTCATAGGCCTCGAGGGCCTCCTCGAACCTTTTCATCGCCCTGAGGACAAAGGCCCTGTTCCTGAGGGCCTCGAGGTTCCCGGGGTCCGCTTCGAGGGCGCGGTCGTAACACTCGATCGCCTCATCGGGGCTGCCCATCATGAAGAGGGCGACGCCCTTGTTGTTCAGGGCGTCGGCGTTCTTGGGGTTAGTCTCCAGAACCCGGTCGAATAACTCGATCGCATCCTCGAACTCTTTTCTCTTCACCCGATCCATCCCCTTGTGGACCAGAATCTTCTCTTTCGACTTCATAGGATCCACCTCACATATAGCCCTGGATGGGGGCTGACTGTTCCGGCTCGATCTTTCTCCCGCCCGGCTTTTTGATCTCGCCGAACTGCCGTTCGTACTCCTTGATGTGGTTGTTCAGCCAGTCAGCCAGCTCCTTTGCGGCCAGGGGCGAAAGGATCAGCTCCGTCTCGACTTTCCGCTCCATGACGCTCACCTGTTTTCCCTCCTTGATCACAGCCTTCGGAGAGTCGTTGTAGAAGGCTATCCTGAAGTCGTAGGGGCTGTGCCCTCCCATAGCCCCTACGGCGTAGATCTGCCTGAACTTGTCGCCCTTTGAGATCTCCAAAGAAAACTCCATGGCGGCGAATCTCCCCTCAAGCTTAAAATAACTGATGACCTGGTTTCAGATATTGTCATGAAGTATTCGGCCGAGAGACTCCACTTACTGCGGCCCAAATCGCGTGAGATATCGGGCCGACTACCCGTTATCGAGAGCGTTGAACGTTGTTGTAGCTGCAGAACGGGACGATTTTCCCATCCGGCAAAGCATAGTGAATTCCACACCTTTGTACCCTCTCAAGATCCATGTTGTAAAGGTCCTGGAAGTGCATCATTCCGAGAAAAAGGGTCTTAACGTGGAACTTCGCCAGCGAGTCCCAAGTCCCGCTTCTTAAGACGTTCAGGAGCAATCTGGTGATGTTGAGATCTCCGGGGGCGCGGGAATCGTCCATAAACTTCGGCAATTCTTTCAGTATCTTTCCGTTCATCCTGAGCTTACTCACCTTAGATCCGTCGAAGTCGATGATCTCCTCCTTGACCTTCTCCAAGAGCCCCTCCACATCCAGGAACCTGGTAATGGGTATCATGCGGCGGTCGAAGAAGTAGACGTACGTGGCTGCGCCACAGCAAGGGTGTACTGTAAAGGTGGACTGAGGACTTCCCGTCACGGCGGCTATAAGGCTCGAGATGGGAGCGACGAAGGGGATGGGGTAGAAGTCTTCCCTTGTTATCTGATTGCCTGTCTGGTCTTCAAGAAGGGCGACTACGTCTGGAATAGTGATCCTCTTCTCGCCCCGTTCCTCCTGGTCGATTCTCCCTGTAAAGGAGACGGGCTGAAAGTTCACGCCTTTGACCACATCCAAATTCTGGGAGGCAAACCTTATGATATCTCCAACCTGGTGGTCGTTTACGCCCTTGACCAGGGTTGGTACCAATACTGTGCTCATCTGCCCCGCTGCCCTCAGGTTCTCTATGGCCTGGCGCTTTATGGGCAGAAGGTTTTTGCCTCGCATCTCTTTATAGACTTTTGGGGTTACGCCGTCGAACTGCAAGTATACAGTGGTGAGCCCGCTCCGCACCAGGTATCTGCATAAGTCCAAACTGGCAGCGAACTTGAGACCGTTGGTCGCAAGTTGAATTTGGGCGAAACCCATCTCCCTTGCAAGTTTGAGAATCTCTGGCAGATCCGCTCTCATGGTAGGCTCTCCACCGGAGAACTGGATCGCATGACATGGAACTGGCCTTTGGTTTCTAAGAATCTGCATCATTGCTCTGATCTGGCTCATCGTCGGCTCTGATGCGCCATCACCGGCGTCTGCAAAGCAGACGGGGCAGGAAAGGTTGCATCTGTTCGTGATATCGATATTTGCCAGAAGGGTGGTGGTCCTGTGGTTCTCACAAATCCCGCAGTCAAAGGGACAGCCCTGACGGGTCTGAGAAGAACCTTCGATGCCCGATCCGTCAAACCAGTAGCGCATGAATCTTCGGTAAAGCGCTGCATCCGACCAGTAGACGTCCTTAAAGTCGCCATGCTCTTCGCATCGCTTCTTTATCATTATCATCTCGCCCTCCTGAAAAACTCTGGCCGCGATGACCTTCAAACAGATGGGACAGAGGGATGACACGGTCCTTTCGTCAATAATGGGCGTTATTGCGTCCCTCAAGATGTAACCTCCAATCCATGCGAGAGCAAACCAATTCCCCATTTTTCTAGATCTTCGTTATACGATGGTGGTGGAGACGGCGTTGTGCTTGGTGGGCCGCAGCCTCTATCATCCAGTACATGGGCCGCAGAAGCGGACGAGGAACCTGATGATAGAGTTCACCTTCTTCTCGGCGATGTTTGGGCCATTGATCAAGCACCGACTAGGCCTCATGTTCAGGTTTCCAAATTAGCTCGCTTCCACTCGAACGGGATATATTTTAGTCAGTAATTGATATTAAACTGCCGGTCTTAAAAGGATTATGTTGATTTTAGGCGGCGGGATCTTCGCCGTCATCCTCACCGGGAGGCAGAAGCCTGTCGCGGTAGCTATGCGAGTGGTCTATGATCTATTTTCCATCGTCGTCGACTGCCGGCCCGTTATTATTAGGGCGCTCAGCTCATTGAGCAGTCCGGCGCAAAACCTAAATAGATTAAGAGTGCAACTAATCTTGAGGCGTGAGCAGAAGACCATAAAGGTCGGCAGTCCCCGTAAAAGGGGCGCCGGATATAAAAAAACCGGCGATTTGTGGCTCGCGCCTCTCAACCGCTTCCACTTTTTTATGTAATCGCCTTTTTTCTCGCCGCCAAGCTCTTCGGCACTAGCGAAGATCCCGGCGATGACCCCTCATATCCTGGTGGGGATTGTCATAGGCCCCTCGGGCAAGAGGTGGTGCCCGGAGGGATCCTCGCCGATGGCCTCAGCGGCCGCCTTATCTGGCTCCATGATAAACAGACAGGCAAACTCTGTAAGCTTCGACTCGAAGGACGGGATATGCCGGGTTCTGCTCCACTTCGATCGCTGAACGTCTGGTTTTGGGATCTAGATTCCCGGACAGATCCTCGCGGCCACATCGGCGAGGTCTGTCGCCGCCGCCTCGATCCTCTCCCTCTCTTCAAGGCATGAAAGCCACCTATCGGGGACCCAGGCGGAGCCCCGGGACGCGCCTGCCAGGGCCCCGGCTATTGAGGCGATGGAGTCGGTGTCCCCGCCCGAAGAGGCCGCCGTTATCAGAGCTTCCTCAGGCTCAAAATTCAGGTGGCAGTAGAAGGCGGCGGGTACCGTCTCCACCACCGTCGGCGAGGTTCCGATCTCTGCCAGTGCCTCCGCAGGATCTAGCTTGTGGAGCTCTTTTATGATCAGAAGGCGGCGGGAGAAGTCTCGGTCAACCCTCTCGGAGAAGGCGGCGGCCATCTCCAGGACCCTCGGTGGGGCGAAGCCGAGGAGAGATAGGGCGACTCCGACGGCGACGGCAATGGAACCGGCCCTCGCAGCCTTCGAGGAGTGGGTGGGACGACTCTGTTGGTCGGCATATCTTGCGACGAGGTCGAGGTTGCAGTGGTAGACGAGGCCGATGGGTGCTGTCCTCATCGCCGAGCCGCAGGTCGGCGTGGAGAGGCCAGCCTCTTGCCAGGGACGATTCCTTAGCAGCTCCTGGATCGCCGTCCTGCTTGTCCATCCGACGCCCCTGTTCTTTGAAGGGTCAGCAATCCAGCATCGCCCCCAGTCGGCGAGCTTTGAGGCGAACCTCTCTACGTCGAAGAAACCGGCCTCGATTATCGTCTCCGCCAGAAGGAGAGTCTGCTCAGTATCGTCGGTGTACTGGCCGGGCGATAGGCCGCAGTGGAAGTGGTCTCTCTCGGGAGCGATCATCTCCCGGACCTCGCCGAGGCTCTCGGCGATCTCGTCTCGCGTCAGCCCCTCGACGGGCATTCCCAGAGCGTCGCCGACGGCGACCCCCAGCATGCAGCCCCGAAACCGGTCCAAGAGCTCTGCTGCCATATAAATGAGAAAGAACCATTGGACTAAATAATCATCGGGAAGAGAATCAGCGTTTGGGGTAAAAAAGTTCTCTGAAGGGATGGAGGACGTAGGATGGGCAGAAAGGGATGGGAGACTGATCCTGCCATCGGCTCAATCTGGGCTGAGACGATCCAGCCCAGACTTGCTTTTCCCCTCCCCCAAGATGGCAGCCTCCCTCCCCTTTGAAGCGCTCTCATGATCCAGCATCAGGAGGATGCCGCAACCGAGGACGCACATCAGACCGGTGAGGATGAAGGTGACTGTGAAGCCCGCAAGACTTGCGATGGCGGCTCCAGCGGCCGCAGTGGCGGCGGTCCCCAGGCCCGTTGAGGTGGAATAGACCGACCACTCAAAGCTTTCCCTTCCGGGGTTCAGGTTAAGGCTCCAGAGCCCGACCCAGGTGGGATAAGCAAGACCGCTCCCGATGCCGTAGAGCATCTCCGCCAGGTAGACCTGGTATATGTTGTCTATGAAGATGTACATCACAGGGACCGAGGCGATCAGAGCCGTTCCCAGTATCAGCCATCGCGTCTTGTTCTCGCTCTCATCGATGTACCGAGAGAAGGGGAGCTGGACCAGAGACTTCGTCACCAGAAAAAGGGTGCTCGCCACCCCCGCAGTGAGGATGGTGCCTCCGGCCACCCCCTCGTTTATGAAGATGGCCAGGATCGGCTGGATCAGGCCGAAGCCCGTGAGGACGAAGATGTCCGAGAGCATGAGGAGCTTTATGGTGCGATTCATTTTTTCACCTCCGATTTTATTGTATGAATTTTGTGATTAATATACAAATGGGCGTTGCCCAAGACCGCCAAGAACGCCAGGTCAGTCTCAAATGGTGAGACGCAGAAATACGAGCAAAGCTAGAACAGCTCAAAAATGGTACGCTACAAGCCAGCGCGGTGGGTTATGTAGCATGAGATCGCGTTGCTCAGAATCATCGACATTAAACGACGAATCGATTCCATATATAGGTTTCTGGTGGTAATATCGCCAATAATGCACTGCTTAACCTTGGGAGAGACTACAAGGCAATCGGCAATCTGAAATCCGTTGGTTTTGATAAAAATATCTCAACGATAATTTTGCCCTTCTAGGTGCTGAATTTCGACATTTTCCAAAGTTTTAATAATTTAGATTATAGGATTTTGGAGTGTGGAAAATAGTATTATAAATATTTCTGATAGACAATAGGAGGAACTGAGTAGCGATAGTCATATGAGCCTCGCTTCAGAACGAAGCGAGGTCTCTTAGTTTCTGTATGGTCTCCATCGCTTTTGCAGACTCTTTCCTCCTCTCCTCCTCAACATGCCTGATGATCTCGTCCAAAGGCGTGATCAAGGTATAGACCTTGTGAGGTCGGCCTTTACCTTCGCTATTCTTAACATCACGCACGTTGATCCAATTCTCGCGTCGCATTGTCCTCATAACTATGCTGACTTCCGGCTGTCTCAAACCAGTCCAGCGTTCAATATCTTTCGATGTCGCCTCACCAGCAATCGCAAGATAGGTGATAACCTTGGCAACGTTGCGTTGGACCCCAAGGTTATACAAAAGCTCTGCAAACTCTTGGTCAGAATCGTCTAACACCTCAGCTACTCCCTCACTCATAGTCGACTACTCCCTTTGGCAATATGTATATATTTCAATTATAAATAACTACTGTATTCGCGAGGTAAAATAGAGTCCGAAAGCAATACGAACTATCGTTTCGGTGGGGTCAGTTCAGATATCTCCTTTTTAGAACTGACACCTCCAATTCTCACCATCCTCACTTCGCATATATTAACTAATTATCTTTATATTGATAGGTTGTTGCGATCTTTTGTCGGTCTGATTTCGCCAAGCTCGGCCATCGCTCGATGCTAATGAAAGAACAACCCATTGTTGAAAGATAGAACGTTGGAGAGGCCAATAATGATGAGCACGTTGATGGCTTTTGCGATCTCCATCAGGGATAAATTTTTAACCATTCCGCGCGTATCTCATGAAAGGGGAGAAGTCCTCACTGAAATATAATTGAAGATGCAGGAAAAGTAACAGGAGATGCTTCGTATATGAACAAGATTCTGGTATCGATTGTGCTCATCATCTCTTTGATGGGGTGCGCCGCTGCATCTGGCGTTATGATGAGGCCAGGAGAAGCTGAGGCAGAGAAGCGATTTGAGGAGGGTGGAGGTCTTCCATGGATCGGAGGCGATCCTCCTTATTGGAGTTCATGGTATCAGGGATATCCCCATTACTCCACGATTCACAGAGGATATCCTCCGATCAAACATATAGATGTCCCGCATCGTAGCTATAGCCGGATAAGCCTCTTCCCTGAATGCTTCCCATTCTGTGACGGCTATCCATTCTGCAACTGGCATTGTATAAATTACTACCCAAGTTGCGATCACTTCGGATGTAAATTCTGTGACTAACCTGTCGTTCTCCAAAAGCTGTTAACTCATATGCTATCACCAATACTAGCGACATAGCGCCCTTCAGCTCATCGAAATGGCTTTCAAGGCTGATTTGGCCGGATAGAATGGGCATGACCTCAACCGCGCGGGGACCGGAGGCGCGTTCGTCGTACTTTGCCTGAAATCTCGTTTTGTATAAACGGGAGCGTGTTCTCTTGACCTGGCGCAAAATCGTCTCCGACCTCGAGAGAGAGTTCTCATCCCTCCACGGCGACTGGATGCGGTCCGTAGAGCTGAGGGACAGAGTCGGAGAGATCGTCTCGAGGCCCCAGTTCTGCCACCTCGCTCCCGACCTCCAGGAGCGGCTCGACCTTCTCCACGTGGAACTCGTCGCCTTAACCCGCGAGAACGTCTGCACCAACGAGAGGTGTCCCCACTATAAGACGAGCTGCAAGATGAGATGATGGAAGCCAAGATCGGATGAAAACGCCTGCTGCAAACAGAGATAAATAATGATCGTCTCCGCCAGCTACAGGACGGACATCCCGGCCTTCTACGGCGAGTGGTTCGAAAAGAGGCTCAAAGCCGGATACTGTATGGTCACAAACCCCTACAACCGCCGCCAGATCCGCCGGGTGAGCCTGCTGCCCGAGGACGTCGACGGCTTCGTCTTCTGGACGAGAAACCTCGGCCCCTTCTGCAGACGGCTGGAGACGGTGAGGGACCTCGGCCGTCCCTTCGTCGTCCAGCAGACCGTAACCTGCTACCCCTGGGCCCTGGAGCCCTCCGCCGCCGGCGCCGCAGAGGCGGTTCGGCAGATCAGGGGCGTCGCCGAGACCTATGGGCCCCGGGCCGTAGTCTGGCGGTACGACCCGATCCTTTTCTCCTCTTTGACGCCACCGGAGTTCCACCTCGAAAACTTCGAGCACCTAGCCGGGTCCCTGGAGGGGCACACTGACGAGGTGGTGATATCCTTCGCTCAAATCTACCAGAAGACTGCCAGAAACCTGGACCAAGCCTCCCGAAGGTCTGGATTCACCTGGGAAGACCCGCCCGACGAGTTGAAGCTTGCTCTTACGACAAGGCTTCTGAAGATCGCGAGGTTCCACGGCATGAACCTCTCGGTCTGCTCCCAGCGGAAGTACATTGTTCCCGGTGCAAAGGCCGCCCGGTGCGTCGACGCTCGCCGACTATCGGAGATCGGAGGTCGACCCATCAGGTCGCGGCTGAAGGGAAATCGGCCGGACTGCGGCTGCTACGAGTCTGTCGACATAGGTGATTACAACACCTGCCCCGCAGGTTGCGCCTTTTGCTACGCAGTCCTCCGTCGGGACCTCGCCTTGAGCCGATACAGGAGACACGATCACGAAGGCGAGTTCCTTTTCAGCCCGAGAAAGGACTCCGCTTCTTCACAAGAAGAGACGAGACAGACGACCATCTTCTGAGGCCGGACCGTCCGGTCCAAGCCCGCCCCGCCTTCGCCTCCTCAATAGAGCCACCACTGCCAGATCATCGGCTTGTTTCTGCACATGAGAACCGTATCTCTGGAGTAGTTTATCTCGAAGGCGTATCGACGTTCTTTGCCCCGTTGCTCGCTCCAGATCGCCTCTGGATCTAGACCCTCCCCGGGGCCGGCCAGCCTCGCCGAGAAATTCCCCATCCAGGAATTCCCATCGGAGGAGTAGGCGGAAAATCTGCCCCGCACTTCGTCAGCGTCAAAATCGCCCACCAGCCTGACGAAGATGACGGGATTGTGACGAAATGTTATGGCCATGGCCGGCTTCGGAGATGGAGGCGACACCGCCGCCAGCCAGCGGTCCGCCGTCGTTTTCACCCTCGGATTCGTAGCCGATCAGCCAGGTGCTCGATAGATCACCCACCTCCCCCGCGTAGCAGGCGGAGATCTGAAAGGCTATCAGTAAACCGATCAGCGTCTTCATCGATCTAGACACCCTAAAGCCGGCCAGTCCTATCCGGCCGAAATCCACAAAAATTGAAGTTTTGGCCGGACATCCCAAATCAACCCAAATCTCGATACCCCAGCTCACTCGCCATTGCAAAGGAGATCTGAGCCTCTGAACTGTGCCCCAGAGCCTCCAGCACCAGCCCATTCTTCTGCCAGAACCTCCCCTCCAGCGGATAGAGGGCGATCGCCTTTTCGTAGGCCAAAAGAGCCTCATCATACCTCTCCAGCTCCATGAGGAGATCGCCCTTCTCTTCTGTGGCGAAGAAGGGCACAGGGCCCAGCTCGATGACATTGTCGAAGGCCTCCAGGGCCTCGTCGTACCTGCCCAGAGCCTTCAGCGCGTGGGCCTTACCGATCCAGGCGCCACTCAAGCTGCTCAAGATCTCCGACTGAGGGGGTTTCAGATCGATGACCCTCTCGTAAGCCGCCAGAGCCTCCTCATTCTCGCCCAGGCTCAGAAGCGCCCCGGCTCGGCCCCGCCAGCCCCGGGGATCCTCCGGATTCAGCTCGAGGATCCTGTCGTAAGCCACCAGGACCTCATCTGACCGGTTCATCGCCTCGAGAGCGAAGGCCTTCTTCAGCCAGAAGAACGCGAGCTTATCAGCGTCGTCTTCGGGGATCTGCTCGATGGCTCTATCAAGAGCGTCAGTGGCTTCGTCGTATCTGCCCATCCGAAGCAAGATGTAGCCCCTGATAGACCATCCATCCGGGTCCTCCGGGTTCAACCCATAGAGCCGGAGAGTTTCATTGTAGGCATCGGCGGCCTCATTCGATCTTCCGATCTCGTTGAGGGCCGACGCCTTCACCCTCCAAAAGTACGCCCGTTTGTTCGTTTCGTGAGCGGGCGTCAACTCGATGGCTCTGTCGAAGGCCTCCAGGGATTCGTTGTACATGTTCATAGCCTTCAGGAGATGGCCTTTATCCATCCAGCTTCGAGGGTCTGGATCGACCTCCAGGGCCCTGTCGTGGCGAGGGCGAACCCCCTGTACGTCCATGCGTCTTTGTTTTCCGGATCCAGCTCGATGGCCTTGTCATAGGCCTCCAGCCGCTCCCTCTCATCGCTCAGGCCCATGCCTTTAGTAGACCAAGCTCTAGAGTTCTGAGGGTCCAGCTCGATGGCCCTGTCGTAGGCCAAAAGAGCTTTCCTGTTCAGCTCTCTGCTTTTATCGCCATCACCGAAGAATTCGGCCATGAAGGCGAGGTTGGTGAGGGCTTTCCCCTTATTCAGCCAGGCGTCTACATCCTCTGGGTTCACCAGGAGGCGTTCGTCATAAAGCTCGACGGCCACCTCGTAGGCACCTCTGGCATCTTCCACCCTCCGCATGGTGGATAGAGTCGTCGCTCCCCAAGACCAGTAGTCTGCATAATAGAAGTCGTACCCCACCGCCTCGGGCGGGGCCGACAGCTCCGAGTCGTTCTTGAATAGAGCCTTGAGGACGTCACCTTTTCCCAGCCAGCCGTCGGCGCTCTCCGGGTCCAGTGAGATGGCTCTTTCGTAGGCGCCGAGGGCCTCCTCGTAATATCCGTTCTCCTGCAGCTCGTGGCCTTC
>LGFT01000087.1 GCA_001509375.1 Methanothrix harundinacea | reverse complement strand
GACGACTCGGTGGTAATATGCGGCGAGTGCCTCCCCTGCGGCGGCGGACCGGTCCCGGCCACCTTCACCTACTGGCTCCTCAAGTATCTCGGCCATGACGAGGTGAGAATCCTGGACGGCGACGTCGAGGACTGGAAGGCGGCGGGCCTATCCACCAGCGAGGCTCCAGCGACGAGGCCTGCTACAGATTACATCCCAAAGACGAACCCCGACATCCTCGCCACATACGATTATGTAAAGAGCGGTGAGGCGCAGATCGTGGACGCGAGGGCCGCCGAGGTGGCGGAGATGGCCTCGATACCAGGCTCCGTCAACATTCCCGCTGAGACGATCCTCGAAGGCGATCAGATCAGAGGGACCACGGACTTGGAGGAGATCTTCAAAGATCTCGACAAGGATAGACCGGTGGTGGTCTTCACCAACACCGGGGTCAACGCGGCCGTCTTCTGGTTCGCCCTGGAGATGACCGGCCGCGACGCCATGCTCTACTCCTGGAGAAACTGGCTTGAGAACCAGCCCACCCTCGACCTAGAGCTCGCGGAGGCGACGGCAGATCCAATCCCTGTGAACTTCGGCGAATCAGTCAGGATAGCCGTGACCTTTGAGAATCCCATCTTCCAGTCCCTCGAAGATGCGCCAGAAGTCGCAGAGCCGAAGCTCACAGTTCTCGGATGCGTCTCCTGCGGTTTCGGGTCGCCTCAGAGCTTCGCGAGCCTCGACTCCACCACAGGGACGGTCCGAATAGGCTCGTCGGCATCCAAACCCTCAGAAGCCCTACAAGACGTCCTGAAATGCACCGCCATCATCAGCGATCGCGACGGGACGGAGGCGGGGAGAACGAACCTTCTTAGGACGACGAAAGAGAAGTATGTCGGCGTCTGGGATGCCGATGTTGAATCCGGAGTATACAGCTTGAACATCCTGGCATCGCGGTCCGGCTTCACCAGATACTTCCAGGACGTTCTTGATATTGAGGTGGCAGATGGATAAATAAGATCAAGGATGAGATTTTTCTATAAGATTCCGAGCAGGGTTGAGGATGTGAAAAGATATGGTAAAGATAGAGGTTTTGGGAACCGGATGTGCCAAGTGCAAGTCTCTTGCAAAGAACGTCGAGAAGGCCGTCGCGGAATCCGGTGTCGATGCAGAGGTGGTGAAGGTGGAGAGCCTGAGCGAGATAATGAACCGTGGAGTGATGATGACCCCCGCCCTCTTCATCGACGGCGAGGCGGTGGCCGTGGGAAGGGCCCCCTCGGTAGCTGAGATAAAGGGTATGCTCAAGAGGTGAGATAGACATATGGCGAGAAAAGACGAGAGTTGCGAGGAAGATGGGTGCCTCTGTGCTTCCGGAGACCTTCTCTTCTTGGCGTGTGCAGGAGGCTCGAACGTCGGCCAGATATCAAACCAGGCGGCGGTGGAGCTGGCCAAAGAGGGGAAAGGCAGGCTTTTTTGCCTGGCGGGGATCGGCGCCCACATCGACTCCATGATCCTGCCTGCTAAAGAGAGAAAGCTCGTGGCGATAGACGGGTGTCCCGTCCAGTGCACGAAGAAGATCCTGGATCATGCAGGGCTTCCGGTCGCCCTATCGGTGGTGATCACCGACCTCGATATAGAGAAGACGCCAAAGCTCGAGGTCGATGCCGCCGACTGCGGGAGGGTGGTGGATAAGATCAAAGAATGTCTGAGGGCTTAGCTCTTCTACAAAATGGGGTTTTATGAATGGCCTGGTTAGTAGGATATCCAAGAGAGAAGATAAACTGGCATCCCACCATCGACCCGGAGAAGTGCGTCAAGTGCGGGATGTGCATGAACTGCGGAAGGAACGTATACAACTGGATCGAGGACGGTCCTGTGGTGGCCCGGCCCAACCAGTGTGTTGTCGGCTGTAGCACCTGCGCCAACCTCTGCATGGGTGAAGCCATAAGCTTCCCCGATAAAAAGACGATAAGGGAGATCTACAAAAAAGAGAAGATATGGTCGAAGGTTAAGAGGCAGTTGGAGGAGGAGGGAAGGCTGAGGTCGAAGGCAAAGCCTCGGGCGGAAGGCGGTTGCGGCTGCCAGTCCGAGGGTTGAAGGGGGTACGACTTTTTCGATCAAGTGAGGGGTAAGATCTCAGTCAGACGGAGGCCGACGTCTGCACCGAGACGTTATCCCTCCCGCGAACTCGTGGATTTGTTGACCTTGGCCACCTTCGGTCGTCATAAAAGGAGGTCTGGATCTGTAGCACTACCACCATCGTCTTCGACCTTCTATCTCTTTTTCCCTCGTGGTGGCGTTTACATTCGGGCAGTAGCGCAACCGGTGGAGGGGTCTTCATTCGTCGAATTTGAATTCTATACAGCTTGTTAACGTTGGTTGCTTTCGTAATTTGTTTTAATTCTATCATGGCTCTATTTACGTATATTATATCGATATAAATTGATGTTTGCATCTTTGACATCAAGTGAATTGGTGAATTTATTGATGTATTTTGTCTAAATATGCCATATATGGCTTTCTAAATTGCCGACAATAATCATTTTACCCCTTTTTTTCATTCAACCACAAATCTTATATATCGACATTGATCAATACGTATTTGGTAATTTCCATGCTGAAAGACAAAATCTTCGGAAGAGGCAGTAGTTGTGGCTGCTGCGGCACCCAGATCGTCGGCTCCCGCCAGATCGACGTCGGTGGGAGGAAAGTGGGGATACTTGGGATGGACGAGACGTTCAGGGAGTACCTCAAGAGGGGAAAGAAGCCCGAGGATCTCACCGGCGACGAGCTTTTAAAGGTCCTGATTCAGAGGGGCGGGCGAGAATGTCGGAGAGGGGTTCAAAGATCGATGATGAGGCGGTCTGCAGCCTTGCAAGGCTCATCGGCGATCCGGAAAAGGCCAGAAGCAGGATCGAGAAACTCTCTTCTCTGATGGAGAGGATAGATGGAGAAGACCCCGACGGGTCGGTCGAGGTCTTGAAGGCCGTCGCCGATCCCTGCAGGCTCCGGATCCTCAAGCTTCTCAAAGAGGGGGAGCTCTGCGTCTGCGAGATCGTGGCCGCCCTCGACAGGCGCCAGTCCTCCACCTCCCACCACCTCTCCGTTTTGAGAGAGGCGGGGCTGGTCAGAGAACGGAAAGATGGCAAATGGTCCTATTACCGCATCTCAGACGGCGCCGTCTTGGAGATGCTCAAACAGGCTGAAGTCCTGAAGAGAAAATAATTTCTTTAAAAATTTTGAAGGCGTATATGATGTTATGGAACAACTTAGCTGTGGCTGTCGATTTCTTCGTGGAGATCGCCATCGAGCTCGTCCTTTTGTTCATAGGGGTGACCTTTCTTGTGGGGCTGATCCAGGAGTACGTCCCCGACGAGACGGTGAAGAAGGTGCTGGGTGGACGAAACAGGCTTCTGGGCGGGGTTTTGGGGGCTGGTTTTGGGTCACTCACCCCCTTCTGCTCATGCTCTACGATACCGCTTCTCCTGGGGATGCTCAACGCAGGAGTGCCCTTTGCCTCCGCCATGGCCTTCCTCCTATCGTCGCCGCTGCTGAACCCGGTGATAATCTCGCTATTCATACTGCTTTTGGGCTGGAAGGTGACGGCCTTCTACTTTGTTGCGACCTTTACGGCGGCGGTCGTCATCGGCCTCCTTCTGGACCGTCTCGGCTTTGCGGGCCAGGTGAAACCGATGGTCGCGATCCAAAGCTGCCGTGATGGCGACGGAGCAACTGATGCGAGGTCGAGGGCGAGACGATCCGCCTCCTTCGCATTCGGGCTATTTCGCCAGCTTCTGCCCTACCTTCTTCTGGGAGCGGGCATAGGGGCTTTCATCCACGGATTTGTTCCCCAGGAGCTGATCTCTCGCATAGCGGGACCGGGCAATCCCCTCGCCGTTCCCGCGGCCGCCATCGTCGGCGTCCCGATCTACATCCGGGCCGAGACGATACTCCCCATAGGCCTCGCCCTCACCCAGAAGGGGATGAGCGTCGGAGCCGTCCTGGCTCTGGTGATAGGCGGAGCCGGTGCCAGCATACCGGAGCTTACGCTTCTTTCCGCCATATTCGAAAAGAGGCTTCTTGCGGCGTTTCTGCTCACGATCTTCGGCATAGCTGTGGTCGTGGGACTTCTGGCCAACTTCATGGCAGCAATCTGAAAACGATGGATGGGCGGAGCGACCCCAGCCTGCCCATCACCCCTGCCGAAGGCCTGGACGATCCGCTTTTTTATTTCTTCCAGGAGTTCTCAGTGGGCCCGCCGGGCTTAACGGCCCTGACCTTTATGCTGGTGATCGTCCCCTCGACCTCCTTCAGCTCTCCGTCTGGCAGGCCGTCCAGGACCGACCGGCCCGTCGGATCGCTGGCGACGCAATCAAGGGAGAAGGGCGACTCATCGATCACCTTCACCTCCTCAAACCCCGCCGACCTAATCGAGGCGAGATAATCGTCCCTCAGGGCCGCCCCCGAGACGCATCCGACGTAGGCTTCGACAGACTCTCTGACGAAATCCGGCAGCTCTCCTAGAAGGACGATGTCTGATACCATCAGCCTTCCGCCGGGCCTAAGGACCCGATAAGCCTCTTTGAAGGCGGCCTTTTTGTCCGGGACGAGGTTGATGACGCAGTTTGATATCACCAGGTCGACGGACCCGTCCTCGACCGGAAGCCTCTCGATCTCCCCGAGCCTGAACTCCACGTTTTTGCGGCCACAGGCGGCGGCGTTGGCCCGAGCCCTCTCCACCATCTCACCGGTCATGTCGACGCCCATGACCCTCCCCCTCGGCCCGACCCGCTCGGAAGCCAGGAAGCAGTCGAAGCCGGCGCCCGACCCCAGGTCCAGGACCGTCTCACCCTCTCGGATCGACGCGAGGGCGATGGGGTTTCCGCATCCTAGCCCCAGGTTCGATCCCGCGGGAGCGGTAGCCATCTCCTTCTCGGAGTAGCTGATCTTCTTTGCGATCTCCTGGGGCTTTGCGGTCCCGCAGCAGGTCGACGAGCAGCAGCACGATCCGGCCTCTCTTGCAACGCGGCCGTACCTCTCCTTCACGACTCTTTTGACCTCTTCATCTTTCAAGCTTTCACCTTCAGGGCTAATCTTTCTAAGTTCGTCAGCATCTCTTCCCCGTCCCTCCTCATCAGAAGCTCTCGACGATCCACTCCTTTATCTCGTCTCGAACCCTGCGGAAGGCGCGAAGCTGCTCCTCCTCCGACCCAGAGGCTGCGGCCGGATCGTCGAAGCTCTTGTGGACGACCTCTCGGGCCTTCGGGGCCCTCGACGGAAGTTCGAGATCGGTGCTGCAGATGGGGCAGGCCTGTTTTGCTCTGTCGCAGACGGTCACGGCCAGGTCGAATACGACATCTCCGAGCTCTTCGGCGCTCTTGGACCGATGGCCGGAGATATTGACCCCCACCTCCTCCATCACCGAGACGGCCCGGGGGTCGACGGCCGTCGCCTCCACCCCGGCGCTGCGAGCCTGGTACCGATCCCCGTACATCTCCCTTAAAAGCCCCTCCGCCATCTGAGACCGGGCCGAGTTGTGAGTGCAGAGGAATAGGACCTTCTTCTTTCCCGCCTTCTCCTCCCCTTTCTTGCCGTCCTCCAGATAAATATCATCTGAAACCATATCTACAACCTCATCAGTCGAAGCTCGGCTGGATCGGGCTCACCCTGATAACCTCTGCGGGGCAGGCCTCCTCGGCCTCTTTGAGGCAAGCCTCAAATTGGTCAGGAGCCGACCCCTCGTCCACCTTTCCCGCGATCCTGTACCCCTCTATTATCGAGCTTTTCCCGTCCTCGGGATCCTCGATGAAGACCTGGGGGCAGCTTCCCCAGCACTGGCCGCAGCTGATGCAGCCCTCCCGTCCTATGGTCACTACGATCATAAAATTACCATCTCCATGGAAAGGACCTCAGAAGGTGAAGAACCGACCGTCCCCTTCCATCACATCCTCGACGACCCTCTCGTAAAAGTCCTCTCGAACCTCCGCCCTCCTCCTCGGCACGACCCCCCGGGCGGCCGCGTCCTCTTTGGAGGCGAGGATTTCACAGGACGACGGGATCTCACCGGCCTGGCTCAGCAGGTGATAGATCCCGTCCCCGGCGAGGTAGAGCCTCGATTTCTCCGACCTTGCCAGAAGCTTCAGGCAGAGATCGGACCTCTCGCTTTGGGGCGGTTTTGTCAGGAGAAATACGTCCATCATCATCATCATCACTTATTTCCCATGCCCCTTCAAAGCGTGATCAGACAGTCTGAGCCCTCCATCGCCTCCAGGAAGGCCTCCTCGTCGACGAGCTCCACCGTCTCGACCAGCCCCTCGGAGAAGAGCCCCCTCTCCACCACCGAGGGCTCGTGGACGATGACCTTCATCTCGCCGTAGGCGCGGAGGATATCGGCGAGATTTGGAATGGCGAGCGCCCGCGAGTCCTGATCTCCCAGGGCGAGGTACGCCCCGTCCCCGTAGAGCCCCACCGTCACCTCCATCTTTCCCAGGCTGACGGCGGCGGCGTTCAGGAGGCCGAAGGCCTTCTCGCTCCCGTAAGGGGCGGTGTCGAGGAGGTAGAAGACAGACCTCATCGGCAAAGAGTGATCACCCCGTCGCTTCCTTGGATCATCACCGGGAGGTCGTAGAGGCTGGTGATCTTTATCCCATCGGGATAATCCTGCGAGGAGCCGTCCTCCTCAGCCAAATATCCCCTGGCGGCTGCGCATCGGGAGCAAGCTCTTATGACCGCCCCCTCGCGGGCGAGATCGGCGAATAGCCCGCCCTCGTCTGCGAAGAAGGCGGGCTTCTGCCCCTTCCGGGGGATGTGGACGGCGTCCAGGTAGAGGAAGATGTTCACCTGGTACCGTTTCAAGGCGGCCTCTGCTATCTTCTTGGCGATCTGGGCGTACTCGGAGATGTAGGGGCCGTCGGTGAGGATGATCGTCAGGGTCTTCAAGGCCGCCTCGCCTCCGGCTCAGATGTACTCGGCCATTACCTGGAGATGCTCGAGGTTCTGCCTGTACTTCGGATCCTTGAGGGGGGTGCACAGGTCGAGGGAGACCTCCCCGTTCATCAGCTGGATGGCGAAAGAGTAGCAGCTCTGCTCGCCGCACTCCCCGCAGTTCGTCTGGGGGAGGTATTTGTAAATCTCCATCGGCTCGACCCTCACCTTCTCCCGGGGTGCCGGAGCCACGCCCCTGGCTATGGCCTCGTTGATCGTCTCCTTCAGCCTCTCCAGGTTCTTCCTCGCCTCAGCCTCGTCTTTGATCATCGTCATGGTGACGTTTCCCGTTCCGTATACGGTGGTTAGGACGTCGCCGCGCTGGATGATAAGAGCGCCAATCCTCTCGGAGTACCTCCCTCTCGGGAAGAGGGGCTCCAGGGCCTTGAGAGCGCCACCCAGGGGCGGAGCCATGTTGGCGATGATCCGAAACTTGGTCGAGTCGGCTATGCATGGCAAAAGCTGTCTCACCTCTGTGATCGCTACCGGCTTTGCATCGGAGAGATCAGCGCTCGCATCCTGGGCCTTTTCAGCCTTTACCTCCATGAAGTTCTTGCCGAACTCGGAGAGCTTCACTTTTCCCTCCGCCATTTCGATCAGCCCTGCTTGTTGCAGGATCTTGAGATGGTAGTCGAGCATCGATTTGCCGATCGCCTCCCCGATCTCTTCCGCCGTCTTTTCGCTTTCGACGAGGAAGGCCATCATCTTCCTCCTCGGTATGTTGGCCATGGCGTTGCTCACCATCTTGATCTCTTCTGGCTTTCCCGGCATCTTAACCACCCACCATAGATTTAGTAGCCGCCAAAATACGTTTTTGCCGCTACCATAGTTTATAACCGAAGGTGGCGATGGGGATTATGGGAACGCCGTGGCCCACCCCGAAGACGAAGAGCATCAGCCCTCCGGTCAGGACGGATATATCCTGAGACATCAGCCATATCAAGGCTGGAAATACCAGGGAGACGGCGCAGGGAGCCCAACCGAGGGCGAAGAAGACTCCTAAGGTGAAGGCCCCGATGAAGACAGAGTGCTTGAAGAGGCCGATGGACAGGTTCACAGCCCTCTCCATGAAGCCCTTCTTCTCCCTGAAGTCCTCTTCTCCTCTTGAAGGGAGTCTGGCCTTGATCGGCTCGAGGATCTCGCCTATCGGCTTGAAGACGTTGATCCCCAGGACCACCAGGAGTACCCCGGCCGCGAGGTCGAAGAACCGGGAGTCCCGGACGAATACCCCCAGGTTGGATATGAAGAGGCCCACCACGAAGAAGACGATCGCCATGCCCAGGGTGAAGGCTACCCCGATCAAAAGCCCCTCTCTCGACGAGGAGCCGTAATCCTGGTCGTCAGAGAGAACCCTCTTTCTTCGAGAGGTCATGATGTAGGAGAACATGGCTATGAGCAGGGCAAGAGAGCAGGGCGAGAAGGAGGTGATGACCCCGAGGCCGAACATCCCGAGGAACGTGATATTCTGAATTGATACGCTCCCCTCCATCCCGGCCCATTCGCCCCTCTCCAGAGCCTCGACCTTAGCTTGAAGGGCCTCTGCATCCTGGATCCCGTCGATCTCTCCTCGGCCCAGCTGGTAAACGTGATAGACGCCCGCCACCATCCCATCTCTGTCGATCAGGAGGATGGTGGGGTTTGAGAATCCTCCTTCGAAGTTGGTGAAGTCGACGTACTTGCTG
>LGFT01000031.1 GCA_001509375.1 Methanothrix harundinacea | reverse complement strand
ATTAAGGCAAGTCAGAACAATAAATAATGATGAGATGATTTTGATGGTTTATCTATCAACTTCCAGTTTCGGGACCCTTACGGCTGAGTTTGGATGGAGGAAGTTTCGAAACCATCTGATCTTGATCGCAGCGGCAGTTTTGCTTCTTCTGGCGATTTACTGCATCCCCGAATGCCCACCACGCTGAGATGCTCTCCGCTCTAAATCCCCTTCTCCGGGAGAACGCAAAATTCAGGTCTGGACCAGGATTTGGACTTGAAACCGCTGTTCATGGGAAAAGCCGGATCTGGTGATCGGGTCAGCATAGGTGTTTGACCATGTAAGGCTCAATCAGATCGTAGCCGTGCCTTCGATAGTAGGGCCTGGCTCCGATGCCGCTGGTGACCTCGAGGTAATCGTATCCTGCATCTCGGGCGATCTCTTCGGCCTCTGCGAGAAGCCCCGATCCATGCCCCCGGTGCTGCCAGCCGCCCCTCTTTCCCAGGGGCGTCATGGGGCCGTAGACGTGAAGCTCCCTTACGCGAGCTATCTCCGATAGCCTCATTCGCAGAAAGCCGGCCAGAGTTCCGTCCTCGCCCTCGAGGGATAAGAACCGCTCTTCCCCGCCACAGGCCCGATAAGCTAGATCCTTCAAGGAGACGTCCGCGTCCTCAGAAACGCGCCGCAGGCCAGCTTCCCTGCATCTGATGCAGCGGCAAGTTCCTCCCCTCCCCTCCAACTTCTCCTTTGCCAGCTGGCGGAGGTTGCTCTTCTTGACGCCGGCCACGATCGCGGGGGCCGGGATATCCCTCTGGACCCGCTGGAGCCTCGTGTAGGGGGGGATCAGCTCCTTCAACCTGGATATCAGCTCTATAGCCTCCTCGTCCTCCAGGGGGGAGTACTCACCCCGGAGATACCGGTCGTAGAGTTCGGTCCCCTCCACCACCAGGGCTGGATAGATCTTGAGGTAGTCAGGCCTGAAATCGTCCCTCTCGAAGAGGTCTTGGAAGGATGCCAAATCCCGCCGAAAGTCGGATCCGGGAAGCCCCGGCATCATGTGAAACCCCACCTTCAACCCTGCCTCCCTGAGGGCCCGGTTCGCCTCGATCGAGTCGTGGACGGTGTGCCCCCGCCTCATAAGAGCGAGGAGGTCGTCGTCGGTGGACTGGACCCCCAACTCCACCTTGGTCCCTCCGAGAATGAGCATATTTCGGATGTGGGTGGGGTTGCACCAGTCGGGCCTCGTCTCGAAGGTGGTGCCGACGTTTCGGATCCTCGACGACTCGTTCTCTCTGGCCACCTCCCGGAAGCTCTTCCGAGGCGCTGCAGCCTCATAGCCAATAGATCCTCGGTCAGGGTGAGGATATTCGTTCATCGCCTCCAGGCACCTTTTTACAAACCAGTATTGGTAGCCGAGGGGCCTGGAGGTGATCGTCCCGCCCATGATTATCAGGTCCACCTTGTCCAGGGGGTGGCCGATCTCAGCGAGCTGGCGGAGGCGAGTTTTTACCTGGCGGTAGGGGTCGTATTCTTGCTGGATCGCCCGGAGGGCTGCAGGCTCTCTTCCAGTGTAGCTCTGAGGCGTGGGGCATCCGTCCCTTCGGCCGACGCCGCCGGGACAGGGGATGCAGACTCCGTGAGGACACGGCGCTGGAGAGGTCATCGCCGCCACCACCGCCACTCCAGAGAGGGTCCGGGTCGGCTTTCTCACCAGAAGTTTCAGCTGGTCTCGCTCTTCATCATCGGCCACGGCCAGGATATCGGAGTTCTTCGGAAGGCCGGGCAGGCCATACTCCCTTCCAGCTTTTCGCTTCACCCTCTCCAGCTCCGCCTGGGTGGATATCTCGCCTGAGAGGATGGCGTCAACGATCTCCCGCAGCCCGGCCTTCAGCCCTAGCCCTCGATCCAGTGGATTGCCTCCGTCATATCCCGGCTCGGTGGGGGAGCCGGCCTCTCGTCAGGCCAGCCGATGGAGACCATCGCAGTGGGCAGGAGGCGGCCGGGAAGGTCCAGGATATCTCTTGCGACCATCTCGTCGAAGGCGCCGATCCAGCAGCTCCCAAGCCCGAGATCGTGGGCCGCGAGGAGGAGGCAGGTGGTGGCGGCGGCGGCGTCCTGGATCGAGTAGAGCTGGCCTCGGTCGCCGTACCGCATCCCGGACCTAGCGGGGTCGGCGCATACCACCACCACCACCGGCGCTCTTGCTACGTGCTCCTGGCCAAAGGCGGCCACCGAGAGAGCCGACCTCAATTCGGGGCTGGTGACGACGTAGTACTCCCTCGCCCTCAGGTTCCCGGCCGAGGGCGCCGTCTCCGCCGCCTCCAGGAGCGAGACGATCACCTCCCGGTCCACCGGCCGATCAGAGTACCTCCTGACCGACCTTCGGCCTTCCAGGGCTTCTTTGAGGTTCATAGGCCGAGGATTGGGGCCGATCGGATATTAAAATTTGTGATGGACGGAGGATGAAAAGGCGAAGGCAAAAGATAAAAGGCCCAATGGAGTACCTGCAGTGAGTTGGTGTTCTCATCCATGATCAATATCGCCATTCCAAAAGGGAGCTTGCAGAACCAGACCCTCCAGCTCTTCCAGCAGGCGGGCCTCGAGATAAGGAGGACTGAGCGGGAGTACAACGCTCGGATCAACGACCCTCGGGTCGGGAAGGTGAAGATCCTCCGGCCCCAGGAGATCCCAAGTTACGTCGCAAAGGGGTACTTCGACCTGGGGATCAGTGGGACTGACTGGGTGATGGAGTCGGGGGCGGATGTCGTCACCGTGGCGGAGCTCGACTACGGCAAGCAGGGACCCGGAAAGGTCAAGGTCGTCGTCGCCGTCCCCGAGGCTCAGCGGGCCGATTCTGCGAAGGATGTCCTCCCCGGGTCCAGGATATCGACGGAGTACCCCGACCTCACAAAGAAGTTCTTCGACGGGTTGGGGATCCCCGTGGAGGTGGAGTACTCCTACGGCGCCACGGAGGCGAAGGTTCCGGAGCTCGCAGACGCCGTCGTCGACCTGACGGAGACGGGCTCGACCCTAATCAAAAACGGCCTCAAGATCATCGACGTGATCCTGGAGTCCACCTCGGAGCTCATAGCGAACAAGGAGAGCTGGGCCGATCCCGACAAAAGGGAGGAGATCCAGGCGATCGAGACGATGCTCTTCGCCGTTACCCGAGCGAGGGGTAAGGTATTGATCGCCCTCAACGTCCCCGAAGACAGAATCGAGGACGTCATCGCTCTTCTCCCCAGCATGAAGCGGCCGACGGTCTCAAAGCTCTACAACTCCGGGTTCTATGCCGTTCAGTCTGTCGTCGACCGGTCAGGGATCAACCTCCTCATCCCGCAGCTGAAGAAGGCCGGGGCCGAGGACATCATCGAGGTCAGCATCTCCAAGATCGTGCCCTGACGACGAATCATCGGGGCGGAATGAAGACGAGAAGAACAACCGGAAAACAAAGCTTGTGGTTGGCGGGCGTGAAGGGATTCGAACCCTTGATCTACAGCTTAGGAGGCTGCCGCCTTGTCCTGGCTAGGCTACACGCCCACTACGGCTTTCTGAGGGGGAAACTCGTATATCAAGGTTTCCGCGCCCGCAGTGCCTGTGAAAGCCGAATCCCTTCTATATCTACTTTAGAATGAAATTTATATCCAAAATGGAACTCTTCACCTTTCTTGGCCTATGTGCCATCTCTGCTTCGGCGAGTTTTAGTCCCTTAGAATCCAATTGACGTCTGAACTCCTCCCAGACTCGATCGCACGTTTCCGTCCCTATTAATTACAACAAATATTATTTAAATATTACTATGGGCAGGTTTTTCGAAATCTTCGCTCTCCACCAAGTTTAAATAACTTATAATAATCCCTCCTGGGAGTAACGATCAAGACAGGTAATCCTTATGAACGTTGGCGAGATAGAGAGGTGGGTCCTCAGCGCAGATCGGCGCCTTCTCTTGATGAGGACGATCCGGAACTCCAGGGTGGTCAAAGCATCAGAAGTAGCTCAAATCACAGATCGATCGATTCAGAATATAAGCCGCGCCATAAAGGAGTGCGAAGAGCAGGAATTGGTTGAGTGCATAACTCCTGAGAAGCATACCTGGAAAAAGTACATGCTCACGGATCAAGGACATCACGTTTTGAGAGAGCTTGAAAAACACGAAATGATCTGAGATACTTAGAAGGTTGATCTCATGAGTAAAGTAAGGCTTACGGAGACGGTTTTTAGAGATGCTCATCAATCACTTTTGGCCACCAGAATGAGAACGCGGGACATGCTCCCGATAGCAGAGAAGCTCGACGAGGTGGGCTTCTTCTCCATGGAAGTCTGGGGAGGAGCCACCTTCGACTCCTGCATTCGATACCTTAACGAAGACCCCTGGGAGAGGCTCCGGGCCCTGAAGCTCGCCATGCCCAATACATCAATGCAGATGCTCCTCAGGGGCCAGAACCTGGTCGGTTACCGCCACTACGCCGACGACGTGGTGGAGAAGTTTGTCGAGAGGGCGGCGGCAAACGGCGTTGACATATTCAGGATTTTCGATGCCGTGAACGATATAAGAAACATGCTGGTCGCCATAAAGGCTGCCAGAAAGACCGGCTCCCACGTCCAAGGCAGCGTCTGCTACACCACGAGCCCGGTCCATACCATAGAGCAGTTCACCAAGATGGCGGTGGAGCTCGCCGACCTCGGATGCGACTCCATCTGCATCAAGGACATGGCGGGGCTGATCCTCCCCCACGACGCCTACGACCTGGTGGCGTCGATGAAAGAGGCGGTCGACGTCCCCATCTGTCTCCACTCTCATTGTACCAGCGGCATGGCCCCCATGAGTTTCATATTCGCCTGCGAGGCGGGGGTCGACATCGTCGATACCGCCATATCTCCTCTGGGCTGGGGCTCCTCCCATCCCCCCACCGAGAGCATCGTCGCCTCCCTGGTGGGAACCCCCTACGATACGGGCCTCGACCTAAGGCTCCTGACGGAGATCAAGAGGTACTTCGAGAAGCTGATGGAGGTATACGCCCCCGTCTTCAACCCCATCTCCGCCCGGGTGGACAGCAACGTTCTCGTCTACCAGGTCCCGGGCGGGATGCTATCAAACCTCGTATCCCAGCTGATCGAGCAGAAGGCCCTGGACAAGTACGACGAGGTTCTGGCCGAGATCCCGAGGGTGAGGGAGGATCTGGGGTACCCGCCCCTCGTCACCCCCACCAGCCAGATAGTGGGAAGCCAGGCGGTGCTGAACGTCCTCACCGGAGAGAGGTACAAGGTCGTCCCCAAGGAGGTGAAAGATTACGTCAAGGGGCTTTACGGCAGATCTCCTGCGGAGATCAACCCCAAGATCAAGGCAGAGATCCTTGAGGACGAGGAGCCTATAACCGTCCGGCCCGCGGACCTGATACCCCTCGAATACGAGAGGATGAAGGCCGAGGCGCAAGAAAAGGGCCTGGTCAAAAAGGAGGAGGACATACTAACATACGCCCTCTATTCCCAGGTGGCGGAGAAGTTCCTGAAGGGAGAGGCCAAGGAGGAGGTGCTGAAGAAGGCGGCCTCTGCAGAGGCCCAGGCCGCCGTGACCATCGGAAAGCCCGCGGCCTTCAACGTCGAAGTAGACGGGGAGGCCTACCTCGTCAAGGTCGCGCCCGCAGGTATTTCCATCGAGGCGGCGGAGCCGAAGGCTCCCAAGGATGGAGTCACCGTCCCAATGCAGGGGGTCATCATCCGGTACCTGGTGGCCAAAGGGGACAAGGTATCCAAGGGGGACGCCGTCGCCGTCCTCGAGGCGATGAAGATGGAGAACGACGTCTGCGCCAACAAGGAAGGCGTCGTCGCTGAAATCTACGCCGAGGTGGGGGAGACGGTATCTCCGGGCGACATATTGATGTCCATCGACTGAGATCGTCTGCCTGCCCAAAGGGAAGGAAAGCGAAGGAACAGGGAAGGATCTGCTGATGTCGGTCAAAAGGGAACAGGTGCTCATCGAGGCTCTCCCGTACCTCCGGGAGTTCTACGACTCGATCATGGTGATAAAGATAGGCGGGTCGATCATGTCCGACAGGGAGGTTCTGGACACTTTCGTCCAGGACCTCGTCCTCCTCCGGTACGTCGGGATACATCCGGTAGTCGTCCACGGCGGCGGCCCCGAGATCTCTGAGAAGATGGCGAAGTTCGGCAAAAAATCGGTCTTCGTCGGAGGTCTTCGGGTCACCGACGAGGAGACTCTGGAGATCGCGAGGATGGTCCTGGTCGGAAACATAAACTCAAGCCTGGTCACTTTAATCGGAAAGCATGGGGGGAAGGGCATCGGCCTCTCCGGGAAGGACGGCCAGCTTATCGTGGCGAGGAAGAAGGAGCCGATCGTCATCGCCGGAGAGGAGCTGCCCATCGACCTCGGCTGGGTCGGCGAGGTCGTGAGGGTCAACCCCGAGATCATCCTCATCACCGCCGGGAAGGGATACATCCCCGTGATATCGCCCATAGCCGTCGACGGCGAGGGGAACAACCTGAACGTCAACGCCGACACCGCCGCCGGCGTTATAGCCATCTCCCTGGGCGCCAAGAAGCTGATCTCGGTGACCGATGTCGAGGGGGTGAAGCTGAAGCCCGAGGATGTCAACAGCGTCATCTCGAGCTTCAAGATCTCCGACTTCAGGAGGATGGTCGACGAGAAGGTGATCACCGGCGGTATGATCCCGAAGGTGGAGGCCTGCGTCAAGGCCGTGGAGGGCGGGGTTCAGTCGGCCCACATCGTCGACGGGAGGAGGCCCCACGCCCTCCTCCTGGAGCTATTCACCGACGGCGGCGTCGGGACGATGATCGAGAGGGGATGAGGGAACCTCTCGGTCGGATCATTTTTTCTTTTCCTTCAACTCACGGCGGTGGTTTTCGGTAAATGCGTCGAAGTTAGTCGTGAGTGCGACGATGTTTTACCACCCTTCCGCGTTTTGAACTTAGAATTCCTGAATTTCTCTCTTTAAACCTACATTCCGCGTTTTGAAATTAGAAGTTCAGAATTTCTCTTTGTAAATATCCACAACATTTTTTAATAATAGCATCCAAGGCACCTCGAAGGTGAGTAGCATGGATGTGGACGTCCAATCGCACCTAATAGGCCACCTTGGTCTAGCTGCAGGCATTTTCGATTCATTGAAGATCGCTGAAGTTATTGATCGGGCACTTCCCAAGAAGAGTTCCCGAAATCTTCCCCGATCGGTTGTGATCAAAGCCATGATCCTCAACGGTTTGGGTTTCACAGGTCAGAGGTTATACCTATTTCCCAACTTTTTTATGACGATTCCTACTGAGAAGCTGCTTGGTGAAGGGATTACTCCTTCCGACCTGAATGATGATATAGTAGGCAGGACGCTTGATGCTATTCATGATTATGGTCCAACAGAGCTGTTCAATGAGATATCACTAGAGATTATGAAACAATTTTCTTTGGGGACTCAGCTGATACATGTTGATACTACGAACTTCAGCTTATATGGAAAATATGAAGGCGATGCACCAGACGGTACAGATTCGATCAAAATTACGTTTGGTCATGCCAAAGACGGCAGAACAGATCTGAGGCGTTTCGTCCTCGGTTTGGTTACGAATCAGCATGGATTGCCTCTTTTTACTAAAGCCTACTCTGGAAACGCGTCGGACAAGAAAAGCATCATGGAGATGATCCAAAAGACGCAACAAGCGATCAAATTCGATGAGGATTGTTACTGGATCGCGGATAGCGCTCTGTACACGGAAGAGAACATCAGGCTCCTTGGAACTGAAACCAAATGGATCACTCACGTTCCAGCTACGGTAGGTGAAGCCAAGAGACTCCTCAATGCCGATCTGGATATGACTCCAGGAAGCGACCCTCGGTACGCATTTCATGTTACAGATTTTAACTATGCAGATGTTCCTCAACGTGCTGTAGTCGTCTGGTCCGAAGAGATGAAAAAGAGGAACGAGAAGACCCTTGATAAGAAGATTCAAAAGGAAACCGATCGTGCCGAGAAAGACCTTAAAAAGCTAAAAAGCAGGAAGTTCGTCTGCGTGCCAGATGCCGAAAATGAAGCAAAGATATGGGATTCTATGCATCCACATCACCGGATCAAGAATCTCCAGATAGCATCTTGCGTAGAAAAAGTTGAGAAGAGGAGAGGACGTCCCAAGAAGGACGAACCTTTAAGCCTGAACTTCAAAATCGAAGCTGAAATCGAGATCGATGAAGACGTTCTGACTGAAGAACGCAAGAATCTTGGCAGATTTGTCCTGGCCAGCAACAAAACCGATCTGGAACCAGAGATCATGCTCAATTATTATAAAGGTCAGCAGACGGTGGAACGCGGATTTCGCTTCCTGAAGGACAAGAGCTTTCACGTCTCAGAAGTCTACCTCAAGAAGGAAGAACGGATCGAATCCCTTAGCATGATCATGGTTCTGAGTCTTCTCATTTACTCTTTTGCAGAATGGAAGCTTAGAGAGAAGCTCAAAGAAACGGGAGAGACTGTGCCTAACCAGCTAAATAAACCTACACAGCGACCGACTATGCGATGGATATTCGAGACGTTCATGGGAGTGATTCAATCGGTTGTCACAGATCGAGGAAAGATAATCTGAGCAGGTTCGACTCTTTGGGACCCCTCCCGGGCCTGAAGATCGATCCAGCCAAGGTCGATGCCCTGGGGAGGGGAACCAAGTACGACCTCTGCTCTTCCACCTCGACGAAGAGGAAGGTCGAGGGGTCCCATGGGATCGGCGACGTCCTGAGAGGAGGCCTCTGCCACTCTTTCACCGGCAACGGAAGGTGCGTCAGCCTCTTCAAAACCCTCTACACCAACGCCTGCCCCTTGGACTGCAGGTACTGCACCAACTCCCGGAATAGCAGAGGCAGCGCGAGGACTTTCTCCTACTCGCCCGAGGAGCTGGCGAGGATCACCGTCGGACTCTATCGATCAAATCGGATCGAGGGGCTATTTTTGAGCTCGGGGATCGGCAGAGATGAGAACGAGACGATGGAGGAGATGATCGAGACGGTGAGGCTTCTGAGAGGCATCCACCGGTTCCGGGGCTACGTCCACCTGAAGATCCTCCCCGGCTCGTCGAAGGAGCACGTGAGGGAGGCGATGGAGCTGGCGGACAGGGTTAGTGTGAACCTGGAGGCGCCGTCGAAGTCCAGGTTGGCGGATCTGTGCCCGTCGAAGGATTACGAGAGGGACATCCTGGCGAGGCAGAGGTACGTGAAAGAACTATCGGGGAGGGTGGACCTTCCCGCGGGCCAGACCACCCAGATGGTGGTTGGGGCTGCCGAGGAGAGCGACCGGGAGATCTTCGATCGGCTCTTCTTCGAGTATGAGACGATGAACCTGAGGAGGGTATACTTCTCGGCCTTTCGGCCCGTGGCGGGGACAACCTTCGAGGGAAAGGAGAAGGAGCAGAGCTGGAGGGAGCACCGTCTCTATCAGGTCGACTGGCTCCATCGAGTCTACGGGCTAAAGAGAGAGGAGATCCTCGTGGCCTTCGACGACGACGGCTTCCTCCGAAATGGCGATCCTAAGATGGCGATAGCCGTGAACTTCTTCGACTCGCCGATCGACCCGAACTCGGCCTCCTTCAGTGAATTGATCAGGGTGCCGGGGATCGGACCGAAGAGCGCCCGAAGGATCTCCCTCCTCCGAAAAGAAAAGAGGATCGAGAGGATGAGGGACCTTGCGGCTTTGGGGGTCGTGGTACGCCGGGCGGGTCCCTTCCTCAAGATCGACGGCAAATGCAGCACTACCCTGGATCGGTGGATCAGATGAGAACCCCCGAAGACTTCGTCGAGCTTCTCTCAGCCCACAGAGATAGCGACGACCAGATGATCGAGAGAGCTAGAAGCCTCACACCCCTGGAGGTGGAGACCTCGACGGACCCGGAGGTTCTCCGCATCAGGGGGATGATATACGCGGTCCAGGGTGAGATCCATCGGATGAGGGGGTTTGTGAGGCTTAAGCCCCGAGGAAAAAAGGTCCTCTGGGGCCGGATGAGCCCCGACCACGAGATCGGGTTTGAGGTCGCCGACTTCTTGGCGAAGAGGTTTCCGGGGACGATCATCCTCCTGGGAGACGAATGGAGGTCCTGGTCCTCCTTCAGGACCGAGTCCGGCTTTCTCCGCTCCCGGGGCGATGGGGTCGCGTCCGCCCTCGAAGAGCTCGGCCGCTTCATGGACGTCGGAGCCGGCGAGGGCAAGGGCGAGAAAGAGGACGAAATGGACGAAGACGATGCCGATGGCGGCGTCACCGACCTCTGGGAGGTCTACTATCGAAGCCAGGACGAGCCCCGAAAAGACGGCAGAAGGCCCTTTGGAGGGCGGATCTCCAGGTGTGCCGAGAGGTCAGCGGGGATGGAGACGGAGAGGGGGCGAGGGAACAAGAGGCTCGGAGACTTCATTTGAAGATCTCGCCCGTCTCCTTGGACCAGAGGAGAAGGTCCAGGTGGCTCATGGGGATCCCCACCTCCTTCGAGAAGGCGATCATCTTCTTTTCGATATCCAGGTACCTCTTTTTGGTGAGGGAGGCCGGGGCCTCGTCGATGACGCCCAGGATCGCCAGGTTTTTGAGGATGTGGCGGTCGAGGATGGCGAGATCCTCACCGAGCCCGATGTTTCGGAGAAAGTGGCCCGCCTCCTTGTACCCGAGGCCCAGGACGTTCTCGACGAGCCACTCCCGGGCCGCGAAGGGGTTGGAGAACCCTCCAAGGATGGATCTGACCGAGAGCTGACCTTCCTTCGTGAACTGATTTCGGGCCGAGACGATGTAGCTCGCCTTCCTCTCCCTGAAGCGGACGTTTTTAAGCTCACCCCGGATCTCCTCGGCGGTGCCCTCGAAGAGGAGGCCGCATCTTCTGAGCCTCTCGATGGCGGGCCAGCAGGTTCTCGCCCGGGATTGAGGGGTGAGGATGCAGAAAGCGAGCTCGGCAAATAGGTCGCGGTCTTTGCCCTCGGCCCAGATTCGCCTGAAGTCGGCGAGGCGGGCTTCGATCTTATCCTTCTGATACCGATGGAAGGCGAGGATCTCATCGATCTTATCGGGATTCATCGGAGACGAGATGGCCGTCGGGCGATAAGACGATGTCGGAATAGGCTGAATTCTGACGGATTTGGAATCAGTGGTTTGCTTACTACTAGCGTCCGGGCGCCCGCATATGCTTTCATGGTAAAAACTATCCATGAATGGGCCAGGAGTTTCTTCGAAATTTGGCAGCTCATCCCTTGAGGAGATACCCGCCGTCTACGGGGAGTGCGACCCCGGTGATGAAGCTCGCCTCCTCCGATAGGAGGAAAAGCACAGCTCTGGATACCTCCTCTGGCCTCCCCAGCCGACCCATGGCGTGAGCTCCCACCAGAGCCCCGAACTTCTCCTCGCCCATCTTCTCGAATAGTGGGGCGGTAAGCTCGGTGGCGACGTAGCCGGGACAGACGGCGTTCGCCCGGATATTCTCTCGGGCGTAGTCGAGGGCGAGAGACTCGGTGAGGCCGATCATCCCGAACTTGCTCGCGTTGTAGGAGGTCCGGGTCCGAAACGCCTTCAGCCCGCCGACCGATGATATGTTGACGATGCTTCCCCCGCCGCCTTCGAGCATCTGCTCGACCGCGGCCTTGGAGCAGTTGAAGGCCCCCGTGAGGTTCACCTCCAGGGTCGCCCTCCAGTCTTCGAGCTCCGTCTCTGTGATCTCGTTTCGGGAGGGGTTGATGGCAGCGTTGTTCACAAGACCGTATGCGTGCCCGGTCGAGTCCTTGATCTGATCGAATACCTCCCCGACCCGGCGGTCATCGGAGACATCGCATTCGTAGCAGAAGAACCTGCCATCGTCAGAGGCGGTGGGGTCGGATGCGTCTCTTCTGGCTTCGAGAAGCTTCTCGAGCCTCCGTCCGAGGATGTGAACGGAGGCTCCTTCATCGTAAAGGTCTTTGGCAACCCGCTTTCCGATTCCGGTCCCGCCTCCCGTGACGATCACGGTCTTGCCGATAAACCGGCCCTCTCTGCATAGATCCATATGCGCCATCTATCTTCGTTATAACGACTGGCAATATATAGCAGATACTGAGGAGTTGAGACTGCAGCAGTAGATGGCTGCCTTTCATTGCCACCCTTGTGAAGAAGTAGAAGAGGCGATACGGGGCAGGCGGAGCCCCAGCAGTAGATCCTTTTATCACCACCACCGAATATAGTATCTACCATGAGCGATGATCTGAAACGAGTCCTCATGGAAAGGTGCCGTCAGATGGAGATCCCTATGTTGGGGGTCGCCAGCGTCGACCGTTGGGCAAATCCCCCCTTTGAGCCCTGGATTCCCGAGGAGTTCTGGCCCCAGTCGATATACCCCGAGGCGAAGTCGGTGGTAGTCATCGGGCTTCCGATCTCCCTTCCTGTCCTGGAGACATCACCGTCTATCTGGTACCGGGAGCTTTACAGGACTGTGAACATCCTCCTCGACCAGTACACCTATCGGCTCTCAAACTTACTCTCCGAGAAGGGATACCCATCCGTCTTCGTGCCCAGAGACGGATACGCTGATGTCAAGACTCTGCTGAAAAACCCAGTCGCCTTCTTCAGCCATCGGCACGCTGCTTATCTAGCCGGGCTTGGGTCTTTCGGGGTGAACAACGTACTTCTGACGACAAAGTTTGGCCCTCGGGTACGCTTCGGCTCCATCTTCACAGCAGCAGAGCTCCCCTCAGACCCGGTGATGAAGGAAGAGCTGTGCACCCGATGCATGCGGTGTGTCCGGATGTGCCCTGCCCACGCCTTAGACGAAAGAGACTACCCTGAGGGCCTCACCGACAAGTCGGCCTGCGCAGCCCACAGCGCCGAGCTGAACCGGAGGGGGATCTCGCCCTGTGGAGTATGCATCAAGGTTTGCCCCGTCGGAGAGGATCGAGAGCTCTACGGCCGGATGGACGCCTCGATCTACGCTAAAGGAGAGGGGGCTTCAGCCCTCCAGAGGGCCTGGGAGCATGTCCAAAGCTACGGTGTTCTTTGAAGCGCGTCGTTCCTTCCCAGAGCTGTGGGTATTCGTTAAAAATAATACTCAGAGATTAAAACTATTCTCCCAGCATGAAGCACACCAAATCTGCTTTATAGTTAGTAAATAATTTACGTTACCATGAGAACTCCAACGTTCATAAACTTCGTCATGATCCTTCTTTCCATGACGACCGTCGCCAGCGCCACTGAAGGGGTGGAGCTTCGAAGCACCGTTGCAGTCGTCGAGGACGGCGCGACTTATACGTGGGGCCCACAAGAGTTTGCAGGATTCGGCTACGACGCCGACGAGAACATCGGCACCGAGACGCTGACCCTGACGATCACCGATGGCTCCCTCGACGAGCCGATGGGGGTCGTCTACGAAACGACGGCCCAGCAAGCCTATTTCGACTTCGAGGAGTGGGGCACGTACTGGACCATCTCCTTTTTGGGAGAGGAGCACTTCGCAGGATACGCCGAGGATTCGTACGATGACGGTTACTATCCTTACCTTTATGACAGATCAGAAGACGTTAACCTGATGGCAGGCGAGCAGCTATCGAAGATCCTCATCGACGACGACCAGGAGGGGACCATCACAAAAGACGCGCCCCTCCAGCTCGCCGAGGGGTACGAGCTGGCGATCAAGGGGATCGACGCCTATGGGTCCGTCTGGCTTGAGCTGAGCAAGGACGGCGAGGTCGTCGACTCCAACCTGATAGCCCCGTCGAAGGACGGCGCCACCATCGCCGACAAGACCTATATCTACACCAAGGATCTCGGAATTTCGCGTGGGGTTGCGGTCATAGCCGTCCACTTCAAGGGACCCGTCTTTCACGGCACAGAGACGGGCCTCCAGGACGCCGCCGTGGTCGACGGCATCTGGCAGATCTCCGATGCGCTCGTCAGCATCGAAGAGGACGCATCCTTCGGCAAGATGAGAGTTGCGACGGTGGACCCCGACTCGATGCTGATCTTCATGATCAACGAAGACAACCGGGTCATCCTGAGCAGGAACAGGGAGATCCCTCTGATGGGAGATATCGGCATAAAGACCGCCGACCAGGACGAGATCAGCGCTGAAGTGCCCCTCAGGTTCTACGTCTACAAGGAGATCACCGATCCCGGTACCTACGAGATCAGGGGAAGCATCTCCGAGGTGGTCGACAGCGGCATGACCGTATGGGATCCCGCCAACTTCGCTGGCTTCTACTACGACATAGACGACAACCTCGGCAACGAGAAGATCATCATGACCATCTACGGCAACGCCCTCGAGGAGCCCGACGGGGTCGTCTATACGACCTCGGGCCAGATGAAAGACTTCGACTTCGAGGAGTGGGGCAAATACTGGACCATCGGCTTTTTGGCTGAGGAGTACTTCGCGGCCTACGTCGAGGGAGATTGGGCTTACCTGTACGACGACTCCGCCGACCCTAACCTGATGGCCGCCGAGCTCCTAAGCCGGGTCCTGATCGACGACGACGAGGAGAGGAGCATCACCTCCAGCGCTCCTCTGAAGCTTGCCGAGGGTTACGAGCTGATGATCAAGTCTGTCGATCCCAGCGGCAAGGTCAGCCTCGAACTCCAGAAGGACGGCCGGTCCGTTGATACAGGGATGGTGGAGCCCTCCAAGAACGGCGCAACGGTCCAGGATAAGACCTACACCTACAATATTAAGATGGGCGACGCCGAAAAGATCGTGACGATAGCCGTCCACTTCAAAAACGTCTACGTCAGCGGCGATGAGAGGATTGCCACAGTCGATGGCGTCTGGCAGATCTCCGACGACCCTCTCGATATCAAGGTGGATACGAAGATCGACAGGATGACGATCCAGAAGGTGGACACCGAAGCCAAGATCATCATGATGAACAACGAGGATAACAAGATCAACCTCTACAGGGGCACAGACGTCCCCCTGATGGGAAAGATCAGCATAAAGACTGCTGATCAGGGTGTTCTCTCCGCCGAGGAGCCCCTCAGGTTCTACATCTACAGGGAGGCGACTGCAGAGGGAAAGGCCCATACCCCTTCCCAGGAGATAGCCCTGATCTGAATCGGATCTCTCTTCCCAGTAACTTTTTGCGGAAGGAGCGGCTCTTTCATTCGAGCCGCCCTTCACTCCACCAATTTTGAGTTCACCTCTCGGCTGCCTCCTGATATGTCGACCTCAGCCTTCTCGGTCACCGCGGAATTGGAGGGGACCTTGATCTCCAGCTCCTTGAGGAGTTTTCCGTCTCCATCTTCCAGGATGACGTTGGCCGTCCCTTCGGCATCCCCGGAGTTTCTGAGGGTGATGGTGCAGTCAGCGTACCATCCCCTTAAGAGGTTCCAGCCGATCCTCACCTCGAAGTCCTCAAGTCGGATCTCTGCGCCCTGGCCGGAAACGGCTTTGATCTCCTCCTCTTCTACCAATTTCTCTTCGACCTCCCCAGCCTCGGCAACATCCCTCTCATCTGGCGGGGCTTCCAGGATCGAATAGGAGAGCCATTCGGCGGAGCTGGCCGCCCACTCGGGCTCCGCCGGGGGCGAGTCCGCCAGCATCTCTCGCCAGGCTTCGTCGGTGAGCCGGTCGTCCATCGGCTGTTTGAACTCGTAGTAGCTGAAGACGGGCCCTGCCGCTAAAAGGACCCTGCCGCCGGGAAGGTCGTAGGCGACGGCCACGAGCCTGACGTAGCCCACCCCTTCCTCCAGGACCAAGCCCGTGTTCGGATCGGTGTGGACGTCGGCGACGATCGTCGTCTTCTTCGACTCGTCGTCGACCCCCTCGACCGCCCCGTTAAGCCTCTCGCCGAAGTCGTTGATGAACTCGACGTCCTCCTCCGTCAGCTCCTCTCCGTCCAGCTCTTTCCTCGATATCTCCTCAAGCCTCGAAAGGATCGTCTCGAAGCTCACCAGGCGGCTCCGGGACGAGTCGTCGAGAAGTCCGGCCTCTTCGAGCCCCTCCCTGTTCATCCTGGCGAGATCGAGGAGCCTTCCGTAAACCTCGGGGACGGGCTCGACATAGCCGGCCACCGGTTCGGGCTCCTCCGGCGGAAGGGAGATGGCTTTCAGGGTGTAGCTCTGCTTTGCGTAGAGAATTGTATCGTGGCGGAGCTCTGCCCAGGAGGCGAGGGCTGTGGTCAGCTCCTTATCCTGCCAGGCCGTCGTCTCCATGAAGGCGGGGCTATTTGGATCGGGCGCCTCGAGAAGGGGCATCATGGAGTAAAGCCACGACCAGTAGAGGTTCTTCTGCCATTCCTCCTCGCTGAAGATGTCAAACTCCAGTCGGAGTTCTGCCTTCTGGGACGAGTAGTTCTGGTAGCTTGAGTCGTTCAATGCTTTCAAGATTTCATCAGCCCTCTCCGAGCCCAAGATCGCCATCAGATCCAGGCCCCTCGGGAAGTGGCGGCCGTACGGACCGAGGGTGAAGGCGTCGCCCTCGCCGAAATAGCCGCCGACCTTCGGGATCACCAGGTTCTGGAATATGTAGGAGTCGGGAACGAACCGCTGCCCCATGAACCGCAACCCCGACGTCGCCGCGAGGCAAAGATCGGCCTCTTCCGGCGAGAAGGGCGGCTCCGCGGCGCAGGCCGGGGAGTCGACCCCTGTCCCGCCGTAGATCTTGGGCGATCTCTTCCTAGCGAGCTCTGCCCTGAGGAGGGCGAGGTCCGAATCCGAGAGGGCTCGAGCTGAGACATCCTCATCAAAGAGGGAGTCGATGGTGTCGCTGTACTCGCGGGGCCCGAGGTCGTCGGAATATCCGACGTAGAAGGAGGTTACGTTATAGATCCTGTCCCAAAGCTCCTTCGATTCGGGGTCGCCGAGGAGATTTCTGGCGATCATGCTCGCGGCAAGGGTATGGACTTTCGCCTCCTCTTCGGAGACGATGCATCCGCCGTCGCAGCCCTTCAGAAGAAAGCCCATCCTCCCGTACCAGATCATAGCCTTGAAGTAGTTTTTGAGGCGCTCGGATCGGGTGTAGTGGCCCCGGGCCCGGTACTGGGAGTAGTCCTCATCGTAGCCGAATATCGGCGATTTGGCAAACCCGGACTGCCCCTCGATCAGGGCGAGCTCTGCATCTACCTCCTCCTTCACCAGGGCGGGGACCAGAAATCTCCTCTCCTCCAGCTCTTCGGGCTTGAAGTAGGGGTAACCCCCCTCATAACTTCTCTCGTCGCACTCCCGCCCACTCCCGGGACAGAGCTGATCTGCCGTTGGCGAAAGGAGACTCAACGCCACTGAGAAGAAGGCAACGTTCATCTTCGCCGCCTCCTTCGCCTCGCCCGAAGAGGCCCTGTAGTCGGCCTCGGATTTCGACAGCATCATTTCGCTGATCGTCCACAGGTCGCCATAGAAGTGCTCCTCCTCGATCTCCATCAAGGTCTCGTCGAACTGGATGTGGTATACATGGAGGAGGGTGTCGGAGGTCACGAAGATCGGAACCTCAAGCCTCTTGAGGAGCTTGTAGGGTGCCGTGATATCCTCCCGGTTAGGGGAGAAAGGATCCTTCATAACCACAAACCCGTTCATCTCCAGCCGTTCGAGCGAAGCCTCGCTGAGGGGCAACTTGGAGTTGAAATCTTCAAAGTTATCGATATCTTCCGTCGATAAAGGAAGCTCATATCGGGACGCATCTTCCGCCAGGGCCGCACCACCCCCCGAGAATAGCCCGGCCATCGAAACTAGGGCGATCGCGATCGCAAACCAGACTTTAAAGGCTCGCCTGCTGATGAAGTGATTGAGCATAATAACCCCATTTGCCTTAAAACTTTGATTCCAAATTATATGAAGGTTTTTGAGTGCTAATCGAATACTGCGCGTGGAATAATCCGGTGATGCACCCGGTCTTCTCGATCCTGGCCTTCGTCGTCGGGGGGCCTCTCGGCCGTGGTTTCTGACCGACTGAGGGCCCCGCCCTTTCGGGAACTGTCGACGGGGCTCGGGGATCGCCCTCCTGAACCTGGCCCTCTTCTTCGCCCTGGGGCTTGATAGCTCCTTTGGGTCCTCGGGATCGGCGGGCTGGGATGGTGGGGGCTTATCTCGTCATCCTCTGGACGGCCGAGTTTGGGGGATACCTGATGGGATCGTCGGGATCGTAATGATCGCCGGGGTCAGATGGAAAGGGCTTTGATCCCAGGATTTGAAGACTTCAAAAGATCATGGCCATCCAGATCGTCGATCTTTTAAGGATTGTGACGTGATCTCTCCAAAAATCGTCCGCATTGCCCCTCAGCATTCATAATTGTTATGAACTTTTCTCAAACTTTCCCAACATTTCTCAAATACCTATAAAACAATTCTTGCCATCCCTTCCCTTGTAACCACTTCTTGCCTGCAAAGTCATCGATTCATGATCATCAGGCCGATGGATGGGGTTCGAGATTATCATGCCAAGGATTAGAAGAGAGCTATACAACAAGGAGATCTGCGCCTGCTCCATCTTCGGGGCGATGAACCAGGGTGGGGAGCGCGTTTCCGCCTCTGGCGTCATGAAGGCGATAGCCAACATGCGCGTCCGAGGCAACGGTCTCGGCGGAGGGTTTGCGGCCTACGGGATATACCCGGATTACAAGGACTACTACGCCTTCCACCTCATGTTCACCGGAAAGAGCCCTCAGGCCAAGCAGGAAGCAAAGCTGGAGCTGGAGGACTTCCTCTCTTCGAGGTTCGACGTCGTCAATGACGAGGAGATTCCTCACGACGACGAGGTGAAGCTGAGAGACCCGCCCCTGGTCTGGCGCTATTTCGTCCTGCCCAAAGAGGGGTGGGACGACTCGGGCATCGTCCCCTCGGAGGGGGACTACATCGCAGATCAGATCATGGCGGTTAACGCCGGAATCGATAACGCATACGTATTCAGCTCCGGAAAGAACATGGGCTGCTTCAAGGGCGTCGGCTACCCTGAGGAGGTCGGCGAGTACTTCATGCTCGATCGGATGTACCGGGCTCACACCTGGACCGCACACGGCCGATTTCCCACTAACACCCGGGCTTGGTGGGGCGGAGCCCATCCCTTCAGCCTCCTGGACACCACCGTCGTCCACAATGGCGAGGTCTCCTCCTACGGCACCAACCGCTGGTACCTGGAGATGTACGGCTACGCCTGCACCCTCCAGACGGACACCGAGGTGATCGCCTACGCCGCTGATTTGCTTATGAGGAGGCAGAAGCTTCCACTCGAGGTCGTGGCAAAAATCCTGGCCCCCCCCATCTGGAACTCCATCGACCGATTGCCCGAGAAGGAGAGGAAGCTATTGACCACCCTTCGGATGGTCTACGGCCCCCTCCTCATGAACGGGCCCTTCGCCGTCATCATCGGCACGACCGGCCGGATGATCGGCCTCACCGACAGGATCAGGCTCCGGCCCATAACCGCCGCCACCAGAGGGGAGACCTTCTACATCTCCTCAGAGGAGGCGTCCATCAGACTCATCTCACCAGAGCTCGATCGGGTCTGGACCCCCAACGGGGGTGAACCGGTCGTCGCCGAGCTGAAGAGCACGAAAAAGGTTTTGATATGAGATCATTCGTCTTTCCCGAGTTTCAGATCATAAGGGACGAAGAGAAGTGCGGCCAGTGCCGGGCCTGCGAGAGGCATTGCTCCTTCGGCGTCCACACCTACGATCCCGTGGCCGACCGGCTCGTCTCCGACGAGAGGAAGTGCGCCGGCTGCCAGAGGTGCGCCGTCTTTTGCCCCAAGGGCGCCATAATCGTCCGGCCATCGCCCTCCTACTATCGGCCCAACGCCTCCTGGTCCCGCGAGAAGATTGAGGACCTAAAACGGCAGGCCGAGACTGGAGGGGTCCTCCTCACAGGTTGCGGCAGCGACAAGCCGTTCCGGATCTATTGGGACCACATAGTCCTCAACGCCTCCCAGGTGACAAACCCCTCCATCGATCCCCTCCGGGAGCCGATGGAGCTGAGGACCTTCCTGGGGAGAAAGCCCGATCTGATGGAGATCGCAGCCGAGGATGGAGATATCGAGATCAAGACGGAGCTCTCACCGAATCTGGTGGTTGAGACCCCCATCCTCTTCTCGGCGATGTCCTACGGAGCCATCAGCTACAACGCCTTCCGATCTCTGGCGACGGCCGCCTGCAGGTCAAAGACCTACTTCAACACCGGCGAGGGGGGCCTTCCCCGGGAGATGAGGGACGAGTTCGGGAGGTGCGCCATCGTCCAGGTGGCATCAGGCCGCTTCGGCATCGACGCCGAGTACCTGAACTGCGCCCAGGCGGTGGAGATCAAGGTGGGGCAGGGGGCCAAGCCCGGGATAGGCGGCCACCTCCCCGGCGAGAAGGTCTCGGCCTCCGTCGCCGAGACGAGGATGATCCCCCCAGGGACCGACGCCATATCGCCGGCTCCCCACCACGACATCTACTCCATCGAGGACCTGGCGATGCTCATCAGCGCCCTCAAGGAGGCGACCAACTACGAGAAGCCGATCTCCGTCAAGATCGCGGCCGTCCACAACTTTGCCGCCATAGCCACGGGTATCGTCCACGCCGGCGCTGACATCATCGCCATCGACGGTCTCCGGGGCGGAACCGGAGCTGCCCCCAAAGCGATCAGGGACAACGTCGGCATCCCCACAGAGCTGGCGATATCCTCCCTGGACCGGCGGCTGAGAGACGAGGGGATCAGGAACCGATGCTCCATCATCACCGCTGGCGGGATCCGCTGCAGCGCCGACGTCGTCAAGGCGATAGCCCTGGGGGCCGACGCCGTCTACATCGGATCTGCGGCCCTGATCGCCATGGGATGCACCCTCTGCCAGAAGTGCTACACAGGCAAGTGCAACTGGGGGATATGCACCCAGGACCCCCGCCTCTCCGGGAGGCTTAACGTGGATATCGCCTCAGCGAGGCTCACCAATCTCATCTCCGCCTGGTCCCACGAGATCCGGGAGATGCTGGGGGGTATGGGGATCAACGCTCTCGAGAGCCTCCGGGGCAACCGGGACCACCTCCGGGGGATAGGGCTCTACGAGTGGGAGCTGGACGTATTGGGAATCAAAGGTGCTGGAGAGTGAGATAAAAATGGCGAGAGCTGTAACATCCGAACCGGGCATCTTCGGGGCCAGGCAGTATTATCAGAACGTTGAAATCCCCTCGATAGATGCAAGAGGCCTCGAGACGAGAGAGTTGAACGACCAGCTGAGAGAGCTGATGCTCTCGGGAGGAAAGAGGGTCCAGATCACGAACGTCTGCGGCCAGAGGTACATCGGCACCCGCCTCTACACCCCCGAGCACCTCGAGATGGAGATAGAGATCTTCGGAACCCCCGGCAACGATCTTGCCGCCTTCCTCTACGGTCACCATAAGATAACCGTCCACGGCAACGCCCAGGACGGCGTCGGAAACACCATGGACGACGGTGAGGTGGTCATAGACGGACGGGCGGGAGACGTCCTGGGATTTTCGATGCGAGGAGGCGAGATATACGTCCGAGAGGGCTGCGGCTATAGAACGGCCCTTCACATGAAGGAATACGACGGTAAAAGGCCCGTCCTGGTGGTGGGCGGCACCTCCCAGGACTTCCTGGGCGAGTACATGGCGGGCGGAATCGTGATAATTCTGGACATGGAGGTCCAGAGTCACAAGGCCAACTTCATAGGCACCGGCATGCATGGGGGCGTCATCTACCTCCGCGGCGATGTGGACCAGTCCCAGGTGGGAGATCAGGTGGAGATCTCGCCCGTCGACGAGGCCGATCGGACGGTTCTCGACGATTATGTCTCCAGGTTCCTGGAGCGCTTCCCCGAGGTCGAGAAGAGAAAATATGAGATCTTGAACTCTCAGTTCGTCAAGCTCGCGCCACGGTCGAAGAGGCCTTACAGCGATCTTTATGCATACTGAATATGCAGAAGATTCTCGAGAATTGAAGGCCATCAGGGATTAAGATGACAAAAGTGCTTGTTCCAACGATTTGTCCATATTGCGGTGCGGGCTGCGGATTCTTCATAGCAGTCGAGAAGGAGCGCGCTGTCGGGATAGAGTACATGCTGGATCATCCCGTCAGCGAGGGGGCTTTATGCTCTAAAGGAAATGCGGCTCTGGAGATCGTCGGCCACCAGGAGCGACTCACCTCTCCTCTCAAGAGGAGGGGCGACGGCTGGGCGAAGATATCCTGGGAGGAGGCGATCGGCCTTGCTGCAAAAGGGCTAGGCGATGCCAAAAAGAGGCGTGGCCCTGCCAGCATCGCATTTCTCGCTTCATCCAAATGCACCAACGAGGAGAACTATCTGATCGAGAAGCTGGCCCGGCTCCTCGGCTCGCCCCACGTCGACAACTGCGCTAGGCTCTGTCATGCCCCCTCGGTGGTAGGATTGAACCGCACCCTGGGCGCCGCCGGGATGACAAACCCCATCCCGGACGTGGCGAGCTCCAGATGCATATTCATCATCGGGTCGAACCTGGCGGAGAACCATCCCGTCATATCTCGCTGGGTTCATCGGGCGAAGGATGCGGGAGCCTTGGTGATAGTCGCCGATCCGAGGGAGACCCACACCTCCTGGATGGCGGACATCTTCCTGCAGCTGGCACCGGGGACGGATGTGGCCCTCTTAAACGGCATGGCTCACGTCATCATCAGAGAGGGTCTTTTGGACGGAGAGTACATCGCTAGGAATACGAAGGGCTTTGAGGTCCTGGCAGAGTCGGTGAGAGATTTCACCCCGGAAAAGGCGGCAGAGATTACGGGCGTTACCGCAGACGAGATCGTCCGAGCGGCCCGGGCCTACGCGTCATCCCCCGCATCCTCGATCCTCTATTCCATGGGGATCACCCAGCATACCACAGGGACCGATAACGTCCAGGCCGTCTCCAACCTCGCCCTGATATGCGGCCATCTCGGCAGGTCGGGGACGGGGGTGATGCCACTCCGGGGCCAGAACAACGTCCAGGGGGCCTGTGACATGGGGGCCCTGGCCGAGTTTTATCCCGGATACAGGAAGGCGAGCGATCCCGAGACGATCAAGTATTTCTCCTCCGCCTGGGAGGCTGATGGCCTACCAACGGGCCCGGGGCTCACGGCCACAGAGATGATCGAGGCTGCAACCTCGGGGGACGTCGGGGCCATGTACATCGTCGGCGAAGATCCCGCCAACTCCGATCCCTCCAGCCGCCGCGTCCGGAAAGCTCTTGATGCCCTCGACTTTCTGGTGGTCCAGGACGTCTTCATGACGGCAACGGCCCAAGCAGCAGACCTCGTCTTGCCGGGGGCGGTCTGGGCTGAGAAGGAGGGGAGCTTCACCAATACAGAGAGAAGGGTCCAGTGGAGCTCCAAAGCTTTGGATCCTCCGGGATCTGCCCTCTCCGACCGCGAGATCATCTGCAGAGTCGCCCTTTCTTTCGGTCTTGATTTCGACTATCCCGACGCCGCCTCGGTCCTGGCGGAGATCAACAGGACGGTGCCCCAGTACGCCGGCATAACCCGGGATCGGCTCGAAACTGGCGGCCTGATCTGGCCCTGCCCAAGCCACGATCATCCGGGAACGCCGATCCTCCACTCATCAGGATTCAAGCTCGCTGAGGGGCGCGCCGCCATTGTGCCCGTCCCCTACCGTCCGGCGGTGGAGGTGGCGAACGAAGATTACCCCTTCGTCCTGACGACCGGAAGGGCGGCCGTCCACCACAACGCCGGGTCAATGACCAGGAGGAGTCCCTCCCTCGTAAGCCGGGAGCCAGACCTATACGTGGAGATCAACCCCACCGACGCCGCGAAGCTGAAGGTGGTCGACGGCGACCCGGTCACCGTGACCACGCTCCGGGGAGAGACGGAGGCACATGCCCGCCTTTCGGTGGGGGTGAAAGAGGGCGTTGTCTTCATGCCCTTCCACTTCCCAGGAACAAATGTGCTCACCCAAGAGACCACCGACCCCGAGGCGAGGATTCCAGAGTTCAAGGTCTCGGCCTGCAGGATCTCCAGGAGGGATTAAGATGCCGGTTTACGTCGACGTCGACCGATGCATCGGCTGCCGATCCTGCGAGGTAGCATGCCAGCGTGTTCACGGGGGAATCGGCCACATCCACGTCCATTTCGTCGGAGATTTTGCTTCGGTTCCCATATTCTGCCATCACTGTGAGGAGGCCTCCTGCACCATCGCCTGCTTCTCCGGCGCTCTCTATAAGGATGGTGAGCGGACGGCCTTCGATGTGAAAAAGTGCACAGGATGCGGCTTATGCTCCCTCGCCTGCCCCTACGGAGTAGTCTGGACAGACAAAATAGCTCACAAGTGCGATCTCTGTGAGGGACGGGCCGAGCCGGCCTGCGTCGCCACCTGTCCGGCCAACGCTCTCACCACTGATTACGAGCTGGCCTCTCGCCGGGAGCGGGCCCGGGCTGCTCGGGCCGCCGCCAAGGGAGGTCGAAGATGATCAAAGTTGATGACAGCCTCTGTATCGGCTGCAAATCCTGCTCCAACGTCTGTCCCAGCCAGAACATCGTCCGGACTGAGACCGAGAAGATGCGGAGCATTCACTGGAAGAGGTGCAAGGAGGAGTGCGATCTTTGTGTGGAGTTCTGCCCCGCCAGAGCTCTGACCCTGGTCCCCTTCGACGAAACCGTTCAGGAGCCGGATCTTTCCTTTGATCTCGTGGCCTGCAAGATCTGTGGATCGCGGTACGCATCAGAGCCGATGCTCAGAAGGATCGAGGCCGCCCTTGCCGCCGACTCAGAGAGGGACTCCGAGGGGCTCGAATGGATCCGGGTCTGCCCCACATGCCGACGGAGCAGGGAGGCGGAGATGGCCTCTCGGGAGACGGTGCTGGAAAGGTGCAGGAGGGGGCAGTAAGAGGGCGTTGAAAAATCGTTGAAGAAGGTGTTGACATAACCGAAGAACGGATTGCGTCTGTCTGCCCTTATTGCGCTGTAGGTTGCGGTTTTTACCTCTTGGTGGAGAAGGGGCGGGCCATCGGAATGGAGTACATGCCCCAGCACCCTACGGGAGAGGGCGGCCTCTGCCCCAAGGGCAACTCAATCCTGGAGGTCCTCAACCACAAGGAGAGGCTGCGATATCCTCTCAAGAGGAATGGAGACGATTGGATCAGAATCTCCTGGGAGGAGGCCCTAGATCTGGTGGCAAAGGGATTGGGAAATGCCGCCAAGGATTACGGAGCTCGATCCTTGGGATTTCTCGCATCCTCGAGGTGCAATAACGAGGAGAACTATGCTCTGCAGAAGATGGCCCGGCTCCTGGGCTCGCCGAACGTGGACAACTGCGCCCGGCTCTGCCACTCCCCCACAGTGGTGGGGCTTGGGGGATCTCTGGGCACAGGGGCCATGACCAACAATATCGGGGATCTGGCCAACGCCAGGTGCGTCCTGGCCATAGGGACAAACCTGGCCGAAGCTCACCCCACAGTCTCCAGGTGGGTCCAGAAGGCCAAAGATAATGGAGCTGTGATCATAGTCGCAGACCCCCGGATCACACACACCTCTTGGATGGCAGATCTCCACCTGAGGCTCAAGCCCGGATCCGACATCGACCTTCTCAGGGGTATGATGAAGGTGGCGATAGACGAGGGGTCGATAGACGAGAGGTTCATAGCTGATAGGACGAAGGGTTTTGAAGATCTGTTGCGGAACCTGGAAGGGTTCACCCCAGAGAAGGCATCCGAGCTGACGGGGGTCTCCACGGAGGAGATCGTCGAGGCTGCGCGGCTCTACTCCCGATCAGAGGCCTCGGCCCTCCTCTACTCCATGGGAATCACCCAGCACATCTGCGGCACAGATAACGTCAGGGCCTGCGCCGACCTGGCCCTGATCTGTGGCCAGATCGGAAGACCGGGGGCCGGCATCTGGCCCATGAGAGGCCAGAACAACGTCCAGGGAGCCTGCGATATGGGCGCCATGGCAGAGTTCTACCCCGGGTACAGGAGGGCCTCCGATCCGTCGTCCGTCGACTTCTTCAAGACCGCCTGGAACGCGCCGAGCCTTCCCGATGGACCGGGGATGACCTCCACGGAGATGATGGACGCAGCCCTGGAGGGGCAGGTCAGGGCGATGTACATCATTGGGGAAGACCCGGTGATCTGCGATCCGAATGCCTCTAAGACCCGCGAGGCCCTGGAAAATCTCGATTTTCTGGTGGTCCAGGAGATATTTATGACGCCGACGGCCAAGCTTGCCGACGTCGTTCTGCCCGCTGCTGCCTGGGCTGAGAAGGATGGCAGTTACACCTCTATGGAGAGGAGGGTTCAGTGGATAGACCGGGCCGTCCCCGCCCCCGGAGAGGCGAGAGAGGGGCTTTTGATAATCTGTGATATCGCCAGAAGGCTCGGGCTGGACATCGAATACAACTCTGCCGCCGAGGTTTTAGAGGAGATCAATCGTACGGTGTCGATCTACAGAGGCGCCACGAGGGCGAGGATATCTGGAATCGGGGGCGTTGCTTGGCCTTGTCCGTCAGAGGACCATCCGGGAACGGAGATACTCCACACCGGAAGGTTCTCATCGCCGGACGGCAGGGCAAGTCTCTTTGCGGTCGAGAATGTACCTCCTGCCGAGGAGCCGAGCCCTGAGTACCCCATCCTCCTCACCACGGGCAGGATAGTCGTTCACTACAATGGAGGCTCCATGACCCGGAGGAGCCCGTCCCTGATGGAGAGGGACCCTGAGCTTTACGTCGAGGTGAATCCCGAGGATGCTTCCAGCCTGAATATCGTCGACGGCGGCATGGTGGTGGTATCGACCCTCAGAGGAGAGACCAGGGCAAGGGCGAGGGTTACCAACGTGGTAAAACCCGGGATGGTCTTTATGCCCTTCCACTATCACGGTGCGAACCTGATCACCTCTGACGCCAGGGACCCAATATCCAAGATCCCGGAGTACAAGTCGGCCGCCTGTAATATACTTCCAGCAGAATAATAGTCGCTGCCGAGAAGCCCGAAAAGGTATATACGAGGCCATGAGACATGGAGTTCCGGTCATTCTGAAACATCAGAATTTAAGTTCTCAGGTGAATGAGATTTGACGATTGCAGTTGTGGATTACGGGGTGGGAAACCTCTTCAGCATAAAAAACGCCCTGGAGCGGATCGGGGCTCGGCCCACGCTCATAACTGAGCCGGAGAGCTTGACGGCGTTTGAGGGGGTAGTGGTTCCCGGGGTTGGCTCCTTTGGAGGGTGCATGAGACAACTGTCTCGGTTTGAGGGCGTCCTCCGGCGGGCCCTGGATGAGGGAACGCCGATCTTGGGGATATGCGTCGGGATGCAAGTCCTCTTCGACGGGAGCGAGGAGAGCCCTGAGGAGGGGCTTGGCTGGATCTCTGGCGATGTAATCCGCCTGCCAGACTCGGTTCTGGTCCCCCAGATGGGATGGAATACCCTCTCCATAAAAAAGGAGACGGAGATCCTGGAGGGGATATCCGATGAGGATTTCTTCTACTTTGTCCACTCTTATGCTTGCGTTCCAGAGGATAGATCTGTCCTGGCAGCGACCACTGAATACGGGCTGGAAATAGCCGCGGCGGTATCGAGGGATAACCTCTTTGCAGTCCAGTTCCACCCCGAGAAGTCGGGGGTGGAGGGGCTCAATATCCTTGAGAACTTCGTGAGGTTTGCGAGATGTTAGCAAGAAGGATAATCCCCTGCCTCGACTGCGACCTGGCCGTCCCCCTGGGAAGGGTCGTGAAAGGTATCGAGTTCAAGCAAATCAGGTATGCTGGAGTTCCCTGGGAGCTCGCCACCCGGTACTATGAGGAGGGGGCAGACGAGATCGTATTTCTGGACATCACCGCCTCCTCCGATAGGCGCGAGACGATGTTCAACGTCATCAGGGCCACCGCCAAGAATGTCTTCATTCCTCTGGCCGTCGGCGGCGGGATCAAGAGCCTCGATGACGTGAGGTCCGTCTTCAAGGCCGGGGCCGACAAGGTCACCGTCAACACCACGGCCCTGAAGCGACCCGGGATCATATCCGAGATCGCTGAGGAGTACGGAAGCCAGGCCTGTGTCGTCGCCATAGATGCGAAGAGGAGGGACGGGCCGGGCGATGGAAGGATCTCGGTTCCCACCCCCAAAGGAGAGTCCTGGTTTGAGTGCTCCTTCTACGGCGGAAGGGAGTTTGCGGGCGTCGATGCTGTGGCCTGGGCGATGGAGGCCGAGGAGCTCGGGGCAGGCGAGATCCTCCTCACCAGCATGGATCGGGACGGGACCTACGACGGTTTTGACCTCCCCCTCACAGGCGCCGTTTGCGAGAGGGTCCGGATACCCGTTATCGCCTCGGGCGGGTGCGGGAACGCAGAGCATATATTCGAGGTCTTTTCCAAGACCGGGGCCTCGGCCGCCCTCGCAGCCAGCATATTCCACTACGGCGAGTGGGGGGTACACGAGGTGAAAAGATACCTCTCTGATCGGGGGATTCACGTCAGATTATGAGCTTTATTTGGGCTTTTGATCGTGGGGTGAGGGTGCCCGGCCAGCCATCCCCTTCCCAGTCCAGGGCTTGAGGCCGGAGAGGCACCGCCAGGTTTATAGACGGCGGATTGGTCTAATTACCGGGATATTAGAGGTGTCGAATTGATCTCGCTGACGAAAGCACCCTGCAACCTGATCCTGGAGATAAAATCATTCGCCGATAGCTTCGGCTGGACGAAGAGGTTGGAATCTATGGGAATAAGAAAAGGGCAGAGGGTCCGCAAGATAGCATGCCAGCCCTTCGGAGGGCCTGTGGTGATCGAGATAGGCGGATGCTGCGTATCCATGGGACGGGGGATCGCCTCCAAGATTGATGTAGAGGTGGTTTCCGAGGCCCCCCCCAAAAAAGAGGCTGTGTCCGACCCTGTGAGATAGATCCTAAGAAGTCTCTTCGTAAAATATTTCAGCTAGAGATCAGCTCCTTGAGCTTCTGTATGCTCTCCATCGTCTGAGCTGATTCTTGTTGCTTCTCTTCTTCGAAATGCTTTATTATATCGTCGATGGGGGTCAAAAGTGAGTAGACTTTCATGGGCCGGCCTTTGCCGCCCCTCCTTACCTCTTTCTCGCTCACCCAGTCATTCTCGCGCAGGGCACGCATCGCTATGCTCACTTCGGGCTGTCGGAGGTTGGAGCCCATCTCGATATCCCGCGAGGATGCTTCGTCCACGTTGGCCAGGTACGTTATGAGGATGGCAACGTTCCGCTGTACGCCTAGACTTCTGAGGGTCTCCGCAAACTCGAGATCTTTATCGTCCAGCACCTTCACTGTGCTCTCCTTCATCATTATCACCGGGGGATTTTTTTTAATTTTAATCTTACAAAAACTTAATCATATAAATAATTTATTTCGACGAGCAGAACATTAATGATAAGTGGTGTAAGTCAGTTAGAGATTTATAATTACATCGCCGTTCTGATCCTGATGTTCGAATATTGGATTAGAGCACTGCTACGCTTCGACCATCTCTTAAACAGCGAGATCGAAGGCGTGGTGGCGGCCATCGTGAAAGGAAAATTTTTCTTAAAGCTTGTTGTCTCCGGGAGGGAGACAACCCTGCATTTCTTCCGCGCCGTCATCGCGGAAGACCATTTTGACGGAAAAAAAACAGACCGGTGGGGATCAGATCGATCCGATCCGATCAATACCGCCTAGGCGGTCTTGCGGGTCTGTGCTTCTGATAACATTCGCTGCAATATACCGGCCTCGATCCGTCGGGTTTGAAGGGGACCTTAGTCTCCTTTCCACAATCCGCACAGACCGCGTCGTGCATCTCTCTGGGGCCTCTGTCGAAGCCGCCTCTACGTCCACGTCTCTCGTCCATTATATTCACGTACCTTTTTGGTCTTCGATTCCGAAGAACCGAACGAAAGCTAGCGAGATCCCCGAAGAGGTCATCTGCGCAAGCTGGGATAGGTGCTCCCGCAATGGAGATATACCTGTTGGTAGATCGCAGAGGCTGCCTATCGATCCCGCACCCAAAAAATGCCCCATCCAAAATCCTCTTCATTCAGCTTCGAGGTGGGCGGTCTTTGGGCTGCGGTCCTGGATTTTCTGCGAATATTCTAAATAGATCGCGGACCTCGGGAAGGCCGAAACTATGACCGCTAGACTTTCCATCGCCTCGATCTTTTGTCTGCTCCTTTTCGCCCTCATGGCAGGCTGCATCGGGGATCAGGCACCCAACACCCAGGAGATCCCAGTTCATAGCTACCGGGTGGTGGCGGTCTACCCCCACGATCCAGAGGCCTTCACACAGGGATTGGTCTACAAGGACGGCGTTCTTTACGAGGGGACCGGCCGTTATGGGAGGTCGAAGCTTCGCGAAACAAACCTGGAGACGGGAGAGGTCATAAGATCGCGGAGCTTGCCGCCACAGCTCTTTGGCGAGGGAATAGTCCTCTGGGAGGATCGTTTGGTTCAGCTCACCTGGAGATCAGGGATCGGCCTCGTTTGGGATCTCGAAAACCTCACCGTAGCCGGAACTTTCGTATACCCTACAGAGGGGTGGGGGATCACCAGCGACGGTCGAGACCTGATCATGAGCGATGGATCCTCGAGACTTCTGCTTATTGATCCTGAGACCCTCAGGTTGAGGGGAAAGATCGACGTTCAGAGCAATGGCGAGCCTCTCCCAGGGCTCAATGAGCTCGAGTATATTGATGGGCTCATATACGCCAACGTTTGGAAGACCGATGAGATCGCCGTCATCTCTCCGGAGAGGGGGGAGGTGGTGGCGTGGATCGACCTATCAGGCCTCTTGACTGAAGAGGAACGGCTAAGCTCGGACTTCCTGAACGGCATCGCCTACGATCCCGAGAGCGAGCGGCTCCTGGTGACGGGAAAGCTGTGGCCCAAGGTATTCGGGATCGAGATCGTGAAGTCGGAGGGATCGAGGCCGTTCGGGATATCCTGAAAAGACCTGAATCGATATTGTTAAGTTAATTTTAATAACGAGCAGTTTTATCTTGAAATCAGAGGTTTGAATATGCTCCAAGATCGCACTCATAAGCTCGTAGTGGGCACCTGGCTTTTGATGGCCCTCGTTCTCTCTGCCGGGCTCGTCCAAGCAGACGCCGTATCCGGCGACCTCAATGAGAGCAAAGAGGCTGCAGATAACGTCTCTATTGAGAATAACGCCACCATAGATATGGCGGTAGATATGGCTGTAGTGGTGGAGACGATAGATTCGGAGAACTCCACCGATTCGGTCGCTGAGACCGAGAACGATACCTCTCCGACCGAGATGGAAATGGTGGAGGAGTTCGCGACAGAACCGGCCGTCGAAACCGTCGAGATAGCTAACGAAACGGGATACGTCTCAAATGAGTCCATCGAAGAGGCTGTCCCCGAAGAGATCGAAGAGACCGAAGAGGCTGTCCCTGAGGAGATCGGAGAGACCGGAGAGGCTGTCCCCGAGGAGATCGAAGAGACCGAAGAGGCTGTCCCCGAGGAGATCGAAGAGACCGAAGAGGCTGTCCCCGAGGAGATCGAAGAGACCGGAGAGGCTGTGGTGGAGATGATCAGAACCGTCTGTCTCAACGGCTGCAACTACACCACCATCGGGGCAGCAATCGAGGCCGCTGAAGACGGCGATGTGGTGGAGGTTGGTAGTGGAACCTACAACGAGAACGTCGTCGTGGATAAATCGATCACCCTCCGAGGTGTGAACACTGGCGAGGGAGTTCCCGTGGTGAACGCCCTGGGGAACGGCAGCACCGTGATCCTCAAAGCGGACGGGATCGTTCTTGAGGGGTTCTACATCACCAATGCCGGACCCTATCCCAGCGCCGGGATCGAGGTAACCTCCAATGATAACCTGATCTCCAGAAATGGGGTCTGGAACAGTGATTGGGTGGGAATCTACCTCAAGGGCTGCACCAACACCACCATCTTCGAGTGCATCACCTCAAACAACGGGAACGACGGCATTCTGATATTCAGAGCCCCCGGAAACTTCGTCGGAGATAACGTGGTGAGCAACAACGGCGACGATGGGATTGCGATCCTCCAATCCGACGGCAACCGCGTCGAGGGCAACGTCGTCGGCAACAACACCGACGTGGGGATCTTCCTGGACACCTCTTCGAACGCCATCGTGGTGGGAAATACCCTCAGCTACAACGTCAAGGGCATAGGGCTCCTGAAATCCGGAATCGATAGGGTCGGACCAAACCGATTCGTAGACAACGCCAAGGATCTGGAAGTGGCCTAGGTCCGATCTTCGGATCTCCGGCCACTACTTTTTACATATTTTTCTATTTTTCTAATGAGCATGACCTTCATAGCAGGATTGTGATTTGAGATTGCGGGTTGATGCTAATGGGTCGAATCGCTGGTACGGTCTCCGGCGTTGTTCCCTCTTCGTACCGATCTGCAGGTACTTATGCTGGCG
>LGFT01000086.1 GCA_001509375.1 Methanothrix harundinacea | reverse complement strand
GTCCTTCATCATATCGTTGAGGTAGTTGAGCCGAACGATCACGTCGTCGATATTCGCCTCGGCCTCCTCCCGCCCCTGCCGGACCGTGGAGTAATACACCTCGGCCCTCTCCCTTCCCACGTCTATCCCGAAGAAGTCGTAATCGAAGAGCCCCTTGAACTCCAGGATGATGGGCTTGTAGATCGAGCGCATCCGGGGGATGTAGAAGTCCTCCAGCATCTTTCGTAGGAGCTTATTCTCGACGTATCCGATGTCGACCCGCAGGTACCCCTTTCCGTGAATGTACCGGGAGTAGAAGGCGTTGTACCGGATGGTGGAGGCGAGGTCGGTCCGCAGCTTCAGCCGGAACTCCCACTCCTCCCCGAACTCGACGACCCCCTCCTTGGTCAGGATGTGCCTCGCCTCTATGACGAGGCTGTTATAGAACGCGATGATCACCTGGTCCACCCCGGGCCGCTCCTCGCTGATCAGGACCTCCTCCACGCCCCAGCCGAAGACCTCCGTCGCCGCCTCCTTCGTCGAGCCCAGGGAGTCGAAACGTCGCAGCATCTCCAAAAGATCGCCCATCTTCTCCATCTATGGTTTGGTGGTCCTCCAGCCCTGATAAATATTTTGTCTTAATTTTCTGGTCCTCTCTCTGGGAGAGCTCATCAGATCGTCCGGTTTTCCTGAATCAGGGTAAGCATATCTTTAATATCCCTCCCGACCAGCTATATTTTGGTGCAGAATAATGATTGAGATAACCGATGCCGCAGCAGAAAAGCTCCTCATGAACTCCGTGGAGGGGAAGGTCGTCAAGCTATTCAAGACGAGCAACCCCGGCGATCTGCCCAAGTTCGCCCTGGGCCTCGCGCCCTTCGACGAGAAGGACCTGGTCTTCGAGAGCAACGACGTCGAGGTCTACATCAACCCGAGCGACTTCGAGGATCTTCGGGTCGCCGTCATCGACTACGTCGACGACGAGAGGGGGAGGGGCTTTGTCGTCATCAAGGGCCAGGCTGAGGCCTGCGGCCTTATGAGCTGCGAGGAGTGCGGCCAGGACTCCTGCAACCAGTGACGCGGCTGGACGCGACAAAGGTAAATGATTGTTAGAGAAACAGGGGAGATAAAAGGATGAGGGACGAGCAGGCCACGGTGAGGCCCATCGCCGTCCCCACCAGCCTCAGGGCGAGCTTTATATCTTCTGTCGAGGGATCTCTCCCCCCATCGCCGACGACGTAGACCCCGGGCTTCTCAAGCCTCAGCCCCAGGGCACCTGCCGCCGCCGCCATCGGCCAGCCGGAGTTGGGACTTGGAGTTCGTGCATGATCCCGCAGGGCCGTCTCGATAGTCACTTTTGCCCTCGATGGTCGGGCCGCGGCGATGATCGGAAGGCTCAGTCTTGCAGGAACCCAGTTGGCTAGATCGTCGAGCCTCGCTGAGGCGAAGCCGAGGTCTTTCAGCTCTTCTGTTCGATAGCCGAGCATGCTGTCCAGGGTGTTCACGGCCTTGAAGGCGAGTGCCGCCTCCACTCCAAGGCCGAAAGGCGTGAAGAGGAGGTAATAGAAGAGGGGTGAGACCACGGTGTCAACATAGTTCTCAGAGAGGGACTCGATCACCGCTGAGGTCGCCTGGGTTCTCGTGAGCCCTTCGGGGTTTCTGCTCACCAGGGCAGAAAGAAGCTTCTTCGCCTCATCGAGGTCCTCCTCCACGAGCCTTCCGATCCCCTCCGATGTATCGAGAAGGCACCTTATCGCCATCGTCGCCTTTAGAAGGTACGCGGAGACGACGACGCCGAGGCTAAAACCGAGGAAGGAGACCCGATCTCCCGCCTCGATCAGAAGATGGCCCGCCGCAGCCGCTGAGAGGATGACGAGAAGGGCGACCTCTGCGCCCTCGATCCTCGATAGCCTCGCACGCCTCTTCAAAAACCCGATCATCCCTCCGATGATTACCACCGGATGGACCCGGGCGGGTGGCTCGCCCAAGATCAGGTCCATCGCGACCGCCAGAAGGAGGACCATCAGCGGCTCGGGGATCAGAGCGATGACGGTAATTGTATCGGGGATCATATCGGTCTAACCCTCTCTTTCATCGGGATCCCTGGAAGTGCAACAGGTAATAACCTTCTTCTCGACCTCTTTCCAGATCTCCTCGAGTCCATCGCCCCGGATCAGCCCATCCATAACCCTCTCCGCCACTTCAGGTTTGTGGATCAACGCACAACCCTCACAGGACCATTCGCCATCCACCATGCGACCTCCTGTCCTCTCGTCGTTGCAGGGGTAGAAGGGGCAGAAGCAGAAGGTACAATCTTGGTCGGGAAAGTGGCAGGGGTAGCGATCACAGCTCACCCTTTCCATCCGAGCACCCTCTCCAGGGCCAAAACCAGCCTCACGTTTTCCTCTCTATTTCTGACGGCCACCCTGATGTAATCCTCGCCGAGGCCGAAGGAGCTGCAGTCCCGAACTAGAATCCTCTCTTGTTCCATCCTCTCGACTAGCTCAGGAGATCGAATTCCAGCGGGCTCCACCCCCACCAGGATGAAGTTGACGGAGCTATCAACCGGATCGAGGCCTAGGCGTTTCAGCTCGCCGGAGAGCCAAGCCAGCTCCTCCTTTATCATCTGCCTGCTCTTGGGCAGGTGGCCGGTCATGGCGAGAAGGTGGGCTCCTGCCGCCGAGGCGAGGGAGCTTATGCTCCAGGGAAGGCGGGTTCTATTCATCACCTCGGCGAGCCGATCTCCGGCAACGCCAAACCCGAGCCTTATCCCCGGAACCCCGAAGGATTTGGTGAGGGACCTTATGACGAAGAGGTGCTCCATCTCTGGAGCCATATCTGCCACGGTCTGTTGGGGGTCTGAGAGCTCGATGAAGGCCTCATCGACGAATAGAACGGTCTCAGCCCTCTCGCACCTTTCGGCTAGATCCGCGATCGCTGACCTGGGGAGGAGAATCCCCGTTGGATTGTTGGGGTTGCAGATGAAGGCGGCCTTGGCCCCCTCCAGGAGGGCATCGTCCAGAAAATCCTTCGGATCTTTGGGGGTTTTGATTCCCCTTTGGACGTGGACGATCTCTGCCCCAAAGAGGCGGGACTGGGTCTCATACTCGCCGAAGGTCGGCGAAGTTATCACAACTTTATCCCCTTCTTCTATCAGGGCCTCTGCAAAGAGCCTCATCAGCTCCGAGGAGCCATTTCCGGGAACTACGTTCTCTGGGTCGACCCCCACGAACTTTGCACATGCCTCTCTGAACTCGGTGTAATCGTTGTCGGGATAATGGCCGACGCTCTTCATCTCCCGCAGGATCAGGCCCTCCAGAGGAGGATGGCCCAGGGGATTTATGTTGGCGCTGAAGTCGAGGAGGTCTTCTTGGTCGAGGTCCAGGCTTGAGGCCGCGGCCCTGACCCTTCCGCCATGGTGGCAGGCCTCGGCCATGGCAAAGCTCTTTCTGATTTGCATCGATGATCGCTTCCCTCTCAGCCTTAACACATTTCAACCTGGCGGATTGATTTAAACCAGGATGGATTTTTATCAATCCAACTGGATTTTCTATACATCTAAACATAATCCTTAATTTTTGCCATTAAAATTACGGTCACGATTTCACAAACTTAAATGTATATGTGTTCTAATCAATAATTTAAACAATAATATACACATTATACTAGTTAGCAATCCGAAAGGGTTTTATGTTCTACAGGTGACTACCGAGCAAACCAGAGTATAGAAGGAGGTCAAGCATGGATAAGATGGAAGGCAGCTTTGCCGTTGAGGACATGCAAAATGTCCAGATCAACATCGGTGAGATCGTGAAGGAGGTGGAGGAGTGGGACCAGCCCATGGGCCCGTTCCCTTACCCATCGATCGCCACGCTTCGAGACTGGGACTTCAAGCTCATAAATAGGTACAGGGTATTTTACTCTCCCATCTGTGATCGGTGTACCCTTTGTACCTACGGTCCCTGCGATTTGACTGGAGACAAGAGAGGTGCCTGCGGCATAGACCAGGCCGCCCAGCAGGGAAGGATCGTTCTTCTGGCAGTCCTCATGGGCTGCACAGCCCACTGTGCTCACGGCCGACACCTCTATCACTGGTGTCTGGACAAGTTCGGTGATCTACCCTTCAAGATGGGCGATGAGATCCTGGTGGACGCGCCTCTCACCAGGACGATAGCCGGAATTAAGCCCAAAACCATCAAGGACTTTGGTCCCGTTCTTAACTACGTCGAGGAGCAGGTTGCTCAGCTTCTGGCCTGCACCCACACCGGCCAGGAAGGAAACTACAGGGACTTTGAGTCGAAGGCCCTCCACGGCGGGATGCTCGACTCCCTGGGCAAAGAGGTATCAGATCTGATCCAGATTGTGGCCTACGATATGCCTAGGGGCGACGAGGACGCTCCGTTGGTGGAGTGTGGGATGGGTACCCTCGACAAGAGCAAGGCGATCCTGATCACCTACGGCCACAACCTGGCGGGCTCCGCCGAGGCCATGTTCTACACCGAGGACAACAACCTCTGGGACAAGGTCGACATCGGCGGCGTATGCTGCACAGCCATCGACAACACCAGGATCTGTGAGGGCCTGGGGCACCCTGACAAGGAGTTCAACGATAAGTACAGGATGATCGGGACCAAGGCAAAGATCGCAGGAGCCATCGGCTGGTGGAGGAAGATGGTCCGGGGCGACTGCATGGACTGCATCATGGTCGACGAGCAGTGTGTCTGGACCGATGCCATCGTCGATGCCGAGAAGTACAAAATCCCCCTGATCGCCACCAACGAGAAGATCATGCTGGGCCTGCCGGACAGGACCAACGATCCCGTCGACGAGATCGTCGACGACCTGGTGAACTTCAGGATGCCCGGCGTCGTAGTTCTCGACCCGGTAAAGGCCGGAGAGGTGGGCGTCAAGACGGCGATCGCCGTCAAGCCGAAGCGAGCCGAGATCAGAGAGGCAGACCCCTTCCTCAGCGATGAGGAGTTCAAGAAATATGCCGAGTCTTGTACCTATTGCCACTCCTGCCAGTTCGTCTGTCCCCCCCACATCAAGATAGGCGACGTCGTCCAGGAAGCGGCGAAGGGCAACTACGAGCCCCTCAGCTCGACCTACGAGATCTGCGTCGGCTGTCGAAGGTGCGAGCAGGTCTGTCCTCAGGATATACCGATCCTCAGCCTCTACGCCTACGCCAACAAGGAGTACATCAGAAACCAGAAGTTCAAGATGAGGGCCGGAAGAGGTCCCGTCAAGGACACTGAGATCAGGCGCGTCGGCGCGCCTCTGGTTCTGGGAACGATCCCCGGGGT
>LGFT01000030.1 GCA_001509375.1 Methanothrix harundinacea | reverse complement strand
CCTGGCCCGGGCCCAGGAGCAGTTCCAGGACCTGGTGTCGAGATAAATCGTAAACCATTTCAAGATATTGTTTCGGGAGGCGAACGGGTCTATCACCATTTCTTTCTTCGGATTCTCGGAAGCTTGAGCCTCTTTCCCACCCCGCCGAGGTAGAGGAGAGTCAGAAGAATGGCTACGACGGGGAAGATCAATATCGTCCGAAGGCCCGTCGGGGACTTCACCTCCACGAGAGCAGCCAGATCCTCCCTCCTCTCTTCAGCCCCCTCGCCAGACCTGTACTGGATCTGACAGACTAGAGCGTATTCTCCTGGATCTGCCTCCCTATCCACCTCCAGGGGAAACTTGGCTGCGGCCTTTTTCCCGGGCTCGATATCCCCCAGGGACAGCTCTTGACTGGTTTTGTTGAATGGGGGATGGAAGAGGAGCCTCGCTTGGACCTCTCGGGCCGGAACGTCGCCGGAATTCTCGACGACCAGCTCGAGATCGGAAGAGCGACCAGGAGATAGCGAGCCCTTCACCTCCGCAACCTCGAGCCTTGGGCCCGTCATTACTGGGATTTCAAGAAAGATCGTCTCCTTTGTAGGCGCCCTCTGGAAATATATCTCGGGGTAGAGGGGATTTCCCTGGACGTGAACGTCCTCTTGCCTCTCGTAGGAGACTTCCAGGACCATCTGATAAATCCCGGCACTAGCAGACTCCTCCGCCCGAACTGAGAACTCCATCGGCATCTTCAGCCTCTCGCCAGCCGAGAGGGAGCCCGCCAGCTGGGACCGGGAGAGGACCTCCAGCCTCTCGTCCCTAGAAGAAAGCTTCGCCTCGACCCCTATGGCCTCGGAGCCCTCCATCTCCAGCTCCCCCTCCAGAAGGGCCAGCATCTTTTCGTCGTCGGTCGTGGGGGCGCTCTTCTCCTCAAGGCCCGTTATCTGCCCCCGGTTCTCGATCTCGATGAAGACCGACCCCACCTTTCCGGTCTCGAGGCTGGAGGTGACGGAGGTGACGAAGATCGAGGGCCCCCCCTCGGCCCGATAGAAGTCCTCCGCAGAACAGGCAGAATACGATAGTAGGACGAAAGCCATCAGCATTGCCCTCGCAGCCAGACTATAGGTGGTCATATCTCCCTCACCAAACCGATCTTGCAGCCATCTGTTTGTATCAACATCACCCTCTCTCCTATCTGGACAACATGAACACTCTGGATCTTTTGACCTTCTTCTTCATAGCTTTCGTGCTCTATGCAGTCCTGCTCCACAAAATTTAGCTCTGGAACCTAAAGAGGTCAAGGACGGGCCTGATAAAGGAGAATAGAGCGGGTCTGGAGGTCCAAGCCCAATCGACGTCATAGTCCCTTCGCAATGAGTCAAACTCCTTCCGAGCATCCAGATCGCGAGAGCTCTGAGAAAACACCCCGAGAATAATGATCCCTAATTGCACCATGAGCGGAGGCACGATAGTCCCGGCAAGAGGTTCATCGCTACATGGTCACCTTCTGGGCTGTGAGGGGAGAGTAGAGTACTTGAAGTGACCTTCAGCCCTATCGTAGCTAGATCCCATCCTGGCGAAGCTAACCCTCGACCTTTAGAGCTTCATCTGCTGTCATGCCCCGGTGGACGATGGAGCAGATTCTTTTCGTGATGAGGGTCGGGTCCTGGTGCTGGAAGACATTTCTTCCGATGGCGACCCCTCGGGCCCCGACTCCGACGGCGTCAGCGACCATCTCCAGAAACTCGGCCTCGGTCTCCGTCCGAGGCCCCCCCGCTATGACCACGGGCACGGGACAGCCCTCCACCACCTCTCGAAAGGAGTCGGGATCACCGGAATAACTGGTCTTGATGACATCGGCCCCCAGCTCCGCCCCAACCCGGGCGGCATGAGAGATGTACTCAGCCCGATGCTCATCCTCGATCTTCTTTCCCCGGGGATACATCATGGCGAGGAGCGGCATTCCCCACTCCTGGCATTTCCTGGAGATCTCGCCCAGGGTGGCGAGCATCCTCGCCTCGTCCTCAGCCCCCACGTTCACCTGGATGCTGACTCCGTCGGCTCCCAGCTTCAGAGCCTCCTCCACCGTCGCCACCAGGACTTTATTGTTGGGATCGGGGCCGAGGTTGGTGGAAGCCGAAAGGTGGAGTATCAGCCCCAAGTCCCGGCCGTATCCCCGATGGCCAAAAGAGGCCGCGCCCTTATGAACGACGGCGGCGTCGGCGCCCCCAGCGGCGACTAGATCTGCTGCCTCCCTCACGTTCTTTATCCCCCGGATCGGCCCGACGGTGACCCCATGGTCCATGGGAATGATCACAGTCCTGTCCGTCTCCCGATTGAAGATCCTCTCCATCCTGACTGATTTTCCGATCAATTGTATCCCCCCAAATTCTAATGTATAATTACATACAATAACGTACTTTATTTTGCTTTGATGGACACGATTCGGTATTTATAGGTTCCCATCCATCGGCTCGCCAGGCTCAAATATAACCGTTGAAGTCAGTATGAGGAATGGGGAGTGATGATCATAGCAAATTCACGATCGATTTCACAATCCGAGGGTCGCCCTAGATCGGGGCTCAAGAGACCCTGGATCCTTTGCCTGGCTCTAGTATCCGCTCTTTCATTTCTGATCTTGGGGTCTGTCATCGCAGGCACCGCTTTGGCGAGCACTCCGGGCTGTCCAGACTGCCCAGACTGGGTCAACTTCAACGAGTGGTGGGACAGATACCACACCGGCCCAAATGAGGCTGATCCCGGATCCTCGACGGGAAAACTTCAGGATCAGGCCCTGAAGTCGAGAGAGGAGAAAGCAGCGACCGAGATAGCCGAGGATGAGTACGAAACCCCGGAGCTTCTCGTCGATCCAAAAGACGATCTCGATGGGCGGGTTCTCCTGGACGCCCGGCCCCCCGCCGATTACGAGGGGGGACACCTTCCGGGGGCGAGGAACCTCTACTGGAGGTGGATTAGGCCCGCAGGAAGCCTGGACCCGGAACTGGCCGTCGCCGAGCTCCGCCGCCTGGGGGTCAATGAAACGGATTCGATCGTCGTCTACGGGAACGGCGACGACTCCGCCTACCTCTTCTGGGCTCTTGAGTGCCTGGGGCACAAGAACCTGAGCCGCATGGATGGGGACATAAAGGCCATCTCCAACCTCGAACTGGTCTCGAACGCTCCCAGGCTGAACGAGTCCAACTACACCTCAGCGATGAGGCAGGGACTTCTGGTCAACGAGTCAGTCCTAGGCCAGGCTAAAGGCAGCATCGGAGTTCAGATCGTGGACGCCAGGTCCAGCTTCTCCGACTACGCAACGTCTCGCATCTCAAACTCGATGAATCTGAAGACCTCCGACCTCTACAGCGACCCCGAAGCCCGCACCCTCAAGAGCGCTGGGGAGCTTGAAGAGCTCTTCTCCGGGAGGGGGATTGACGAGGACAAAGTTCAGATGGTCTACGGAACCCCCGAGGCCTGCAGCCTCTACTTCGCCCTGATGGCAATGGGCTATAAAGCGACAGTCCTGGATGGCGACTGGTGGCGGGATACCGATTACGCCATCAGCTCCATATCCTGATCTGATTGAAAACCGACTTTTTGACAGGTCTGGGAGCCAGACCTGTCAAAATTTGCCGCCTCTTTTTGGGAGACCATCCGATTTAGAGTTCGCTGGCTCTGCTCTGAGGAAAGAGAGAAGACGCCTTCGAAAAAGTCACATACCATAAACAACTATATTTGTTCAAAAACAAAATTATCTTCTTAGAACCAAACACTTAATACGTATTAATTTCAACCGTAGTCCATGCCCAAGCCGGAGCAGGTCTCCATACAGAGATGTATGGCGCCCGAGGAGCTCGATTTCAGGATAAAAGAATTAGAGAAGTATTCCCGGATTCTGAAGAGGCTGCGCTTCATCAGATACCGGTATCAGGGCTTCAGTGTTGAGACCTCAGCTCATCTAGTAGGCATTACCAAGAGCGTGGGATATACTTGGCAGAGGAAGTGGAACGACGGCGGCTACGAGGAGCTGATACCGAGGCACGGAGGCGGAAGGCCTACAAAGCTCTCGGAAGTTCAAAAAGAGCAGCTGAAAATCCTTCTTATTCAGCGAGACCGCTGGACCACCAGCGAGGTCAAAGATCTCATAAATAAGGAGTTCGGCGTCGAGTACACCCCTAAGCAAATAAGGATCATTCTGAAGAAGCTGGGGATGGGCCATGCCCGGAGCTCTGCTAATAGCATCCCGGAGTCGGGAGAATGCGGAACAAAACTGACGACAAACCATTGAAAGGCGGATCGATGAGGGCAAGTCTAAGGAGGACGAAAGAGTTCGTGCTGCGAAAGCCTGAGGTCTCCGACGGAGCGAAGATATTCAATCTAGTCGAGATCTGCAAGCCGCTAGACTTAAACTCAGTCTACAGCTACCTTCTTCTCTGCCACCACTTTGCCGATACCTGCGTCGTAGCCGAATTGGACGGCGAGATCTTCGCTTTCCTCTCCGGATATCGCCCTCCAGATCAAGAGGGAGTATTCTTCGTCTGGCAGGTGGCTGTGGACCCTCAGATGAGGGGTCAGGGACTTGGAAAGCTCCTCCTCACGGAGGCTCTCAAGAGGCCTGCGGTCAGAGGGTGCAATTTTCTGGAGACGACAATAACCCCCTCAAACAATGCGTCCCAGAGGCTCTTCACCTCCCTCGCCAGGGATCTGAAGGCCCGATGCACTGTCTCGTCCTGCTTCTCCGACGAGCATTTTGGGCAAGAAAACCACGAAGCGGAACATCTATTCCGCATAGGACCGTTCTCGCTTAGCGGGTGAAATTATTATGAATGATATGAGCACCATCAATCGTCTTGAGTCAAAGGTTCGAAGTTACTGTCGCCACTTCCCTGTGGTCTTCACAAGAGCCTCGGGATCTACCCTTGTAGACGAGGAAGGAAACGAGTATATCGACTTTCTCGCCGGCGCAGGAGCCCTCAACTACGGGCACAACGATCCCGTTTTGAAAGAGAAGCTGATCGAATACATCGAGGAGGACCAGATAGTCCACGGCCTGGACTTGGCCACAAAGGCTAAGAGGGACTTTATGGAGGCCTTTGAGTCTCTGATCCTATCGCCCAGGAAGATGAGGTATAAGATGCAGTTCACGGGGCCGACGGGCACCAACGCCGTAGAGGCGGCGATGAAGATCGCCCGGAACGTCACCGGGCGCCAGACGATCGTCTCCTTCACCAACGGCTTTCATGGGGTGACCATGGGGTCGGTCGCAGCTACAGGAAACAGCCACTTTCGAGAGGGCTGCGGCATGCAGCCCCAGGGTACAGCCTTCATGCCCTACGACGGCTACATGGGTGATGAAATCGACACCACCGAATATCTGGACAAGATGCTCACCGACGGGAGCAGCGGCCTCGACCATCCTGCAGCCGTGATCGTGGAGACGATCCAGGGCGAAGGCGGGATTAACGTCGCAAGCAACGAGTGGCTCCGCTCCCTGGAGATAGTCTGCCGAAAGCACGACATCCTCCTGATCGTCGACGACATTCAGGTGGGGTGCGGAAGGACGGGGACCTTCTTCAGCTTCGAGGAGGCAGGGATATCGCCGGATGTCATAACTCTCTCCAAATCCCTCAGCGGCTACGGACTTCCCCTCTCGCTGGTCCTGATGAAGCCGGAGCTCGACCAGTGGAAGCCCGGAGAGCACAACGGCACCTTCCGGGGAAACAACCTCGCCTTCGTCACCGCCCGAGCGGCCCTGGAGGAGTACTGGGGGGACAACACCTTCGAGAGGGATGTCAAGAGGAAGGGCGAGATCGTCCGAGAGAGGCTGGAGAGGCTCGTCGACCTGGACGAGAGGGGCGTCCTCTCGGCCCGGGGCAGAGGCATGATGCAGGCCCTCGACTGCACAAGCGGCGATCTCGCCGCCCGGATATCGGCCCTGGCCTTCGAGAAGGGGTTGGTCATGGAGACCTCCGGATCTCTGGATCAAGTTCTCAAGTGTCTCATCCCCCTCACCATCACCGACGATGAGCTTAAGCGGGGCCTTTCCATCCTGGAGGAGTCGGTGATCAAGGCCCTGTCGGAGATCCCCGAAGAGACTATGGAGAAAGATGTGGAGAAGCTCTGGATGGAGGTTCTGGCATGATCGTAAGAAACCTTTTGGAGGCGGAGAAGACCGATCGGCGGGTGGTGGCCGAAAACTGGGAGAGCACACGGCTCCTCCTGAAGGGGGACGGGATGGGCTTCTCGTTCCACATAACCACGATCTATCCCGGGACCGAGACTCACATCTGGTACAAAAACCACCTCGAATCGGTCTACTGCATCGAGGGCGAAGGGGAGGTGGAGGTCCTTGAAGGAATGGCGGGCGATGAAAGAGTGGATGGCGGAAATATCGGCGACCGAAGAGAGGGCGACGGCGAGGTCGAACTCGAACGCTGCGGAAACGGCGGCAAGATCTACAAGATAGCCCCAGGCACCATCTACGTCCTGGACCAGCACGACCGCCACCTTCTCCGGGCCAAGACTCCCCTCAAGCTCGCCTGCGTCTTCAACCCTCCCCTCCACGGCAAGGAGGTCCACGACGAGAATGGGGTATATCCCTTGGAGGGGGATGAGGTGGCGGACTGAAGAAGATTTCTGCCAGCTCATAAAACTCTATAATATTATTATCTGCGAGGATAATTTACGCACCATTTTATATGCCCCCCCCCGCCTCGACATCCGCATATACTACATACAGGTTTTTACCACAGTTTGAATTAAATTTTTAAAATATAAAAATAATCAAGATACATAGAAACGCTTAAAATAGATTGAAACGATAACAATGCCAATTATGTACCAAATTTTAAAAAGGGGCTTTGAATGATTTCTGAAGGTGAAAATATCAAAGTAAGTGTTAGAAATTTATCAATGATATTTGGGGATCGGCCTCGTGAGGCCTTACGCCACCTGGAGGAGGGGCTTACCAAAGACGAAATTTTCGAGGGGACTGGTCAGATCGTCGGCGTCTACAACGCCAGCTTCGACGTCGCCGAGGGCGAGATCTTCGTCCTCATGGGCCTCTCGGGGAGCGGCAAGTCCACCCTCCTGCGGTGCATCAACCGGCTCTTTGAACCCTCTGCAGGAGAGGTTGCCATCGACGGCGAGAACGTCCTGGAGATGACACCACAGCGGCTACGAGAGGTCAGGAGGACGAAACTCGGGATGGTCTTTCAGAACTTCGCCCTCTTGCCCCATCGGACTATAATCGAGAACGTCGCCTACGGCCTGGAGGTGAGGGGCGTCCCCAAGGGTGAGCGGCTGGCGAAGGCGGCAGAAGTCTTGAGGCTGGTGGGGCTCGAGGGACATGAAGAAAGCTTCCCGCCCCAGCTCAGCGGCGGGATGCAGCAAAGAGTGGGGCTCGCCCGGGGGCTTGCCAGCGATCCCGACATCCTCCTCATGGACGAGGCCTTCAGCGCCCTCGACCCCCTGATACGGCGGGAGATGCAAGACGAGCTCCTCGACCTCCAGGACAAGGTGAACAAGACGATCATCTTCGTCTCTCACGACCTTGATGAGGCGCTCCACATAGGCGATCGGATAGCCCTCATGAAGGACGGCGCCATAATCCAGATCGGAACGGGCGAGGAGATTCTGACGAGCCCCGCCGACGAGTACGTCGCCAAGTTCGTCGCCGGGGTAAACATGGCCAAGGTTCTGACCGCAGAGGGGGTGATGAAACGGGCCGATCCGGTCATATTCGCCGACTCGACCCCCGAGGCAGCCCTCAAGCGGATGAGAAAGCGGAAGAAGAGCTTCGCCTTCGTGACCAGCAGGAAGGAGGAGTTTTTGGGGATTATCAGGGAGGAGGAGGCGAGAGGGGCCGCCGAGATCGGAGAGAGGATTGAGGATGTCCTCGTCCTCGACGCCCCCGCTGTCTCCCCCGAGACTCCGGTGACGGAGCTGATATCCCTGGTGGCGGGAAGCCCTCATCCTCTCCCCGTGGTCAACGACCATAAGATCCTGGTGGGGATGATCAACCACGTAGCGCTTCTGGACGCCCTGACCCCGGGGGTGGCTGAGAATGGCGTTGCCTAGAATCCCCCTCGGAGACGGCGTGGAGATCGCCGTCGACTGGGTGGAGTCCCACTTCGGAGGCCTTCTCGACCTCTTGAGCTCTGTCCTCGGCGCCCTTGTTGGGGGGCTCAAGGACCTCCTCCTCTTTCTTCCGCCCCTGGCGATGGCTCTGGTCATAGCTCTCTTCGTCTGGAAGGTTAGCAGACGAAAACTCAAGCTGGCCGCGGGCACCCTCATCAGCCTCCTCCTGATCGAGAGCATGCAGCTTTGGAGCCTCTCGATGGAGACCCTGGCGCTGGTGATCTCCTCCACCCTCGTAGCCCTGGTGATAGGGATACCGGTCGGAATCCTATGCTCGAGAAGCGACGGTGCTAACAGCATGATCACACCGATCCTGGACCTGATGCAGACGATGCCCTCCTTCGTCTACCTGATCCCTGCAGTGATATTCTTCGGCCTTGGAAACGTTCCCGGAATCATAGCTACGGTCGTCTTTGCCATGCCTCCGACGATCAGGCTGACGAACCTGGGGATACGCCAGGTCCCAAGAGACCTGGTGGAGGTGGCGGAGGCCTTCGGGTCCACCCCGAGACAGAAGCTCCTGAAGGTTCAGCTCCCCCTCGCCATGCCGACGATCATGGCCGGGGTCAACCAGTGCATAATGCTCTCCCTCTCGATGGTCGTCATCGCCGCCATGATCGGGGCCCGAGGGCTCGGGTACCAGGTGCTGGTCGGGATTCAGAGGGTGGACATCGGTACGGGATTTGAGGCAGGGCTCGCCATCGTGATCATCGCCATGGTGCTGGACCGGATCACCCGGAGCCTAACCAGAGGATAAGAGATCCGCCCAAAAGTGGTTTATATGAACAGAACAAAGCCTCAAAATGACGGCAATTGTCCTTTATAATTTGGCCAAAAATGGCAAAAAAGCATTTTAGATGTGATAAAGTGGAAGATATTCAAGCTAAAACACTTTTAGTTGTTGTGGTCGCTTTGGTGGCGGTCTTCGTCTCCGGATGCACCGAAGAGGGCGACACCCTCGAAACGACGAAGGGCGAGGTCTCGATAGGATACGTCCTATGGGACGGCGAGATCGCCAGCACCAACGTCCTGAGGCAGGTCTACGAGAGGGCGGGATACAAGGTCGATATAATAGCCGTGGACACAGGACCCCTCTATCAGGCGCTTGCCAACGGCGAGTTCGACCTGACGGTATCCTCCTGGCTGCCCGAGACCCAGAAGAACTACTGGGAGATCTACAAGGACGAGATCGATTACGTCGGACCGAACCTCGAAGGCTGTAGAGTAGGCCTCGTGGTCCCCGCCTATGTCACCATCGACTCCATCGAGGAGCTGAACGGGTTCAGGGACGAGTTCGACGGCGAGATCGTCGGGATTGATCCCGGAGCCGGGATCATGCAGAACACCGAGGACGCCATCGAGATGTACGATCTCGACTACGTACTTGAGTCCAGCTCCGGCGCAGGGATGGCGTCGGCCCTCAAGAGGGCCATCGGCAACGGCGACTGGATCGTGGTCACCCTCTGGTCGCCCCATTGGGCCTTCAACCGCTGGGACCTGAAGTACCTGACCGACCCCCTAAAGGCCTACGGCACTGGAGATAACGCTACTACCCTCGCCCGTATGGGTCTAGAGGAAGAGAAGCCCGGGGTCTACGCCATCGCCGAGAGGTTCCATTGGACCCAGGAGGATATATCCTCGGTGATGATGGATATCGAGAACGGAATGCCGGAGGATGAGGCCGCTTCCAAGTGGATCTCGAACAATCCCGAGAAGGTCGAGTACTGGATAGAAGGGGAAGTATAGAAGTATCTAGTGGCCGGCCTTCAGCCGACCACCTCCGATCGTCAGTCTGCCCTGCCTCATGGGCCGAGCCCGGAGTTCTCTTTCCCCCATTTCTCTTTTCTCTGAGTTCTTCGGCCCGGAGATTCCCCTCTTCGATCCCTTCAAATAGCACCAGTTCGTACGACCACCCAGTTTACGATGTCTCAGTTTTAGGGGGTTTGATGGACGGTAGACGGTAATCCCCAGATCTGCAGTCGGGAAGACGACTCCAGCTTTGAGCCGCCCCGAGAGCTGATCTGCCCGGTAGACCGAGAAGAGCGATGGTTCTTCGTATTAAACCAGGTCCCCTTCCTCCTTCTCTCCTTCTTCGGGATGGGAATGGTGGGGCTTGCGACCGGAATCTTGTGGCCGATTCTCGCTTACTCTATGGTGGGGGTTGCATTTCTCGGGCCTGTCGAGATGGCGGCCCTATGCCGTCACTGCCCTCACTACGCCCGGGCGGGGTCGCGGCTCCGGTGCATGGGCCCAAACCCCTTTCCAAAGCTCTTCCCTTTTAGTCCCCGACCCCTGAACGGGCTTGAGAGATCGGTCGTGATCCTCTTCTCCATCTTTCTTCTCTCCTTTCCGTCGCTGGTCCAGATCTATGGTACTTGGTTTTTGTTCAGCCGGGAAGCCGGGTTCGCCCTCCTGGGAATGGTGGGGATCAATATGGCGACGGCGATGGCCGTCCTTCAGTTCATATACATCCTAACCCGCCATTTCTGTTCGAGATGCGTCAACTTCTCCTGCCCACTAAACAGTGTATCGGAGGAGGCGGCCAAAAAATACCTGGAAAAAAACCAGGCGATCTCGACCGCCTGGGAGAAGAGCGATCGCATGCCTAAAAGGCGCTGAAACAATCTGAATCGATGTATGAAATAAGGTGAATATCCGGATACCAGAAAACTGAGAGGGATCCCCGCCCTACCAGCCACTCTCTGCTTTCCATGGCGACTCTTTGAATACGGTGCCGGGATACTTGACCTCAGATGTAAATTCTTCAGTTACCAGGCGGTACTGCCTCTGATTTCTGTTGCCTCGCCTTTCGAGGACGCCGTCGTAGTACATTCGCGAAAGATACGTAGATACCGTGCTGAGCTTTATATCATCGGATACAGTTTCATACCGATCCCTCAGCTCGTTCGAGGAAAACCAGGAGTCTGGGAACTCCTCTCTTACAAAAATTTCCAGCCGGTCTCTTAGGGTCCTATTGCTTTCAGATTTGGGCTCCGTGGCCTTTCTAAGACCATCACCACCCTCAGAGAAGACGCCAGCTGCGGCCAAGAAATCGATGATCTTCTCTCGAACAATGGCACCCTCAAATACGTGGGTGGACTTCATGCCGTCATCTTCGATCTCGATCTTGACCTTCATTCAAACCAACCCTCAGTCCGGGGAACCTTGCCCATTACCTCCAGCTTAGCTCCGCTTTATGTTGGAGATGGAGAAGTCCGACTAACAGAGGGAGGGAATAGTTAATGGCGAACCAGGATGAATGAACACGAATCCCTGATCCGCCCACCCCCTTCATTTTAGCCCTTCACTTTATAACGTTAATCGCGAGTGATGAAGGGCGAATCAAGACTAGAGCTGTCTCGGAAACTCCATCCGATCCGCCCACCCCCTTCATTGCGTTATCTCCCTTACCAACTGCATACCCAAATTGTGAAGTTGGAGCCCCGTGGACCCAGACAAGATCCCGGCATCGCTCCAAAGGCAGATTAAAAACCACCATCTCCGTCCCCCCTTCACTTTCCCTACTACTGGTGACCTTTAGCCCCCTTCAAAGCCAAGGTCCCCCCCTTCATTGCTATGTGATCAGACAGGATGCGGATTTCCTTCTGCCAACATCCCTTGTGTTATATTGGTATATAAACTTTTCTGAGTGTAGGGAGTTGTAGTAGCCCAGTGAAAGCCGTTATATTAAGCTTAATTTCAGAATAAACCTTAAATTGACCTTTTAATTGTGTTCACAAGACAAGAAACTGTCTTTGGAATGAAATAATCCATATATCAGATAATTCATGGTCATCCACGAAATAAAAATTATCGGAATTGGAAATTTCGCCATCCTCTCTCGAAAAAACCAATTAGGTCGAAAAATAAACCGTCCCCATTGGCGGCGAAATTGATGATGGACCTTAACGCCGAATTATGCGCGCCTTAAGGATCGATGGTGAAAGGCCTCTTTGAGGCACCTTCAGATCTCCGGCCACCACTGCACTGGCGGCATACTCCAGTGAGAGGGTCAAAACATCGGGAGCAGACTAGCCTCCCACAGAGCTGACAGGTAAAAAGCTTGCCACTTATGCCACATATGCTGCAGATGCCCATCAATTCCATGATATCAGGACGCCTGATATGGTTCGAAGTACTCCTCCACCAGCCAGTCGCCGATCTCTTTCATATACTTTCGCTTCCGCTCGTCCTCCAAAGCGGCCTGGTAGATATCGGATAGATCTTCGTACATGTATATCTCACTGGCTGGTGAGAACCCATTTAAATCTATCGCGCGCCTGATGGCATATGTGGAGTCCTGAAGTTATTTCGCGCTCGCCATAAGTTTATGCATTTGGAGAAGTAAGTCGAAATAGAAACTTCAGGCCAGATAATTCGATGGGGAGTTTAAGAAAGTATGCAAGTTGCGGCAGATGCAAAATATGGCAGAGATCCCGTATTCAGGGTGGCGATCCTATCCCTCCTGGTGAACCTCTCCCTCGTCGGGATCAAGCTCGCCCTCTCCAGCCTATCCGGGAGCCTCGCCCTCCGGGCCGACGCCGTCCACTCCATGGTGGACGTCTTCGGCTCCACCGCCCTGATCCTCGGGATATTCATCTCCGGGAGGAAGAGCAAGAGCTTCCCCTACGGCCTCTACAAGGTGGAGAACCTAGTTGCCGTGATCATCTCCCTCCTCTTATTCCTCACCGCCTACGAAATCGCCCGAGAGGCGGCGGTAGGAGCCACCTCAGGCGTCCCCTACAGCGGCTGGGTCCTGGTGGCGGTGGCGGCTATCGTCCCCATCCCCTTCCTCTTCGGCACCTATGAAATGAAAGTCGGCGAGAGATACAGCTCCCCGAGCCTCGCCGCCGACGGCCGACAGTTCCGGGCCGACGTCCTAACAGAACTCGTCGTCTTCGCCGCGGTGGCGGGCCAGTTCTTCGGCCTCCCCCTGGATAGGATCGCAGCGGCGATCATCGCCGTCCTCATCATCAAAGCCGGCTGGGAGATCCTCGTCTCGGGGATGAGGGTCCTTCTGGACGCCTCCATCGATCCCGCCACCTTGAAGAAGATCGAGGAGGCGATCGAGGCAAACCCAGAGGTCTCGGCTGTGGAGGAGGTGACGGGCAGAAACTCGGGACGATATCTGTTCGTCGAGGCGAAGGTCGCCTTCAGGGTCACAGACCTCGCGAGGGCCCATCAGGCGAGCCAGAGGATCGAGAGGGACATAAGAGAGGCGGTCCCCAACGTCGACCGGGTCTTGATCCACTACGAGCCCCGGCCGCGGACTCATCTCCGGTACGCGGTCGCCCTGGCGGACCTGGAAGGAAAGATAAGCTCTCACTTCGGCGAGTCGCCCTACTTCGCCCTCGTCGACTTCAACCTCAAAGAGGAGCGGGTCGAGGGGCAGACGATCCTCGCCAACCCCTACAAGGACATGGAGAAGGGGAAGGGGCTGAAGGTCTCCGGGTTCCTCCTCTCTCACAAGCCCGACGTCGTCGTGGCGGGCGAGAGCCTGGAGGGGAAGGGTCCGGGCTACGCCCTCGCCGAGGCGGGGGTCGAGACGGTCAGGACCGAGGCCGGGAATCTCCGGGAGGTTGTGGAGGGGATGGGTTGGGAGTGATCGACGATATTTTGTGATTGTACTTGCGCCACAACCCACTAAAAATATTTCCGCATTGTTGCTCATGATGAAACTCAGGGACCGGCCTAGCGACGTTCACAACGATTCCCCCGCGTTCATCCTCAGCCTCAACCTACAAACCCTTAACTTCCCCCCTCCCATACCCCTGCCCCAGAGATGACAGAAGACTCCTCGCAGAAGATGGCGGCCTTAGGGGTGGCGGCAACCAGCTCCTTTCTCACCCCCTTCATGGGCTCCTCGGTGAACATCGCCCTCCCGGCGATCGGCGACCAGTTCGCCCTCGACGCCGTGACCTTGAGCTGGGTGACGACCTCGGCGGTCCTGGCGGCGGCGATCTTCCTCGTCCCCTTCGGTCGCCTCGGAGATATCCATGGGCGGAAGCGGGTCTTCACCTGTGGGGTCCTGACTTATACGGGGTCGGCCCTCCTCTGCGCTCTCGCGACCTCAGCGCCTATGCTCATCGTCTTCAGGTTCACTCAAGGCATGGGAGGGGCGATGATCTTCGGGACCGGAACCGCCATCCTCATCTCTGCCTTCCCCGCCCGCGAGCGGGGCAAGGCCCTGGGGGTGAGCGTCGCCGCCGTCTATCTCGGCCTGACTTTAGGGCCGTCCCTCGGCGGGTTTCTAACCCACCAGTTCGGCTGGAGGGCTGTCTTTCTCTCGAATTTGCCCGTCGGCTTGATGGTGCTGCTTTTGGTGGCCTTCCGTCTAAAGGGTGAGTGGGCCGAGGCCCGGGGCGAGAGCTTCGACCTCTTCGGCTCGGCCCTCTACTGCGGAGCGCTGGTGGCGACAATATGCGGCTTCTCGATCCTTCCTGATCTCGCGGGGTGCGGGCTGATCCTCCTGGGGCTTTTGGGGCTTGTGGCCTTCGCCCTTGTGGAGTCGAGGTCGAAGAGCCCCCTTCTGGAGATCGGCCTCTTTCGGAAGAACAGGGCCTTCGCTTTCTCCAACCTCGCCGCCCTGATCAACTACAGCGCCACCTTCGGGGTGGGCTTTCTCCTCAGCCTTTACCTCCAGTACGTCAAAGGGCTCACCGCCCAGGATGCAGGGCTAATCCTCATAGCCCAGCCCCTCCTGATGATCTTCGTCGCCCTCCTCTCGGGCTGGCTCTCCGACAGGATGAGACCCCAAATCCTGGCAGGCATCGGGATGGCCCTGACGACGGCGAGCCTCCTCACTCTTCTCGACCTCGGACGAGAGACTTCGATCGCATCTGTTCTGTCGAGCCTTGCGATCTTGGGCCTCGGCGTAGGCCTCTTCTCGTCTCCCAACACCAACGCCGTCATGAGCTCTGTTTTGCCTCGGTTCTACGGCGTCGCCTCATCGACCCTGGGGACGATGAGGCTCTCCGGCCACATGCTGAGCATGGGGATGGTGATGCTCTGCTTCTCCTTCTACATGGGGAGGACTGCCATCGCCCCCGAGAGCATCGACCTCTTTATTGGAAGCGCCCAGGCGACCTTCGCCGCCTTTGCGGTTCTCTCCTTTGGAGGGATCTTTGCCAGCATATCCGGTGGAGGCGAGGGTCAGAGAGAAGCTGCATAAGGATTAAGAGATGCGTGTAAATTAAAAGCCCGCCAATTAGGACAATATCCGCGCAACCTTGAAATAGATGATCGCATATATTATCGAACCAGAACCAACAACAATACGATCTGCGAGATCAGCGCTTCTGAAGTTTCCAGAGATCGGCTTTCAACCTGAAACTCAGAACTTCAGAAGATCGAAAAAGATAGAAATTGGTAATCGACTTGAAACCAGCGCCGCAAGCGGCGCCGGGATACAGGCGGCCCAGACGATCGCCAACGCCGGAGCCGGCGCCCTGATAACGGGGAACATCGGCCCCAACGCCGCCGAGACCCTGAGGGCAGCAGGGGTCAAGGTCTACCTCGCCCCGGGAGGCAGCGTCGGAGAAGCGATAGAGAAGTTCAAGAACGGTGAGTTCTCCGAAACCTCTTCCGCCTCGGTCTCCGCCCATGCGGGAATGGGCGCAGGAGGCGGGATGGGTCGCGGTGGAGGTCGTGGTGGAGGTCGAGGCGGTGGAAGAGGACAGGGCGGCCAAAACTGGTGATACGAGATGAAAGTTGCCGTTCCGACCATGGGAGATCAGGGCCTCAATGAACTGATATGCGCCCACTTCGGCCGTGCCGAGACCTTCACGATAGTCGACATCGACTCAGGAGACGTTGAGGTGATCAGAAACACGAGCGAGCACATGGGAGGCACCGGCCTTCCCCCAGAGCTCATCTCCGCCAAGGGGGCCCACGTCATGCTGACGGGAGGCCTAGGCCCCAAGGCCGTCAAGATGTTTGAAGGATACGGGATTGAGGTCTTCGTCGGGGCGACGGGGACCGTCAGGGACGCCATCTCCGACTGGAAGGAGGGGTATCTCGAAGAGGCAACCGACAAGAACGCCTGCAGAGAACACCGGCACTAGATCGACCTCTGGATTTTGAAAGGGGGCAGAAGTCCAGCCCCCAATCTCTTGAGGCCATTCTTTTCTATTTTCCAACGATTCTTAACTGAGATCATGTCGAAGGCTAGCACGCCGATCGGAATCCCCAAATCCGATCTCGGTCTATTGACATTTGGACTGGAGGCGGCATAAGTTGGATTTTGAGGAGAGCGGCCAGGACCTGAGGATGATCGAAGAGCTGACGAATTCGCTATATTCATGCATCTCCTTCCGGCAGGGAGAGAAGCCGGAACTGGCGAGGCTAAAGAGCCTCTTCATCAAGGAGGGGATCTTGATTAACAACAACGACGATCCCCTGATCTTCACCATCTATCAGTTCGTCGAGGCGATCGAAGAGCAGCTCTCCGCCGGGAGCCTCAGGTCCTTCAGCGAGAGGGAGGTAGCAGAGAGGACTGACATCTTCGGAAAGGTAGCCCACCGTTTCAGCACCTATGAGGCGAGGTTCGACCCCGACGATCCCGAGCCTCTAACCGTCGGGATCAACAGCATCCAGCTCGTAAAGGTGGACGGGTCGTGGCGGGTGAGCTCCATCGTCTGGAACGACGAGAGTGAGAGCCGGAGGATCCCAGAGAAATATAATTCGAACCTGAGAGACGGCGGAACTGATAGACCGACGGGGTAAAGACGAGATGGCAAGTGATCTGGGCTGTAATCTGGACCGATAAAGAGGCCGATCAGATGTCCATGGGGTCGCCGTTGCCGCCGCTCACCTGGCAGACGGGACATGCATCCTTCTCCTCGTTCAGCTCCCTTGTGGCCATGGCGAGGACGGTGGCATTGGCGATGTTCCCGGCGATGAGGAGGGCGGCCCCGATCTCGTCGTCGGAGATCCCCATCCGTTTCGCGACCCTGATGTGGAGCTTGAGGCAGTGGCTACACCGGATCGCCGCTGCGACGGCGATGGATATCAGCTCCTGAGTCTCTAGATCCAGGGCCTGAGAGCTTCTGATGATGGCGTTGTTGTGAAGAATCTTGGTGATCAGAAGCTCGGGCTCGTCCTTCATGAACCGAAAGATGTACGGCACCTCGCCGTACATCTTCTCGATGGAGGCGAGCATATCCTCCGCGGTCTGCTCTTTGCCCTTATCCAGGACCCTCTCCAGATCTTCTTCAAAGCTCATATCAGCTCACCTAGACGACAAAGCCGGTTTCTGAATTGGGCAATATCCGAACGAGTATATAGTTCTTCATCCTGGAGGGCACGATTTTGGCGATCTCTCCCAGAGTCACCCCCTCGTCGAACGTCACCATAGCCACTGCCTCATGGTACTCCTCGAAAGGAAGCTTTATCCTCAGGCCGTTTAGGTTAAGGGCGATCGGCAGCGGCGAAAGAGACTGGGTGATGTCGGGCACCTGCTCCCTCACCGCCTCCATCACCCTCGGAGGCGTGGTGGTCAGGGGGTCTTTTGAGATCTGGCTGCGGACGCTGTCGAGGGCTCTTCCCGCCGCCGCCACGATGTTGTCGAGGCTTCCGATCTCCGTCGCCTTCCGGGACCGATGAGCAATCCGGCCGACATTGGGGACGTACTCGAAGGCGTAAGGGAGGTCCTCCTTCTTCATCTCAGGTCCGCCGGTGATGATCACCGGGACAGAGAGGTTCTGGTAGAGGTGCTCCTTCTTGAGGATGCAGTCTGTGAAGTTGCCGAAGATGAAGACGACGGCGTCGTGCTCGTTGATGAGGGCGGTCTCATACTCATCTATTTGGGAGATCTCTCTCGCGACGCCCCGCCCCATCCCGATCATGTTGCTCTTGGCCCCGTGCCTCCGCAGGTACTCGGCGACGTCGCAGGCCGGGTGGGGGAGGTGATGGATGGCGAGGGTCGGGGTGACGACGGCGATCTCCGTTCCCGCGAGGGGGGCTCTTTCCAGCTTTCCCCGGAGCTCCTTGTTCATAGCCTCGAGAACAGGCATGTCATCGTGAGGGACAAGCATCAGGAGGATTATCTCGCTCTGGGTGACGTTCTTCTGGAGGAGGTAACCTCCCAGGTCTTCGATCAATTCCGTCACCAGGTCGTGCTTGTAGACGCCGCCGGTGAACATCACTGGGTCAAGCATCTCTCATGCCCCCGAGTTTCTCCTTCGCCTCGGCGACCATCTCGGGCTTTATCGTCTCCTCCGCCGCCAAAAAGAAGAAGCTCTCTTTGCCCATTTCGTTCCTACGATTCCGAAACCCCTCCGGAGCTATCCGGACGAGGGCGTCCATCAGATCTCGTCTGAACTCGGTCTCCAAGTCTGCCACCACCAGATCTTCGGGAGACTTGTCCGAGAGGACCACGAGGACGTTCCTTTCGGGCTGCTCCACCTTATCTCGGCCGTAGGCGTCCCATAGAGCCCGAATCAGGTTAGCCATGTGCTCCTCATCCTCCACAGTTATCTGATACCCTCCGTCAGCCTGTACCAGGTCGCCTACGTCGCTGACCTTCAAGGGAGGCTGCTTGCCCCGGATCATCCCTAAGACGGCGAAGTAGGGCGCCTTTATATCGACATAGACGTAGAGCCTCCCTATGGACCTGATCAGCCCCAGATCCTGGAGGATATCAAGGATGATCTCCCTGTACTTCTCAGCCCCGTAATCTTCGCCGGGCATCTCGACCTCGAATACCTCGAGGGGGTCCATCTCCATCTCAATCCTCCACGAGGCCCGAGACGAGAAGGCTCGCTCCAACGCAGCCGATGTACTGGGCGTACTCGGGAACCATAACCTTGAGGCCCAAAAGCTGCTCCATGGCCCGGGGGAGCCCCTCGATCAAAGCGGTTCCGCCCACCATGATCACCGGCTCCTTCACCTCCACCTCCTGGAGCTGCTGCTCGAATACCTGCTCTGCGACGCTATGGCAGGCGGCCATCGCCACGTCCTCGGGCCTGCTTCCTGCCGAGAGGCTGTTCACCAGGGACTGGGTTCCGAAGACGATGCAGTAGCTGTTCATGGGCACTTTCTGGTGATCCCCCTTCATGGCGAGCTTTCCAAGCTCCGTTATCTCCACACCGAGACGCCGCGCCGTCAGCTCCAAAAACCTGCCCGAAGCCCCAGCGCAGATCCCGCCCATGGTAAAGGTTCCCGGGATCCCGTCCTGGACGGAAATCGCTTTGTTGTCCATCCCCCCGATATCGATCACCGTGGCTTCGCCCCTCTGGGCGTCCGCAAGGAACACCGCACCTTTGGAGTTGACAGTGATCTCCTCTTGGATAAGCTTCGCCCCGAACTCCTTGCCCACCAGGTGACGGCCATATCCGGTCGTCCCCAGCCCCTGGATCTCCTCCTTCTTTACGCCAGCCGATTCCAGAGCGGCGTTGTAGGCGTCCTCGGCGCTCTTTATTACCTCAGTGGTGGGAACCCAGCCGGTACCTATCACCTCATTGTCCCTCATAACAACGGCCTTCGTGGTCGTCGAGCCCGAATCGATCCCTGCGGTGAGGCCGGTCTGCCTCTCCCGGGCCAGGAGCCCCTTGAACTTGGCCGTGGTGACGAGGGCTTCCATCCTGGTCAGAAGCGTCTCGGCGGTCGTCCTCTCGGTGAAGGAGTAGCTGAGGACGGGGATCCGCGAGTTCTCGTGGATGTACTTTCGGATCTCGCTTCTGACTATGGCGCCTTCGGCGCACCGAAAACAGGTCGCGACGAATACGGCGTCGGCGAGATCGGGGTTCTCCACTATCCTCGTGGCTCTCGCCATGGCAAGATTGAGGTCGCCGCTGGCCACCTTGATCCCAAACCTCTCCTCCACATTTCGGACATCTTCCAGAGAGACCTCGGGGAAGACGAGCTCCGCGCCCACCATCTCGGCAGCTTTCTCCAGCTCCCCCTGGACTCCACTGTACTCGGAGCCACAGGAGAGCTGAGCTATCCTGATCAATTCAAACCCTCCAGAAACTCTCGTATTTTGTGGACGAACTGTTTCGCCTGAAATTCGTCCTCGGGATATTTCAGCTCCAGGAGGGGAATCCTTTTCGTTTTGAGGAGAAAGCGGGTCAGCTCGTTGGTCCTGGCGCAGCCGGTGCACCCCAGGGTGCAGTCATCGCCTCTTATGACGATGGCGGCATCCGCCTCCTCGATCATCGGCCCCAGAAGGGACATCCTTCCCCTCACCCCAGAGGGAACATCGACGGCGGCATACTTCAGCCCCTTCTTTGGATCCTCTGGGGTCATGTTCAGGGGGGGCGAGTCGAGACCGGGGGTATTGACCTTCTTTCTGACCTCTTTTGATACCACCAGCGCCTCGTGGCCGGTCCTCTCGACGAGATCTGCCAGAATCATGCTGGTGGGAGGATATACCATGACTTTAACCATGAGCCAACCTCAAGAAAACTCCTCTTTTATCATCTCTTCCATCTCCTCCAAGCTGGGCCGCTTCTTCGTCCCGATCTCTGGGGGAACTTCTTCTCCTTTCGCCTCGGCGTCGAGGCCCCGGGATATCAGAGGCAGGATCTCAGACTCGTGCTGCATCATGTAAAAGCCGGGCCTCGCCCCGCCGCCGCGGTGGCCCCGACACCTTCTGGGATCCCCGGGCGGAAATCCTCGGTCTTTAATGAAGATGTTGCTGGGATCCATCGCCCTGATCTCCTTCACCGTCGCCTCGATCTCCTCCTCATCGCCGTCTATGATGACGCCAAAACAGGTCTCTTTGACGTTAATCTCCCGACCGAGCTCGTAGATCTTGAGAGCGATGTCAGAGGGGAGGACGTCGGAGTCCTGACTCGTCACCACGTACTTGGTAGACTTCACTTTCGCACCTCCAGAACGTAGACGGTTTCCTCCTCCTCGACGTCCCGGAGCTTCTCCAGATCGAGGATCCGACCCACGATGTTCGTCGCCAAGAACTTCTCTCCCGAGGGGCCGTACTTCGAGTCGTCCTCCAGCTTCACGCCTATAAGGCCGGCGTTCTTGGCGGCCTGGTTGGTGACTCCGATCTCTCCTGCCTTGACGACGCCTGTCGGCTTGTTTTCGGGGAGGATCTCCTTGTAGCTGGTGGCCGCGATCACCGGCTTGAAGAGGACGGTATTCTCGTAGACGAAGTAGACGGGAAGCGGCCCTACGGGTTTCTCTTTCAAGCCCACAACGTGCCTGAAGTAGTCGAGGGATTTCGGGGCCAAGTCGTCGTAAAGCTCGATCGCCACCATCCGGTCGGCCGGGATCGTTGTGACCACGACCTGCCCCACTTTTATGATCTGCATGGTGGTGACAGGCCTCTGCTCCACCACCACAGCATCATCCCCAGTGTAGCCCTCGACCTCGAAACCTATGCCGCGCTCCTCAGCTATCTTCTCGGCCTCGTTGAGGGAGAGGCCCATGAGCATGATCCTCTCGGGCTTGACCTTCGTCGCCAGCTTCGTGCCGGGCTCGGCGAGCTTAACCAGATCCATGCCGGAGGTGACCTTTCCCACCACAGAGTGAGAGGGGATGGATGTCCGGTCCGCCTTATAGATGAATATTCTCCCCAAGCCCCTCCCCTGAGTCCGTATGGTGACAACGCCCTCAGCTCTAGGCTCGCGGTTCTCAAACTCGATCCGCTCGCCCATCAAAATATCAGATGACGCGTAGGAGCTGGAGATGCCATCGACCGCAAAAACCCGGTCCCTCGTTGCAGCCAAAAAGAATTCGGACCCTTCGGGAGCCGCCTCGATCAGGTCCACCTCTATTCTGGTGTAGATCTCCATCCCGTCGGCGAGAGGAAGGGAGAGGTCCTGGGTCGCCATCTTGTCTGAGAGGGCAGCCCACTCCACGATCGGCTCAGCATCCAAGATCTCATCGCCCATATCAAGACGATAGAGGAGGTCTTTCCCCCCCACCACCGAGGCGAATACGCCCCGATTTTCGGCGGGAGCGCCGTAAGCCGCAGAGTGCCTCTTCCTCGCGAAGACGATCTGGGCCTTATCGGCCTCAAAACCGCTGGCGCCAAAGACCACCTCCCACCTGTCGTACTCATGCTCTCTTCTGGTGGGGGCGATTCTAGTCGACAACGGCCCAAAGGCTACGGCTGCACCGTCGCTCCACCTGACCTTGAGCCCCGAGATCTGGTCTACGGCTTTGTGCCAAGCCTCCTGGATCCCGGTATCGAGAAGCTCGATCCTAAGCTTTCCTTTGGTGGTGTTGAGCCAATAAGAGTTGGTCTCTTTCGCCTCCTCCTCCCGACCCTTGACTATCCCTATGATGGCACCTTCAGGAGGCGGGGCGACGCCTCCAACGTCGAGGGCGTCTTTAAGGATCGCCCCATCATTGAGGGAGATCTCCGCTCCATCCACAAAAACTTTCAAGTTAACTCCCCAACATCTCCTCTTCTTCCTCTTTCGTCATGAGAGAGAGCACGCCATCGGGCGTCCCCACGTGGACGATCTTGCCATTTCGCATCAGAGCTGCGCGATCGCAGACGTTCTGGACGAAATCCATGTCGTGGCTGACGATGAGGAAGGTCTCACCAAGCTCGTCTCGGGCGTTCAAGACCGATTTGGAGACGTCTATCTTTGTTATAAGGTCCATCGTTCCCGTGGGCTCGTCTAAAACCACTATCCTCGGCTCTTTGATCAGAACCTGGGCCATGGCAACCCTGTGCCTCTCACCCTCGCTCAGCTCGTTGGGGTTCTTGGAGAGGACCTTCCCGGCCTCTTCTTCGGTGAAGCCCACCGTAACAAGGGTGTGCAGCGCCTTCCTCTCGGCAAGCTCGAAGGGGAGGGCGAGGCCGATCGACTCTGTGAGGTTGTCTATGACGCTCCGGTAGGGATATAGGGTATACTCCTGATGGAGCATTCCCATGTACTTGGTGGCTCTGCCCTTCTGATCCGCACCAAGGACAGTCATATCCACCCAATCGTCGCCAACTCTGCACCAGATCCCACCGCTGGTGGGAAGGATGATCCCGTTCAGCATCTTAGAGAGGGTGGTCTTGCCGGCGCCGCTGGTTCCCACGAGGCCGAAGATCTCGCCCTCGTAGACCTCAAGGTTGACGCCGTCCACAGCCCGCACGACACCACGATCGATGCTGATGTAGCGTTTGGCGAGATCTCTGCACCGTATGATGGGAGCTCCCACATCGGTCTTCTTCCGCTCCTCCATCTTGCCCGCCATGGCGGCGAACTCGCTGGCGATATCCGAGGGTTTGCCCTGAGAAATTATCTCGCCGTGGTCGAGGAGGACGGCGCGGTCCGTCAGCTCCACCATGACGTCAGGCCAGTGGCTGGTGATGATCATGGTCATATTGAAGTCGTCGACCGCCCGCCTTATGCTCTCGTGGACGAGGTCTGCGGTCTTGGGATCCAGGGTCCCAGAGGGCTCATCAGCGAGGAGCATCATCGGCGACTTGGCGAGCTGTCGGGCGAGAACCACACGCTGCTTCTCGCCGCCGGATAGCTCCCTTGCGACGTGCATCATCCTGTGGGACATGTTCACCTCGTCCAACAGGTCCGCTGCGCGGTTGATGCTTATGGATCCGCCGCTCGCCTCCTCCACAGCCCGCATGACGTTAACGATCACCCTCTCGTCACCGTATAGGGCGAAGGTCCGTTGAAGCATGATGGCGATCCTGCGAGATATGTCGCGCCTCTTGGGATCGTTCATCCCTAACGAGGTGAAATCGGCTTCGAGCGCCTCAAAATTCCCGCCGCACCCGCACTTCTCTCCCACCTTGCTCGGCGGCTCGACATGGTGGCACTTGGCGCATCTTGCGACGTGATAGATCACGTTGCCGCTGATGTTCTCAAAGGGCTCCACGCCTCGGAGGACGTGCAAGAGGACGCTCTTTCCTGATCCGCTTCTTCCCAGGATGCCGAGAGACTCACCCTCTTCGATCTCCAAATTGACATTTCGCAGTGCTTCAACATCACCAAACCGCACCGTCAAGTCCCGGATCTCAATAAATGGTGTCAAATTATCTCGCCTCATGTTGGTATTGTGTATGAACTACAAACCATCCCAAATTTAAATTTATCCGAGACCGTCCCGACAGAGACCACCATCACTGATCATCAAAGTCGATTATATACGTAGTCAAAGCCTGTGCTGGTCTCCAGATGTAGGAAAGTCTCCTTCAATAACCCGATCCAGATATTCGGGCTTGATGAGACGACCTCTATCCTTCTCCTCCCTTCTTCAGAAGAAATTCTTTGTTTGAGTAAGACTCGTGAGCAGCCTCAAGACATTCTTTACAGACATGAAAAACTGTGTCCTTGGGGCCGTGTATGGTAGCTTGCTTGGCTTTTACGGGCAATGTCTCCTTGTCAACAGCACAGATTTGACATTTCATCTAAGTCACCTCTTTTCAATCTGATTTTCGTCGTTATAAGCATTTCCGCTCAGCGGAGTCCTCCACCTCTTATAGAGGTCGTGTTCTGCGCCGAGGAGGTCCAAAACCCTTCCCACCACCACGTCCACCATCTCCTCGATGCTATCGGGCTTCGAGTAAAAACCGGGACAAGGCGGGAGGATGATCGCTCCGGCCTCCGTGGCGGCCACCATGTTCTTCAGGTGGACGAGGTTCAAGGGCGACTCTCGAGTCACCAGAATAAGCCTCCGCCTTTCCTTCAAACAAACATCCGCCGCCCGAGTGATGAGCGTATCTGATATTCCGTTCGCAATACCAGCCAGGGTTTTCATGCTGCATGGGGCCACCACCATGGCGTCGAATATGCTCGATCCGCTGGCGATCGACGCCGTGAAATCCCGGGCGGAGTGCACCCGGTCGGCCATCATCTCCACCTCGATGGGACTCTCCTCGGTCTCGATCTCGATTATCCTCCGGGCGGCCTCCGTCATCACCAGATGGGTCGTGCACCCCATCTCCGCCAGAACCTCCAGGAGCCTGATGCCATAGACGACCCCTGAAGCTCCACTGATCCCCACCACCACGTCAAGAATCTTTCCCGTCCTCTGAATGTTACCACATCCTCTGCCAGATGAAATCGCCGGTCAGGCCCTCCTCGAAAGCCTCGTCAAGGTAGAAGCCACCATCAGAGGGAGATTGATAGTGGCATCACCGTATACCGTCACCTTTCTCGCCTTCGGCCCGATCTTGCCCCAGGAGACGGCCTCCGAGAGGGATGCTCCCGATAGACCCCCAGGCTCGGGCCGGTCTGTCGTGAGCTGGATGGCGAGGTCGAAGCTATTCGGCGTGACCAGCATCGACTGGAGGGCGAAGTTCTTCGGAACGCCTCCCCCGATCATGACTATCCCAGACCGCTCTGCGTCGTAACAGATATCCACCAACTCTCCCACGTCGTCAAAGGCGTCGATGGTGAGTTTTTTCGTCTGCTTGTAAAGCCAGGCCTGTAACCCTATCATGGAGTCGGAGAGGGCAGGACAGAATATGGGGACCGTCAAGTCTGAGGCGGATCTGAGGATCGACTTTTCGTCCTCGATCCCGGAGCCGAGATGTCTCAGAAGCTCGGTTCCCGTCATCGGGTCTCCGCCCTCGGGGAAGATCTCCTGGAGAAGCTCCTCGAACCGAACGAAGTCATCGTCCCCCACGTAGACGTCATATATCCTGCTCACCCCCTCTTCTCTCAATTCGGAGTCGGAGGCCTCGGGGTCCCCCAAGGCGTGGTGGCTGAAGCTCTCGATAATGTCGTGGACGAGGTTTGCTCCAGTGGAGACGAGAACGTCTATCCGTCCGTCCCTTATGAGGTTTGATACTATGTTTCTCATGCCCGCAGGAACCATCGCGCCGGCCAGGGTGAAGAACTTGGTATAATCCCCCGAAAGCATCTCCTCGTAGATATTTACAGCTTCAGCGAGCCTTCTCGCGCCAAAGCCGCAAGCTTCCATCATTCTTACCAGCTCGTCCGCATCTATCCCGGCTTCGATCTCCATCTGTCTTATATAATCCACAGAAACTCACCCGAATTATCCTCGTTTGAAGCCTTTAGAGACCGACCAGATCACTGCTTAGCGGTAGTGATGCTAATCGATTTTCTCATAAACCTTTTATATCAGTACCTTGTGTTTAGCTCTTACGGCTAACGGAGGTAAAAAATGAGCGGCGAAATGATGGCAGTGGACTATTATATCCCACTTATTATGTTTTTAATAGTAGGTGCTCTGGTGCCCATAGGGGCGCTGGCTGCCGTGAAGATAATATCTCCTCAGAAATCAACTCTTCAGAAAAGGTCAACCTACGAGGGCGGTCTGAGACCTATACGGGAGGCTATAATCCAGTACAACGTCCAGTATTATCTCTTCGCTATCGCCTTCGTGATCTTCGACGTTGAGGTTCTCTTCCTCTACCCGTGGATCTACGTCTACGCTTCCGATGCGATCCCTGCTGTCGGTGGAGTGAGCATAGCCATCACAGGAATGCTGATTTTCATCGTCGTGCTCTTGATAGGGTTGCTCTACGACATTAAGAAGGAGGCGTTGCGTTGGGTATAAGCGATGTCATACCTCTGCCTGTTGCAGTTGATAAGGAATTGGAGAAGTGGACCATCTGGGGCAGGCCCCTGACGGACGTCTGGTTCACCACCACGGAGAAGATCCACGAGATCATCGACATGGGGCCCATCAAGAACGTCCTGAACTGGGGCAGGAAGAACTCCCTGTGGTTTTTGATGCAGCCCATGGGATGCTGCGGTGTCGAGATGCTCGTCTTCGGTTGTCCCCACTACGACTGCGACAGATTCGGGATATTCCCCCGGGCGACCCCGAGGCAGGTCGACGTCATGATCATCAGCGGCTACATAACAAGAAAGTATCTGCCGGCTATCAAGAACCTGTGGGAGCAGATACCCGAGCCAAAGTGGGTCATGGCTATAGGCGAGTGCGCCATCTCTGGCGGGCCGTTCTATGACTCCTACAACATCATAAACGACACCAGCAAGTTCTTCCCCATAGACGTATTCGTCCCGGGCTGCCCTCCACGGCCTGAGAAGTTCATCGAGGGCTTCAGGGAGCTCCAGGAGAAGATCAAGCAGCGCGAGGACAAGAGAGGCTATTAGGAGAGGAGGAGTTCACATTGACAACTGCAAATGATGTCTTGTCTGCCCTGCAGTCAGCCTTTCCGGGAGCGGTCGAGGAGGCGAAGATCAGCCCCGAGCGGCAGCTCTGGGCAACGATCAAGCCGGACAAGATCGTGGACGTCTGCAAGTACTTGAGGGATAATCACAGCTTCGACCACTACTCCGGTGCTGCGGGCGTGGACAAGATCGATGAAGGCCTCTTTGAGGTCACAGAACTGCTCGCAAGCCACGGCGCCCACCAGGTGGTAGCGCTCCTTAAGGTGAAGACCCCCCGGGACGACCCATCGGTCAAGTCTCTGACGGGCCTTTACTGGAACGCCAACTGGTACGAGCGCGAGATCTGGGAGATGCTGGGGATCAACTTCGAAGGGCATCCTGAGCTCTATCCCCTTCTGCTCTGCGACGAGCTGGTGGGGGTCTGGCCCTGGAGGAAGGACTTCAAGGGCTACCCGGACTACACCACCGCCGAGAGGGCGATCGAGATGGTCACCTCCGACGGGTACACTGAGTACTCCTTCCCCCCCACCGAGGCCGAGATCAAGGCGGGGACCGTCCCCGTCGATAGGCCGAAGTACCCCACCTTCCGGGAGAGGGAGGAGATGGAGATCGAGGGCGAGTCTGAGATGATCCTCCACATGGGTCCCCAGCACGCCGTAGTTCCTGGCCCCTTCCTCCTGGACATCCTGGTGGATGGAGAGAGGGTGAAGAAGGCCTTCCTGGACGTGGGCTACATTCACAAGGGGATCGAGAAGATCATGGAGAATCGGACCTACACGCAGGGCATCCCCATCACCGACAGGCTCTGCTACATGGCCGCTCTCACCAACAACGAAGCCTACTGCGGCGCCGTGGAGAGGCTTCTCGGGATCGAAGCTCCCGAGAGGGGCCAGTACATCAGGATGATCCTGGAGGAGCTATCGAGGATCCAAAGCCACCTCCTCGGCACCGGCGAGTTTCTGACCCTCATCGCGTCCGCCGTCTACTCGCCCTTCCTCTACATGATCATCGACCGAGAGGACGTCCTAAGCTGTATAGAGAGCGTCACCGGCGCGAGGATCAACCACAGCTTCGTCCGGTTTGGCGGGGTCCGAAACGATCTCCCCGACGGCTTCAAGGATATGACTCTAGACACCCTGAAGATGATCAGGCAGAAGACTGAGGAGTACAAGGAGCTGTTCCTCTCCGACAGCATCTACCGGAAGAGGATGGAGGGCGTGGGGGTCCTCTCGCCCCAGGAAGCTCGGAGGCTCGGGGTATCAGGTCCGCCCCTGAGGGCTTCTGATACGCCTTACGACATGAGGCGGGAAGATCCATACCTCCTCTACAAGGATATGGACTTTGAGGTGATCACCAGGAAAGAGGGAGACTCCAAGGCTCGGGTAGAGGTGAGGCTCGACGAGATCCTCGAGAGCTGCTACATCATAGAGCAGTGCCTCGACCAGATCCCGAGCGGTCCCGTCATGGCCGAGGGGGTCCCCAAGAGGATCAAGCCCGATCCGGGCGAGGCCTACTACCGCGTCGAAGACCACCGGGGAGAGATGGGATTCTTCGTGGTGAGCGACGGGTCCGATAAGCCTGCCAAGGTTAAGGCTCGGGGTCCTGTCTACGCCTACTTCCAGGCCCTGCCCCCGCTTCTGGAGGGGGTCTACATAGCCGACGTCGTCGCCATCGCGGGCAGCATGGACGCTTGCACCAGCGAGGTGGACAGGTAGGAGGGAATGAATTTGGTATTATCTGCGATCACAGAATTTGCAGCCCAAGAGCCGAAGATATACGGTCTCGTCATCGGGCTCGTCGCCGCCGCCATCCTCGCCTCGATCATCAACGTGGTTGCGATGCTCCTCGTCTGGCTCGAGAGGAAGGTCATGGGCGACTTCCAGGCGCGGTACGGGCCGAACAGGGTAGGCGGGCGATGGGGCGTCCTCCAGCTCGGCGCTGACGCCGTCAAGCTCTTCACAAAAGAGGACGTCATCCCCCGGGGCGCGGACAAGCCCGTTTACGTCTGGGCTCCCATTGTGGCGGTCGCGACGACGATGCTGGTGGCGGGAGCGCTCCCCTTCGGCGCCGTGATAATAGACGGAAAAGAGATCCCCCTGGTGGTGGCCAACATGGACATCAGCGCCTTCTACATCGAAGCCGCGCTGAGCATCATGGCGATATCCGCCTTCATGGCGGGCTGGTCTTCGAACAACAAGTACTCGATGCTGGGTGCCTTTCGAGGCATCGCTCGGATGATCGCCTACGAGGTCCCCATGGGGATCTGCGTCATCAGCGTCGCCGTCATGGCCCACAGCTTGAACGTCGTGGAGATCGTCCAGGCCCAGAGCGTCTGGTTTGCCATCGCCCAGCCCCTCGGGTTTGTTATATTCGCCATCGCCCTCATCACGGATCTCGGGAGGATGCCCTTTGACCAGACTGAGGCCGAAGAGGAGATCATCGCCGGCTACAACACCGAGTACAGCGGGATCCGGTTCGGCCTTCTCTACTTCCAGGAGTACATCGTGATGCTCCTCGGGTCGATCCTTCTGGTCCACCTCTACCTGGGAGGCTGGAACGGTCCCGTCATCCCAGTGATCTCCTTCATCTCACCGATGATCTGGTTCTTCATGAAGCTGGTCATCGTGCTGGTGGCCCTAATATGGGTGAGGGTATCGCTTCCAAGGTTCAGGATAGACCAGGTCACAGACCTGGGATGGAAGATTCTGCTTCCCCTCTCGATGGTCAACCTGGCGTGGGCAGTCGTCGTGGGGCTATACTTCGCATGAGGTGACGATCTATGGTGCTTAAGAATCTCAAAATGACCCTGAAGCGCTCGATCGGAGGCGTGGAGGTTACCCGTCTCTATCCGGAGAAGATCATGGACCTTCCCGATGCGGAGAGAGGCGTCCACGTTCTGGATATCAGGAAATGCATCGGATGCGGTGCATGTGCACGGATCTGCCCCAACGACTGTATCAAGCTGGTGCCTTACGCGCGCGGAAATCCCCTCAAGAACAAAAAACAGCAGTATCCTCAGATCGATTATGGCAGGTGCATGTTCTGCGGCCTCTGCGTCGATGACTGCCCCGCGAACTGCCTGACCATGTCGAAGGTCTTCGAGATCGCCGGCTGGGAGAGGGACGACATAGTATATGGTCCCGAGGATATCGCCGTCGGTCAGTACAACGACCAGGAGCTGGCCGAGCTCGCCGAGGAGGCGAGGAAGGCCGAAGAGGAGAAGAAAAGAAAGGCCGCCGAGGCTGCAAAGGCCAAGAAGGCGAAGGCAGCCAAGGCAAAGGCCGCCGAGGAAGGAGAGAAGGGTTCCGGCGAAAAGACCGCCAAGAAGAAGGCAGAATAACTATCGGAGGGTGAGACCGGATGATAGATCTGACTCAATTTTACGACATAAGGTTCCTGATAGAGCTGGGAGCGTTCTCTCTGCTCGCAGTGATTATCCTCGGCCTCTCAATCCTCACCGTCTACTCCAGAAACATAGTTCACAGCGGCTTATATCTCCTGGGGAGCTTCGCCGCGGTAGCTGCGTTATACATATCCCTGAACGCCACCTTCGTGGGGGTGGCCCAGGTTCTGGTGTACATCGGAGCGGTGGGAGTGCTGATACTCTTCGCAATAATGCTCACAAGAAAGACGCTGATGGAGGAGGAATCCCATGGTTAAGGTGAAAACGGCTATTTTGATGCTGATCTTTCTGGCCGTGCTGATCGTATTCATCGCAGCGACACCATGGGGCGGCATGGAGAACGGCTCGTACAGTTTCGAGCCGAGAGAGGGGGTCAGGGCCCCGGAGAGCGGAGTGGGGGAGGTCGGGATTGAGATCTTCACGTTATATCTCTTCCCCTTCGAGGTGCTCGGCCTGGTGCTCCTGGCAGCCATGATCGGAGCGATATACGTCGCAAGAAAGGAGTTGCCCAGATGACGGCGTGGAGGGAGGAAAACAGATGGTCCCACTAGTGCTTTACGTGCTGCTGGCGTCGGCGATGTTCACCATCGGCCTTTATGGCCTTCTGACTCAGCGGAACGGTATCAAGCTTATGATGTGCGTGGAGATCCTGCTGAACAGCGCAAACATCAATCTGGTGGCGTTCTCGGCGTACCTGCCCAACGCGAACGGTCAGGTATTCGCCCTGTTCTCCATCGCCCTGGCCGCTGCGGAGGCTGGCGTTGGGTTTGCCATCCTGATAGTGCTGTACAGGCTGTACGGAACGATAGATCTGGACAACATCAACGCACTGAGGTGGTAAAGGGATGTACCAAGATTACGCCTATCTGATCGTGGGCCTGCCGATACTGGCCTTCGTGCTCACGATCTTTCTGGGCTGGCATCTGCCAAAGGGAGGCGGGTTCATCACAGTTCTGGCGACCTTCGCAGGGTTCATACTATCCTTCGGGATATTCAAAGAGATTTATCCCAACGACGAGATAGTCCACCAGTCTATGCACTGGTTTGCGAGCTTCAACGCCGGAATCCTGATAGATCCGCTGGCGATAGTGATGCTCCTGATGGTCACCTTCGTCTGTACCATGATCCACACCTACGCTCTCGGGTACATGGAGGGTGACCCGGGGATGGCAAGGTACTTCGCCGAGGCGGGCCTCTTCACCGCGGCGATGCTGGGCCTCGTCTTCTCCGACAACCTGCTTCAGCTCTTCATATTCTGGGAGCTTGTGGGTCTCTGTTCTTACCTCTTGATTGGGTTCTGGTACCGAAAGCCCTCTGCGGCCTCCGCCGCCAAGAAGGCCTTCCTGGTGACCAGAGTCGGAGATGTCATGTTCCTTGCAGGTATCATCCTGCTCTACACCAACATGGTGAAGCTGAATCTGGTCCTGCCAGAAGGAGCATATCTCCTCCAGTTCCAGACGATCTACGACAGCCTGACGCTGATACCGCCCGACCAGCTCACCTGGATCGCAGTGCTCCTCTTCGGTGGAGCCGTGGGCAAGTCAGGTCAGTTCCCCCTGCACGTCTGGCTTCCTGACGCCATGGAGGGTCCCACCACGGTCTCGGCTATGATCCACGCCGCCACCATGGTTACCGCGGGCGTCTACCTCGTGGCGAGGATGTTCCCGCTCTTCTATGCGGCGCCCAACGGCCTCATGATCGTCGCCTACGTCGGCGCCTTCACAGCTCTATTCGCAGCGACGATGGGCCTGGTGATGTTCGACATCAAGAGGGTCCTAGCCTACTCGACGGTCAGCCAGCTCGGCTACATGATGGCGGGCCTGGGAGTCGGGGCTGCCATGGGAGCCTTCTCCGTCGGCGTCTCGATGTTCCACCTGATCGGCCACTCCTTCTTCAAGGCCCTCCTCTTCCTCTGTGCCGGAAGCGTAATTCACGCCGTCGGCACCAACGATATGAGAGAGATGGGAGGCGTTCTGAAGCACATGAAGTGGACCGGCCTGACCATGCTGGCAGGATCTCTAACCCTAGCCGGGTTCCCTCTAACCACGGGATTCTTCAGCAAGGACGAGATCATTGTCACTGCCTACGAGCACGGAGCCATGGGCTTCGGCTGGCTACCCTACGTATTCGCGATCGTAGCGGCCCTCCTCACCGCCATATACACCTTCAGGCTTTGGTTCTTGACCTTTGACGGCGAGGCGAGGAGCGATTATCACAAACACGAGTCGCCCTGGATAATGCTCGGTCCTCTGGTGATCCTCGCATTATTCGCCCTCTTCATGGGGATGCCCACTCAGGAGAACTTTTACCACTATGTAGGTAACAACTTCGAGCATTACGGAGTCGACTTCGATGAGCTGGCGGTGATAGGAGGCCATCACGTAGAGCACGCAGCTCACGTCCACGAGCCTTTCATCATCAAGATCCTGCCGATCATAATCGGAGTCGGCGGCATAATCATCGCCGCGCTCTTCTACTCGCGGTGGAAGAGGTTCGACCCGGGAATGGTCACCTCAGAGGGAGATCCGCTTAGAAAGATCCTTCTCAAGAGGTACTACCAGAACGAGATCTACACCCTCTGGTTTGCAGAGAAGGTGGTCTACGGCATAGCTCTCGTCTCTAACATGATCGACCTCAAGATCATAGACGGAACAGTGAACAAGATAAGCGCCATATCGGTGGGATTCGGTGGAAGTCTGCGGAAGATACAGACCGGCGTGATACAGAACTACCTCACCGCCGTAGTTCTCGGCCTGGCGGTCCTGCTGATACTGATTCAACTGGCGTCAATGGGGGTGGCGATATGATTGACAACGCCATATCACTGATGATCGCCATACCACTTATAGCAGCGGTCGTCGCCTTCCTCAACGGGAAGGCAGCAAAGTACGTGGCCCTGATAGGGTCTCTCGTCCCCCTGGCGATATCACTCCAGATGTTCCAGGAGTTCGACAAGACATCGAACGCGATGCAGTTTGTGGAGAGCTACGACTGGGTTCCTGCCATCGGCGTCAAGTACACCGTCGGCGTTGACGGCATAGGTCTGCCCCTGATACTCCTCTCCACCATAGTCAGCATCCTCGTGGTGGTCTACTCCTGGGGCGAGGAGAAGAGGTCAAACCAGTTCTTCGCCCTCCTCCTCTTAAACGAGGTGGGAGTTCTCGGAGTATTTACAGCTCTCGACTTCTTCCTCTTCTACATCTTCTGGGAGATCGTGCTCATACCCATGTTCTTTTTGATAGGGATATGGGGCGGGCCGAGGAAGGACTATGCTGCGATCAAGTTCTTCATCTATACTCACGTGGCAAGTCTGATAATGCTCCTCTCGATATTCGCCCTCTATTTCAGCTACAGAACTCCTGAGGGTCTTCGAACCTTCGACATGCTGACCCTCCTTGAGGCGACGGGAGACTCGGCGATCTTCTCGCCTATGCTGTTGAACGTCATCTTCATCGGGCTCCTCTTCGGTTTCCTGGTGAAGATGCCTGCGGTTCCCTTCCACACCTGGCTCCCCGACGCCCACGTCGAGGCGCCTACGGCGGGGAGCGTCCTCCTGGCAGCTCTCCTCCTGAAGATGGGCGGCTACGGCCTCTTCAGGATCGTGATGCCGATGCTGCCTAACGTCTCCACTCACTACATCACCCTGATGGCGATAATCGGAGTGGTAAGCATCGTCTACGGCGGCTTTCTGGCCCTATCCCAAAAGGACCTCAAGAAGATGGTCGCCTACTCCAGTGTGAGCCACATGGGCTACGTCCTTCTCGGGGCAGGGGCCCTCAGCGTCCTCTCGGTCCAGGGAGCGATGTTCCAGCAGTTCAGCCACGGGCTGATCACCTGCGTTCTCTTCATGAGCGCTGGGACGATTCAGCACACGGCCGGAACGAGGATCATCTCCGAACTCGGCGGACTTGCTGACAGGATGCCCAAGTTCGCGGTCCTGATGATGGCGGGGTTCATGGCATCTCTGGGACTGCCAGGGATGTGCGGCTTTGTGGCTGAGCTCTCAGTCTTGGCCGGATCTTACGAGAACCTGCCCATCTACGTCCTGATAACGATCTTCGGCGGCATCGCCGTGACGGCAGGCTACCACCTGTGGGCGATGCAGAAGGTGATGTTCGGGCCTATCCTGAAGAAGTACCTGGATCTCAAAGATCCTCATTCTTACGAGATCCTCTCCATGAGCATCCTGGTGCTGCTCATAATCTACTTCGGGGTCCAGCCCGCGACGATCACCGATATCATGGGCGTGGCGGCAGAGCCGCTGGTCGAACCGTTTATAGCCGTGGCTGCGACGGGGGTGATCTGAAGTGACACTAGGATTCGGTGACTATCTGTCTCTGCTGGGAGCAGAGGCTCTGCTCACGGGGCTTGCTCTGCTGATGATCATGATCGGCCTCTTCACGAAGAACAAGAACCTTATGGGGTACCTGAGCCTCGCGGGGCTCGTAGCCTCTCTATTCCTGGTGATGGGAGCCGATATGACCAAAGGCTCCATCTTCTACGGGACGATGGAGGTCGACGCTCTATCCCAGTTCTTCAAGCTGGTCTTCGTCGCCGTCGCTCTGATCGTGGTGATGGCGGCGCTCAGCAGGTACAAGGACTCCCCGGCCCAGGACGAGTTCTACGTCCTCCTCCTCTTCGCCACTGTGGGGATGATGGTCGTCGCCAGCTCCATCGACATCGTCACCCTATTCATAGGGTTTGAGCTGGCTAGCCTATCCACCTACGCCATGGCCGCCTTCGACAGGGAAAAGCAGAACCTTGAAGCTGCGATGAAGTACTTCATCTTCGGATCGGTCTCATCGGCGATGATGCTCTTCGGGTTCTCTCTCCTCTACGGCCTCTCGGGGACCACCAAGCTTGCAGAGATCGCTGCGGCCTCGGTGGAGAGCATGGGACCTGCAACCCTCGTCGCCCTCCTCTTCGTAGTGGCGGGCTTCGGGTTCAAGATGGCTCTGGTGCCCTTCCACATGTGGGCTCCCGATACCTACGAGGGCTCCCCCACCATCGTCACGGCCTTCCTCGCGGCAGGCTCCAAGAAGATGGGATTTGTGGCGGCCTTCAAGGTCCTCTTCATAGCCCTGGTAGCCCTCAGCTTTGAGTGGTACATGGCCTTCGCCATCCTTGTCGCGATAACCATGACCCTCGGAAACGTCGTTGCCATCTGGCAGAAGAGCGTCAAGAGGATGCTGGCTTACTCCAGCGTGGCCTACGCCGGGTACATCGCCATCGCCTTCGTAGTCGTCGGCGCCGCGAACAGCGGAGGCCTAGATCTGGCTGTGGCGCAGAATGGTCTCGCGAGCGGCCTAATGCTGATCCTCGGCCACGCATTCATGAAGACCGGGGCTTTCATCGCCGCTGCGGTCGTCGGATACATGGCCCTCTCCGAGGGGAGGAAGAACCCCGACGACCTGGAGCAGTATGCGGGCCTGGGGCGAAGAGCCCCCATAACCGCGTTCTGCATGCTGATCTTCCTCTTCTCGCTATCGGGGATCCCCCCAACGGCGGGGTTCATCGGGAAGTTCATGCTCTGGGGTTCGGCGATCGACTCGGGCCTCGTCTGGCTGGCGGTGCTATTCGCCCTCAACAGCGCTCTCTCGCTGTACTATTACCTGAGGGTGATCATGTACATGTACGTCAGAGAGCCCGCGGGCGCGAAGATCGCAGAGCCGAAGGGGTACGTCTTGGCCATGGTCGCAGCCCTGGTGGTCGTCCTCTGGATCGGCGTCTTCCCCCAGGCCTTCGTCGACTTCGCATACAGTGCAGCAGCTGTTCTGCTGCACTGAAAACCCTCTTTTTTCGTCCTCTATTTTGAAACCCCTTTCCTCTAAGTGCCTATATAGTCCGGGATCAAAGCAGATTCAGAATCCCATCTCTTCAACCCAGAATAGAAGTCCCAAAAGGATCATAACCCCTGGGATTACCACGGCCCAGGGGTTGACCCCCAGGATCTCGGGAAATGTCACATCCCCGAACTCGCCCCTTTTCAGCACCATCTCTTGGAGCCTGGGGTACGCCCCGGCGAAGATGCCCGCCCCGAAGAGTATCCCCCCGACTCCGCCGAGGAGGGCGTCGACCGACCCCTGGCCGACGGCCCCGGCTATCGTTCCCGGGCAGTAGCCGAGAAGGGCGAATCCGACGCCGAAGATGAGCCCGCCCAGGGCCGAGGAGCCGAAGGAGCCGGGCTTGGGGTGGAGCTTCACCATCCCCAGGCTTCGGAGGAGGTGGACGCCGATCATCCCCGTGATCACCGCCGAGGCCATCACCTTGAAGACGGTGAAGTCTGCAAGGAGGATCTGGCCGACGATGACCTCGTACCGGGTGACGCCGCCCTTCTGGAGGAGAAAGCCGAAGATGATACCAATGAAAAGGCCGATGGCGAGCTGTACCCGATGGTTAGAGCGCAAGCTTTCGAGCATCGAATCAATCACCTCCATCACCCTCCAGCCCCGAAGAGGATCATCGCCGTAGCGATTCCGCCGATGAAGAAGCAGATCACTGCAAGCCAGGAGCTGGCGGCGAGCTGGGTCGTCCCGCTGATTCCGTGGCCGCTGGTGCAGCCTCCTGCCCACCGGGCGCCAAGGCCGAGGAGGACGCCCCCAGCGAAGGCGACGGCGATCCTCAGAAACGGATCGGAGCCGAACCTTTCCCTCCAGAGGGCTGGGACCATTTCGGGCCGGAACTCTCCCGATAGGTTCGCTGAAAGGAACGCCCCGAGAACGATCCCCGCCAAAAGCATCACCTCCCAGTCGACGACCGGCACAAACTTCCTGTAGTAGGCCTTCTCGTTGACCTTCGATCCACGAAGGAGCCGCTCGATCATTCCGCTCGCCCTGGTGTAAGCGGTGGAGCAGCCAATGGGCTTGTCGGAAAGGAGGAAGGCGAGGATGTTCAAGACCCCTATCCCAGCACCGACGAGGTAGGGGGACCACTCTTTCATGCTCAGGCATTCGATCATCATTTCACCATAGTTGGGTTATTGAGGACGTCGTGATCTATTAGGATGAAATATACTAAATAGGTTCTTCCGGGAATTACGATTTTGAGCATAAGTAGGCGCAAAACCCCGAGACTTCAAATGTCTTGATCACATCGATGGGCCTAGATGGCCGGACGGAAGAAACGCCGACGGCACTGTGGGGCTTGCACCCAGCTACTCTCGATCCGATCTCGGACCATTCTCTACCCAGAGGCACCTAAAACGCAGGGGAGATTTGGCGCCCACGCTACTTTCTCGATAACGTTTTTTGCATTCAATGTTCCAATGAAAAATTATATCCATCATATTTTACATAATGATTATTTCATTGGATCTTGGGATTCTGTTGTCCGACCATTATATAGGCCGGTTGTGCCCTTTTCAATACTGGGTCTTCCCTTTGAGAGATTGCTGAAGGCTGGCGATTGTTTGCAGATCGTTTGTAGGGAAGATGCCGTCTGGAATACAGTTCAATTTATTATGCCAGCATAAGTGGTGATAATCTGATCGAAGTAACTATGGCCTTATTCTATCGATTTTGTTTATTTTTACTATTTATTATTAATACAATATGTCAGCATATAAATTGTATATCTTGTTTCCAATATTTTATCAATTTGTGGAAATGTTTATCTAATGCGGAGTTGAGATACGGATCTAATCTAAGGAGGGAGGTCTCTGTCCGGATCGTATCGGTTAATCGTATCAGTAATTTGCCTTCTGATTTTCCAAGGGGCTTATGCCATCGATATGCATTTCTCAGCTAGCGATGGCGACGGAGGAAGTGTGAGCATCGGGGACTATTACGACGTTGATGACAGCGTCGGGGTCAGCGGCAAATCGTCCGCTGGCTTCAGCGGAGATCTGAGCATGGACAACTCCCGAAGCATCGTTGGTCCTGGGGAAGTCTACGTTGTTCAGGGATATTCCGGGAGTGGCGGTTACGCGGGCGCGAGCTACATTTATGCCCGAGACGCCACCCATACTCTGGCCCTCGGGAGCTCCCATCTCACGCCCGGGGCCCTGGGCGTCGTCCAGGACGTATCAATAGATGGCGCTGCTGAGAGCGCCGTCGTCTCCACTGGGAATCTGGAGGGAAGGAGCGCGATGCAGCACGCTTTCGTAGGGGAAGGGTCCCTCGATTCCCTCCAGACGATAGATATCGACGATGGGATCACTACCTCCCAGGATACTCAGATGGTCGGATTTCTTCCGACGGCCTTCGGGACCGCCGGTTACATGAACGTCAACCGCGGACCCACAAATTTGAATATTGAGGGCGAGGGGGCTGCAGTAGCTGTATCCTCTTATGACAGCCGCGACGGCGTCTCAGAGGTGGACTGCAGCCTTGCGACAGGAACCGGAAACAGCGCTTGGGCTATTGGCGACATCCGATCGGCGACTAGCGATCTCGGGACCGTCGGGGCGGGGGCGGGGGCCGGAAATGTGGTTCTCGAAGCCGACATGAACGGCAACCTTTACATCGACGGCGAGGCTGAGGCCGCAGTCGTCGGCGTTCAGGCCGACGGCAGAAATAACGAGATCTGCGGAACCCTGGCTGCGGGAACCGGAGCACGAGGCACAGGAGCCTATGGCGAGAATATAGAGGCTTCCAACAGGAGGGGAACTGTCGGTGCCGCCGCAGTATCAGGTGGCGTGGGCGTAGATGTCGAACTCGAAAATGGATGGATCGCCGGCGGCGCCGAGGCAGCAGGCATAGGAGTCTTCGCCGACGGGAGAGATAACGAGATCAGCGCCGGTAATCTCGGCTGCCGCAGCAGCAGGTGGCCTTGGCGGAGTCTACCTCGATAATGAATTCATCGCTGGCGGCGCCGAGGCCGCAGTCGTCGGCGTTCTAGCCGACGACAGAAAGAACAAGATCAGCGCCGGTACCCTGGCTGCAGGAACCGGAGCACGAGGCACAGGAGCCTATGGCGAGGATATCGAAGCTTCCAACAGGTGGGGAACTGTCGTGGCTGCGGCGACCGCGGGCGGCCTTGAAGCAGGCGCCGACCTTCAGAACGGATTCGTCGGCGGAGGTGCTGAGGCAGCAGGCGTCGGCGTTCTAGCGGATGGCGGAAAGAACAAGATCAGCGCAGGAACCCTGACTGCAGGAACCGGAGCACGAGGCACAAGAGCCTATGGCGAGGATATTGAGGCCTCTAACAGAAGGGGAACCGTCGCGGCTGCCGCAGCAGCAGGTGGCCTTGGCGTAGATGTCGATCTTCAGAACGGCGTTATCGAAGGTGACGCTGAGGCTGGACTCATCGGAGTCGGCGCTAG
>LGFT01000085.1 GCA_001509375.1 Methanothrix harundinacea | reverse complement strand
GCTGTTTCCCTGCTTCAGCCGGTGGTCGAGGAAGCTTAGGGGCTTGTCTTTGGCGATGGTGACGAGCCAGAGAGAGACCTTCGCCAGCTCCACCGCCAGCTCGTTCAAGTCCACGCCGTAGATCGAGTGAGAGACCGCCTCCCTCTTCGCCCACTCGACGACCGGCCCCACCGTCTTCTCCACGATGTAGTCGACGATGTAGTCCGGGGTGTAGTAGGAGCCCGTCGCCTTCCTCTCCCCCCGATCGGTGGTGAGATATAAGTCGCCAGCCTTCGCCCTCTCGAACTCCCCGATCTCCTCGAAGGACTTCTCCTTCTTCTTGCCGCGGTTGAACTCCGCCAGGGGGACCCACTTCCTATCTTTGCCGCCGGAGACCACCAGGTCTTCGTCGGCGACGGCGAGGTTGTACTCCAGAAGCCCCTCGTAGATCGAGCCCAGGTGTCTGATCTCCAGGGTCGAGTAGTCGACGAACCCCTTCCCGCCGTTGGCGCCGTCATCGCCGCCTCTGGCTGTGCCTTTGCCGCTGCCGCCCTTTTTCCCCGCGCCGCCCGCCGCCTCGGACCGGGAGAGGAGGTCGATCGCCTCGGCCAGGTAAGAGTCCCCGATCGTCCACTTCGCCAGATCGGGGTGCTTCTCGGGGTCGAAGAGGCCGCCGTTGTAGGCGGGAACGCTGATGACTCCGTCGATTCCGAGGCTTCTGCTCCCCTGGTCGATCAGCCGAAATAGGTCCGAGAGATCGGACAAAAGCGACCTCTTGATCGGCAGAAACCCCTGGGCCGCAGGACCGTCGAGGCGAGTCGCCACCTCCTTTTTGATCCGGTCGAAGCTGTAAGAGCTGGCGTAGACCTCATCCCGGAGGTCCAAAAGCTCCTTCCCCTCGGCGTAGAGGAGGAAGAGGAAACGGTAGAGGAGGATCATGGTGTTCCTCTGAACCCGCGCCCTCGTCTCCGGGTCCGCCGGATCGAGGCCGTTCTCCCGCCAGGCTATGAACCCCTCCGCCACCTTCTTCATCGCCCGGTAGACGTTCTCCTTCAGGTTCTCCCCGATCTCCCGGGCGTAGTTCGCCGAGCCTCGCAGGACCTCTTCCAGGAATACCTCGCCTTTTTCGTTGGGGAGGAAGGCCTCCTCTCGGAAGAAGTAGTAAAAGTATCGGAAGGCCTCGCAGTCGCCTTCGGCCAAGATCGCCGGAAGGTCCACCTCGTAGTAGACGTCCAGGGGCCTCTCCTGCCGGTAAAGCCTCCACTTCGCGCCGTTGGATAGGATCCCCCAAGCAGGCTCGGTCTCGTGGAGGTAGAGCCATATCTGAAAGCTGGGGTTACGCCTCTTGTCCTGCCGGTCTTTTCCGAACCGGTCAAGCTCCGCGTCCCATCTCTTCACCTCACCGATGGCATAGGCCTCTTTAAAGAAGGAGTCGGTATCCTTCTTCGCCTGGGCTCGATCTCGGGCCTCCCGATCCGGGAAGAAGGCGTAGTCCGGATACTCCCGGGACTTTGTCGCCCCCTGGACCTCGTAGTTGGGGAGAATGACGGCGAAGAGGGACCGAAAGAGCCGATCCTCCAGCTGCGACTCGCTCAGATTTCCTACGAAGGGAGCCTCCCTCTCGTAGATCTTTTTGATCTCAATGAAGGCGGCTTCGTGATCGGATCGGCCCCACTCGGGGGCAGACTTAATCTGGTTTTCAAGATAGTGGTTAGAGAAGAGATTTCTGTTCTTGAAGGGTCGCAACGCTATCTCCATCGGAATCAGACTCCAGTCTCGCTCCTATGCCGATAAATCTGTCGACAGAAGGGCCTGAAATGGTCGGGAAAGAAGAGATGAGGAAGCAGATGAGAAAAGCAGATGAGGATGGTGAGGATGCCGATAGAGGATAGGATGCAGATGAGGCTCAGAGAGGGCTCAGAGGTAGCTCAGAAATGGCTCAGATCTCTGTATTCGCCAAACAGAAAATTTGAACGAGGGTTTGATGGGCCCGACGCGATTCGAACGCGTGATCCCCGCCGTGTAAGGGCGATGTCATAACCACCTAGACCACGGGCCCACCGGCCCACCCTTATCCCTCGTCATATTAGATCCTATCGCTTAAGGCCGGGGCCGCCTTCGCCGCGGGCCTGCCTTTTTCGGATGTAGGGGCCCGTCATCGTCCCGTCCAAAACCTCCTCGGAGGGCTTCGCCGTCGCAAGGCTGACGACGACGATCGCCAGGATGGAGAGGGCAAAGCCGTAGAGGCTGAAGTGAACTGGTAGAACGTGGACGAACTGGTACCAGTACCCCGCCACCCCGGCTCCCAGGAGGCCGAGGCCCATGGAGAAGATGGCTCCCTCTCTCGTCGCCCGCCGCCAGTAGAGCCCCGCAAGAAGCGGCGCCACGTAGCAGGCGAGCATCAGGCCGATCCCCATCCATATAAGCCAAGCCAGCAGCGCGGGGGGGTTGCTCCAGGCCAGGATCAGAGTCAGAACTGCGGCCACCGCCACCGCCACCCTGCTGACGAAGGTCACCGTCGAGTCCCGAGCGTCGGGGCGGAGGAACCTCTTGTAGATGTCCCACCCAAAGTAGGTCCCGATCGTCAGCATCAGCCTATCAGTCGTCGACATGACGGCGGCGAGGACTATCACCCCGATTAAGACGCTGATGATGCTGGGGAAGGCGTGCTCCGCCCCCAGGACGAAGACGTAATCCGAGGGGTTGGATACCCCTGACGGGAGGGCGATCTGCCCCTCGGTTTCCATCGCCCTTCCCGCAAACCCCGTGATCTTGACCAGGTACATCACAACGACATAGACCGAGAAGGCGGCGAGGGGCGCCCACTTGAAGTACTTCGCATCTCGGGCCGCAAAGACGTTGTTTATTACGTGGGGAGCGCTCGCGAGGCCGAAGGAGAGGAGGAAGAAGAAGGATACCAGAAAGATCGGCGTAGCGAAGGCGTACCCCGCATAAGGCGCAGCCGCCCCCGGGTACCAGTCGGGAAACCAGGGCTGGACGAAGTTCGGATCTATCCCCGCCAGGACGGCGTTGATGGAGGAGAGCCCTCCCGCCGAGCGGATCACCGCAGGTCCCACCAGGAGGACCCCTACGATCAGCATCATCCCCTGGATCAGGCTCGACCAGGCGACGGCGTAAAGCCCCCCCATGATGACGTAGGCTGTGACGATCAGAGCAGAGATCATCAGGGCCGCGTGGTAGGATATCCCGAAGAGCCAGCTTAAGACCATGCTGATGGCGACGAACTGGCCCACCATGTAGATGAGGGATACCAAAATCCCCGTCACCGCCGATAAACCCCGGATCCCGTTATTGCTGTAGAACCGGTCTGCAAAGTAGTCCTGGACCGTCAGGTACCCCCGCTCCCTCCCCACGGCGTGAAGCTTCGTTCCGAAGAGGAGGAGGCAGACCGCAGCGCTGAGGGGGACGAAGACCTGCTCCCATATCGTCGGCCAGCCTGTGACGTACCCGAGGCCGCTCGTCCCCAGGATCGTCATCCCACTGCAGATGCTGGCGACGATCAGGATCGTGAAGACCCAGAACCCCAGGTTTCGGCCCGCTAAGATGTAGTCTTCCGAGGTCCTAACTTTCCGGGAGGCCCAGGCCCCCACGGCCACCAACCCCAGGAAGTAGACGGCGACTACCGCCATCATCTCGAAGTTGAACTCCAACCTATTCACCACCTGAGCGCCCAGAAGAGGAGCACCAGGGCGATCAACGCCGGCGCGGCGATGACCAAGAAAGTCGTCTCAAAGGGCAATCCGAACAAATAACCTTCCTCCGCTTAATGACTGACATTAGTGCACATTCTTGTACATATGCGACGTGACAGCACTTAACACGCGAGATTCGATAACGTATTTCATCTGTAACGTGATAACGTGTTGCACTATATCACGTTTAAATCTAACGTCGATCAGAAATCTAAACTGTCGACGGGGAAGGTCAGAGGAGGGCGACTTTTATAAGAGATCTCGTCGTGGTATTACTCGATGAACCAACAGGTAGAGATGGACCTCTCCGCCGAGGGAGAAAAGCTTCTGGAGATCTGCAACTCGGCCGCTGAGGCCGTCTCCGAATCGATAAAGAAGATGGTCGGTGACCCCACCAGTGGCACCGTGATGCATATGGGCGCCGACGGCACCCCCACAAAAAACATTGACGGGCGGGCAGAGGAGGCGGTTATCGGAGTTCTTGAGAGGTCGGAGGTCAGTTTCGCGATCTTATCTGAGGAGATGGGCAGAAGAGTGATCGGGAAAAACCCCCAGTACTTCCTCCACCTCGACCCCCTCGACGGGACTTTCAATGCCATCGCAGGCATCCCCTTCTACTCATTATCGATCTACATCAGCGGCCCATCCATCGGCTTCGGCTACGTCTTCGACCTCGCCCATGCCGTCAAGTTCTACGCTGAACGGGGACGGGGGGCCTGGACTGAGGGTGGCGGCGCCAAATCCCGCCTGACCGTCTCTACCACCCCGACCCTTCGCAACTTCAGCGTCTCTGCCTATACCCTCCGACCCAACACCGGCCGCATCGTCGGCCTCGGAGACGTCATCCGGCGGATCAGAACCCTCGGGTCCACCTCTCTTGAACTCTGCCTCGTCGCCGCGGGAAGGCTCGACGCCTTCGTCGACCTTCGGGGAGGGCTTCGGCTCGTGGATGTCGCTGCAGGAAGCCTCATCGTCGAGGAGGCGAAGGGGATGGTCACCGACGGCCGGGGCGAGCCGATCAGCTTTAACGGAGACATGTGGCATAAGGTCGAATTTCTGGCATCAAACGGCGTCTTCCATAGAGAGATCCTGGACCTCATAGGGGGTGGTCGAGGTTAGATTAGGCTTCGTCTCCCGAGGAGATCCTGAGTCGGTCAAGATGGTCAGAAACCTCGTCGAGAGGTTCAGATCGAGGGCTGAAATATTCGTCGAGCCGGAGACGGCAAAAAAGATCGGATTTCCCGAGACCCGAGTAGATGATATGGACGTAGACCTCATCGTCTCCGTCGGAGGGGACGGTACGATCCTCAGGACGATCCAGAGGATGGAGGACCCAAAACCCATCCTGGGGATCAACATGGGCACACTAGGCTTCCTCGTGGACGTGGAGCCGAAGGACGCCGTCAGAACCCTGGAGCGGGTCCTCTTCGGCTTTGAGGTAATGGAGCGAAGCCGGCTTCAGACCCATCTCAACGGTATCCCCCTGCCCCCGGCGACGAACGAGATCGCCCTCCTCTCCGCGAGTCCCGCCAAGATGCTGGAGTTTGAGATCACTGTCGACGACTCTCTTCTTGAGAGCCTCAGGGCCGACGGCCTCCTCTTCGCCACCTCCACCGGCTCCACCGCCTACGCCATGAGTGCTGGTGGCCCCATCGTCGACCCGAGGGTCGACGCCATCGTCCTCGTCCCAATGGCCCCCTTCAAGCTCTCGGCCCGTCCATGGGTCTTGCCTGCAGAGTCCACCATAAGAGTCGATCTGGAGCTCCCCGAAAAGGAGGCCCTCGTCGTCATCGACGGCCAGAATGTGACCACCATCTCAAAAAAGGATCACATCACCATCAGCAGGGCAGAAAAGCCCGCGCGGTTCGTATAACGGCATGGGCGGATAACGGCATGGGCGGTTCTCTTCTTCCTTCTCCGGTAAGCCGGATCGAGTTTTCGTCCTCATCGGGGATGAGTTCATAAGGGATCGACTCTATGAGTGGAGGCCTGATTATGATCTGCCAAAGATGCGGCTTTTGTTGCCTCCATCTCGATGTGATGATAATAAACCCGAGATCGATAAGGTCGGATGGAACCATAGACCCCGAGGACCGAAATTCGATGATCAAAAAACAGAAGGGCGAAAAGTGTCCCCATCTCGCCCATTCCGGAGAGGTCGCTGTATGCACCATCCACGACCTCCCCTGCTACAGGGGTACGCCCTGCGACCTATTCGAACAGATCGGCCCCGAGGATGGACCCTGCATCCTCGGCGGGTACTACAAAACCTCCGGCTCTATGAAGCTCTGATATTTTGATGAGTCCGTGATGGAAAGCTCAATATCGTTCTGCCGGAAAGGATCCTGATCCAAGATGCCACTCTCCAAATCCGCCAAGATGGAGTTGCTCTTAGATCGGATTAAAAACTCCCCTGGAGACGGCTGAAAAGGCCCATCAGCGGTTCAGTTAAGTTTCCGGTCTCAACTGAAGTTGTGAAGATATCATTCTCAGATAGAAAGTTGGAGAGGGGGGACGACGCCCCTCCCCCTCGGTTTAACATGCGCAGTCGAATACCCCGACCTCGCCCCACGAGACGAGGCTGCAAGGATCGAGG
>LGFT01000084.1 GCA_001509375.1 Methanothrix harundinacea | reverse complement strand
GAGTATTTGGGAGGACGCGCCTATTTTAGCGGTCTCGACAACTGGGTGTGCATCGGTGGGGAGATCGAACCCGAGCCGAACTTCAAGGAGATGGTGAAGGCTCATCAGCAACAGTTCAATCTGGCCAGGAGCGTCTTTGGCATCAGACCTTAGCAGTAAAAGGGTGGGTCTGGACGGTGGCCTGCAGAGACTGCCCAGACCAATACCGACTCGTCGGGATCTGAGAGAGATAGCACATTCTTTGTCCTGGTATCCAGAAGCCAAAGGGTTCCGTTGTCTCCTGATGGGAGGAGATCAGACCCTACGGTGGTCAGATAGACAAGCTTGTCCCGCCCGGTGTGAGGTGGAAGGAGCGCAGAAAATCCATCTTCAGAATATCGTCGTTCGTCAGAGTTTCTGTGCGTTCTGCACCGGCTGCCTGAAATACTTTGTAACATCTACAAGCAAAAGCGTTAATTATAATCGGATTAGATAAAAGAGGAAAAGCAAATGTTTTAGGAGGAATAACTACGAACAGAATCTTTTGGGCATTGGCAATGGCGGCCCTTCTCGGCACCACCGCGCAGGCGTTTGATCTGACTGGAGACTGGGACTCTGACGGCGCAGGCTTCTACATCCGCCAGGTCAACGATACCATCTGGTGGTACGCTGAGAACTCGGCCGAGGACCCTGCATGGACCAGCGTCGCCTACGGCACCGTCGAGGGCGATACCGTGAACGTGACCTGGGTTGATGTGCCCAAGGGCAACGCGACCATAATGGGAACCGCGGTGTTTAACGTCGTCTCAGAGGACGAGCTTCAGCTCGTGAACCAGACTGGCGGGTTTGGCGGCGAGGATTGGGAAGAGGTCAAGCTTTTGAGGATCAACAGCGGCTTCTGATCCCCAGTCCCGGGCTCCTACAGGGAGCCCTGCTATCGTTTTTCGTCGTCAGTTCATTTTTAACGAATACCCAGCAACTTGCTGAGAGGTGCGCTGCAGATCCCCGCCACATTCAGCAAGATGCGAAGCAAATCTCCAGAAACGATTTAGAGGGAGAAAACGTCGATTCACAGCACGCACTCGCTGCAGTCCTGGCAGCTGCACTCGATGTTTGTGATCTTCCACTTGAGCGCCCAGCGCTTCATCTCCTTGACGATCTCCACGATCTCAAGGCCGCTCTTCGTCAGGGAGTACTCGCTTCTCATGGGAAAAGAGCTGCCTTCGAACCTGTTCTCCACGAGCCCCTCCCTTTCCAGCTCCTTAAGCCGGGCGGAGAGGACCTTCGGGGTGATCCCGACAAGACAGCTCTTCAGCTCTGAAAAGCGCCTTCTGTGACCCTCCCCCTTGTATAGTTCCAGAAGGATCAGAAGGGTCCACTTCCGGGCTATGTACTTCACCGTCCTGTTGACGGTGCATCCTTCCTGCATGGTATCCTTGGAGAAACCTTCATGCCTATATACGTTGGTATCTTAAGTATACCATGGGTGGGCGCAACGGGACCGGTCCGATCCAATCCGAATCGGCCGCCTGGGGTCTGGTCTGCCTGCCCGGAGGAGAATTATGAAGGTCGTGGTCTTCTACAATGGCGAGTTCGGACGAACCCTCATCGGGAACCTTATCAACTTCTCAGGTTTCTGCATATCCTGCGGCGACGCCTGCACCCTCTGCAAGTCCGGAAAGTACAGCATGGCAGAGGATATAGTCTCTGTAATCGAGATGCCCGACCCTGAGACCCTCGACGACTTCATCGACGACGTCGACCCCTACCTACCAAAGGAAATACCTGAGGCGGATATCGCCATCGTCGTCAACGTCCACCCCGACATAATCTTCGGCCTCCTCCCGGTCCTGAAGGATAACGGGTACTCGGGGATCATCGGCGGGTCCGAAAGCCCCAAGGAACTTCCCCTGGGGTTGCGGACCCAGCTTTCGGAGGAGGCCAGAAAGATCGGCCTCGAGGCCGCCTTCGCCAAGCCATTCTGCGCCCTCCGACCTGATCCCGCCGCTCCCACCATAAGCGCCTTCATGGAGAAGGCCCACTTCGGCGAGCCGAGGATCGAGATCGTAACTCAGGAGAGCCGACCGGGAAAAGAGACGATCCTCGCCGCCAACGTCGTCAGGTCTGCACCCTGCGGCTCCACATGGTACGTTGCGAAGAGGATGACGGGCCTGGAGACCGATCAGCCGGACCTCCGGGAGAGGATCTCCGAGGCCCACCACGCCTATCCCTGCACCGCCAGCATGGACCAGGACCCGGAGCTGAAGGACACCATCCTTCACAAGGCCGGATACATCGTAAGGGAGGCGGTGGAGGAGGCCATCGAGAGGGCGGAGAGGGCGGAGCCGAAGGACTCGGGGACCTTCTCGGGATCAGGAAGGCCTCGGGTCGGGGCTGATGGATGAAGATCATATTTTTGGATAGTTTTGATATAGATAAAGATCCATAGGAACGAGGAGAAAAAACCGGGCTAAATACAAAAGGAGTTGATAAAGAATGGCAAAAGATCTGATGGAGAAGGGAGCGATCCTCCAGAGAGACAAGGAGACCTATGCTATAGCCCCCCACATCGCGGGCGGGATCATCGATCCGGCAAGCCTCAGGAAGATCGCTGAGGTGGCGGAGAAGTACAAGGCAGCGGCCCTGAAGATAACCTCGGCCCAGAGGATAGCCATCGTAGGACTGAAACCTGAAGATTTGGATGGAGCTTGGACGGATTTGGGGATGAAGCCGGGGGCGGCCATCGGCCTCTGTGTCAGGAGCGTCAAGATCTGTCCGGGGACTACCTTCTGCAAGCGAGGCCTCCAGGACTCCGTCGGCGTCGGCCTTAAGCTCGACGAGAAGTACCACGGTATGGAGATGCCCTCCAAGTTCAAGATCGGGGTCTCGGGCTGTCCCAACTCCTGTGCCGAGCCCGCCGTCAAGGATCTGGGGCTGATGGGAACTGCCAAGGGCTGGACGGTCCTGGTGGGAGGGAACGCCGCCAGAAAGCCGAGGCTGGGAATGGTTCTTGCCGAGGCTCTCTCTGACGACGAGGCGTTCGCTCTCGTCGATAAGGTGATCAACTATTACAAGGCGAACTCTGAGAAGAAGAGGCTCGGCGAGTTCATCGACGAGATCGGCTTTGAGAACTTCAAGAAGGCCGTCCTCTGAAGCCTCAAAAACGGGGCGGAGTTTTGAAGCGGTCGTCGTGGCGGGTGTCTCGCCAGGAGATTGGTCGATGGTGGGATTCTGGCCTGGGGATCACCAGACCCCGGCTACCCCCTCGCCGCATTTCGGGCACTTCCCCTCAACGACGCCGTTTCTCGCCACCCGAAAGCTGAACCGCTCGACGAGCGTCTCGCCGCAGCTGGGGCAGACCGTGTTCTCGTCCTCGCCGGGGATGTTTCCTCCGTAGACGTAAGAGAGGCCAGCATTCCTTCCTATCTCCGCCGCCTGCCGTATCGTCTTGGCGCTGGTGGGGGGAGCATCTTTCAGCTTGTAGGTGGGGCGGAAGGCCGTGACGTGCCAGGGTATCTCGGGGCTGATCCCCACCAGAAACTCGGCGATCTCTCGAAGCTTCTGGTCTGAGTCGTTGTAGCCTGGGATCACCAGGGTCGTCACTTCGACCCAGATCCCGAGGCTCCACATCAGCTCGATCGTCCTCTTGACGGGGTCGAGCCTCGCGCCGCAGACCTTCTTATAAAACTCGTCGTCGCCCTTGAGGTCGACGTTGATGGCGTCTAGATACGGTTCGATCAGCCTGGTCGCCTCTTCGCTCATGTACCCGTTGCTGACGAAGACGTTCTTGAGGCCCCTCTCAACTGCGAGCTTTGAGACGTCCAGGGCGTACTCGAAGAAAATCGTCGGCTCTGTATAGGTGTAGGCGATAGACTTGCAGCCCGCGGCGAGGGCCTCTGCCACCACCCTCTCGGCCTCGACCTCCTCTCCAGGTATGATTCCCTTCTCCGAGGGCATCTGAGATATCTCGGCGTTCTGGCAATGGAGGCACCTGAAGTTGCAGCCCGCGGTGGCGATGGAGTAGCTGAGATGGCCGGGCATGAAGTGGTAGAGGGGCTTCTTCTCTATAGGGTCGACGTGCATGGCGATCAGCTTCCCATAGACGAGGGTTTCCAGGGTACCGTTCTCGTTCTCCCTGACGCCGCAGATCCCCCTCTTATTCGGCTTTATCCGGCAGAAGTGGTTACAAAGCCCGCACCGAACGTCTCCACCTTCCAGCTTTTCATAAAACATGGCTTCCGTCATCGCTAACACCACCCATCGTGGGAAAAGGATCTTTAAAAATAAGTGGTGATCATCCCTTATAATTCTTGTTCTGGAAAAAATACTTCTCTGTAGACGTAGAACCTGAGGGGATTTTCGGGCTGTCCCGTGGAGATGTTGATCGAGTTGTTGACCTCCTGATCTCTTGTCCTGATCCTTATATCCCCCAGCAGAGGCAGATCGTCGGCGGGTTTGAGGAAGATCTCGTCCTCAGACGCCATGGTTATGGTCATATTTCGAGGATCGACTTCCTGGACGGTCATATCCCCATGATCGTCCCCCTCCTCGACGGATGAGGCGCCGTCTGAGATCTGCCAGACGCCGTCTACCTCGGCAAAGCCATCATCGCCGGTGGCAAAGGCGCTCCTGAAGTGGACGGCTATGACGACCAGGTCTTCGGCCCCACCGACGCGCCTCTTGTAGACGTAGGTCTCATCCAAAAGATCGGCCCCTGACTTCGAAGGCTCTAGTACCTGGGAGTCCATCCTGACCCCATCCTTGAAGAGGGCGAGAGATACCTTTCTCCCCTTTTCGTCGACGGACTCCAGGGCCAGCTTGTACCCGTCCTCAAGGCCGAGAGGGCTGTCGGTGTCGAAGGTCTCCCTCCGGTCGTCGTCGATTAAGACCTTGATGAGCTGCTCCTCGGCGAGCATGTTGGAGCTTTCAGACTCATCCTTGAGAAGGCCGCTGGCGTATCCTGCAAAATGTGCCTCTCCAAGGAATGATATCGTCCACTGGTCGCCCCACTCCTCAAACTCCATCCCCTTCCTCTGGGCCCGCGCGACGTATGCCGCACCGGCACCCTCCTCCAGCCGATCTCCTGGGATCTTGAGGATCAGGGACTCGTCTCCCAGCCCCTCGTCCAGGTCGTAATAGAAGCCAGCGAAATTGGTGGAGTTCCACGTCCAGGTAGAGCCGTCGATGACCTCTCCGATACGGCCTCTCAACTCGCGGATGCCGGGATCTTCGACCTCTCTATAGATCCAGAACCTCAGGGGATCTTCGGGCCTTCCTGTGGTGGCGTTTATGGAGTTGTTGACTTCATCCTGATCGGCGGTTCTGATCCCGATATCGCCCATAAGGTGCCGGGACCTGCCTCGGGTGAAGCTGATCGTTCGGTCCTCGCTCGTCATGGTGATGGTCATCTCGTCGAGGTCCAAGTCGCTGACGATCATCTCGTCCCACTCGTCACCCTCCTTGATGCTGATCAGATCCTCTGAGATCTGCCACAGACCGTCGACGGTTACAAGGTAGTCCTCACCCCTCAAGAAGGCGTTTTTGAAGTGGACCGCCATGAAAACCACGTCCTTTCCCCCAACGGGCCTTTTGTATAGGTAGGTGGCGTCTGCCAACGTCGCTCTCTCGTTCGATGGTTCGACGACCGCCGAGTCCACCCTGACACCATCCCTGAAAAGAACGAGGGAGACCTTCTCACCCTTGGGGTCGACCTCCTCGACCACCAGCTTGTACCCCTCCCTGAGCCTCAGAGGAACATCTCTATGGATCGTCGTCTCCTCGTCGTCGTCGACGAGGACTTCGGCGATCCGCTCGTCCCGGAAGAGCACCTCGCGTTCGGACTCCTCGAAAAGATGCCCTCCGGAATAACCTGCAAAATACTTCTCGCCCAAAAAGCTGATGGTCCAGCGGCTTCCCCAGCCCGAAAATTCTATCATCTCCTCTTGGGCCCTGCAGGTGTAAACCGCTCCTGAACCCTCGATGACCCCGCCGGTGATCGAAAGGGTCAGTCTCTCGTCGCCAAGATCGTCGTCGAGGTCGTAAAAGAATCCGGGGAAATCCTGAGAGCCCCAGGAGTAAGTCGCTCCGTCGAAGACCTCGGCCACGGGACCCCTAATCTCGAAGGCTGATCCGGCCGCAGAAATCGCCGCCAAAAATGTGACCCCGAATAAAACGACCTCAAGTGCCGTCTTCATCTCTCGACCTCATGGGACCGTAGCGGTCGGTAACGGCATAAAACTATCGTCTCAGCTGCAGGTTCCTCAGCTGCAGGCTCCTCGGCGGCGGGCTCCTCGACTACAGGCTCAGGGGCCGCGACGGGCTCGGGAGCGGGCTCCTCTTCCTCCTCAGCCTCTATAGTCGCCTCCTTGTAGATGTAGAACCGCAGGGGCTCCTCAGCGGAGATGGTGTCCTGATCAGCGGTCTTGATCCTGACGTTCTCCATCAGAACCTGGTCCTTGTTCTTGTTGAGGGTGATCTTGTTGTCCTCGTTGTTCATCGTGATCTTCTTGGTGTCGGCGTTGACGGACTGGATCGTCATCTTGTCGTACTCGGTGTCCTCCTCCACGTTGGTTACGGTGTCGGAGATCTGCCAGATGCCGTCGACGGTGGCCAGGTCCTGGTCAGCGCCGCGGAAGGCGTTCTTGAAGTGTACGGCTATGACTACGAT